>VGHR01000144.1 GCA_016868205.1 Betaproteobacteria bacterium
CCGTCGCGTGATGATCTCAAAAATCCTGTTGCTGGTCGTGGCCTTGGCCGCGGCCTACACCGCCTACACGGTCTATGTCACCAAGCAGGCTGACATACTGTTCCTGGTCTCGGCGGCGTTCTCCTTTGCTGCAGCCGGATTCTTCCCGGCCCTGGTGCTGGGTATCTTCTGGAAGCGAGCCACGGCTGCAGGCGCGGTGCTGGGCATGCTGGCCGGCTTCGGTATCACCCTGTACTACATGGCTTCCAACCACCCCTGGATGCGCACCATCTTCGGCGTGACCGATCCGATCAGCCTGTGGAACGGCATCCTACCGATCTCGGCGGGTGTCTTCGGCGTGCCGCTGGGCTTCGCGGTGATCATCCTGGTGAGCCTGTTCACTCCTGCGCCCAAAAAGGAAGTGCAGGAGCTGGTCGAACATGTGCGTTATCCCAGCCTGGCTGGCGATATCGATACCCGCGCGACCTGATACCGGGTAACTCGAGCCATTCGAGCGATGGCTTGAAGTTCAAACGCCCACTTCGGTGGGCGTTTTTTTTGGGGCAGGACGGAAAGACCGGCTAGCGCCTGCGCTCAATGCCTACCGGCACCTGCGCTGCATGGTCCCAGGCCGGGCCCTCAAACCAGGCACCGCCTTCAAGATGGTCGCGCAGCATGGGCAGGGCATCAAGGCCCCAGAACAATTTGTTCCCTAAGGCCACCGTGGGCACGCCGAAAACACCGGCATCGAGCGCCGCCTGCGTGCTGGTACGCAGCCGCAGCTTGACAGCGTCACTGGCCGGATCGGCCGAGGGCTGCAAGAGCCGACTTAACCGGGCCAAGCGATGCGCATCGAGCGGGTCGCCCCCTTCAGTCCAGACATGACGAAAGAGGGTTTCACACTGCCAGCGGTTGGGCCCGTCCGTACCGCAGGCCAGTGCCAGGCGTAAAAGGACCAAAGGGTTGAAAGGGTGACTGGCCGGCATCTGCATGGCCGTGCCCTGGGCGCTGGCCAGCCACAGCACATGACGGTAGGTCCAGGCCCGCTTGCTGGGTAACTCGGCTGGGCCCAACTGTCCGTGATGCGCAAGCAGGCTGCCAAAGAGTACCGGCTGATAGCGAACCACATGACTGATGCCCTGTAAGGCCTGCGGCAAACGCTCGAAGGCCAGATAGGCATAGGGCGAGATGAAGTCAAGGTAAAAGGTCAGCTGCGGCACTTGCATAGCTCAAGCCCCCCGCGTTGTAGCGGCGCGCCGGGCAATGGCTTGCCACACCTCATGCCGCTGGGACAAGGCCATCGAGCCCCAGGCTGCAATTTCGTCGATCGTGCGCAGACAGCCCGCACACAAACCGTCATCCGGTGACATGCAGCAGACAGACAAGCAGGGTGAGGGCGGCTCGGCCACAGGCTCAGACGCCACGATGGCCGCGCGCGCGCGCAGCATGGCCCTGGCGCGGGCCTGCAACTCCAGGCCTTGAGTCGAAACATCCTCCAGGCGCGCTTGGGTCAGGCGCGCAAGTTGGGCGGGCGAAGCCGCAAAAACCGCGTGCGGATGTCCGGCCGCTGCCCAGACCTGTTCAAAGCGAAACAAGCTTAGATCAAGCAAAAGCAAGGGCGGGTGCAAATGCGCCAGCGGAGCCACGCCACCAATGGCAAAACCGGTGCGTTCACGCACAAAAGCGGCATCGGCACGGATCAGCTTGTAGCCGGCGGGGCAGAGCCGGTCGGCCAGTTTGCGCTCATCGACCCGCTGATCGCCCGCGGTGACCACCATCACCGCCACCTGATCGGGCTCACGCCGAAACACGATACTCTTGGCAATCTGGCCGAGCTGCACGCCCAGGGCGTCGGCCGCCTCCTGCGCCGTACGCGCCGACTCGTCGAGCAGACGGGGCGCATGAGCATGGCCGCGCTCAGCCAGCAAGGCCGCCACTCTTTGCACCGACTCGGGCAGATTCACGCGGCGCGCTTGTTAAGCAATGCAGTGGCTGCGCGCGAATTGGGTTTGCGCTGCAGAAAACTGCTGATAAAGGCGCCCGCATCGATGAGCTTGTCCAGATCGATGCCGGTGTCGATACCCAGGCCGTGAAGCAGGTAGACGACATCTTCGGTGGCAACATTACCCGTTGCGCCCTTGGCATAGGGACAACCGCCCAGCCCGGCCGACGAGCTGTCGAACTGCCAGATCCCCATTTCCAGGCAGGCCAGCGTGTTGGCCAGGGCCTGTCCATAGGTGTCATGAAAATGGCCCGATACATCGGCCGGTTCGTAATGCTGCAGTGCCGCCTCCATAGCGCGCTGCACCTTGCCCGGCGTGCCGACACCCACGGTGTCTGCCACGCCAGCGTGTTGTACGCCGATTGCCTTCATCAGGCGGGCCACCTCGCCGACAGCCTGGGGGGGCACTTCGCCCTGGTAGGGGCAACCCACTGCCACCGAAATCGCGCCGCGGACATGAATACCTTGGCTGCGCGCCTGCGCCACCACGGGTGCAAAACGATCGATGCTCTCGGCAATCGAGCAGTTGATATTGCGCTGACTGAAGGCCTCGCTGGCTGCAGCAAACACCACAATCGCATCGGGCCAGTGGGCCCGGGGAACTGAGAGAGCCGCCTCCAGACCTTTGAGGTTGGGCACTAGCACCGAATAACGCACATCAGGGCGACGATGTATGCCGGCCATCACCTGAGCGTTATCGGCCATTTGAGGCACCCATTTGGGGCTGACAAAGCTGGTGACCTCGATTTCTTTCAGGCCGGCATCCTGCAGCCTGTGCACCAACTCGATCTTGACTTCGGCCGGCACTTGCCCTTTTTCGTTTTGCAGCCCGTCACGCGGGCCGACATCGACCAACTTGACTCTGGAAGGCAGATTCATGGCTCTCTCCATTACGAGGATCAGTATCCTACTTCGGTACGCACCCATCCGCCCAGGCTCTGAGGCAGCGCCCCTGCCTCAAGCGCGACTATCTTGCCGATGATCTGGGCCAGACTTTCACGGCGCAGGGTGCGCGCCGAGGTGTGTGGGGTCACGGTGATACGCGGATGATGCCAGAAGGGATGATCAGCCGGCAGCGGCTCCTGCTGGAACACATCGAGCAAGGCCCCGGCAAGATGGCCGCTGTCGAGGACTGCCAAGAGGTCCTCATCGACAAGGTGACGACCTCGCGCCACATTGATCAGGTAGCCACCGACCGGCAAGCTCATCAGCGCGCGCCGGTCCAGGATCTTGTCAGTCTCTGGGGTCAGGGGCAGCAGATTGACCAGAATCCGGCTGCCGCGAAGGAAGTCCGGCCATTGCGCTGCCCCCCAAAATGTCTGTACGCCCGGCAGGGTGCGCGCAGAGCGGCTCCATCCGCGCAGCGGATAACCGAAAGCGTGCAGGGCGCCCAACACGCGCTGGCCCAATACCCCCAGACCCATCACCCCCACAGCAAAATCTTGGCGCAAGCGCGGCGCGCGCTGCTGCCAGAGACCGCGTCGACTGTCTGCCTCGACCGCATCGAGCTCGCGATAAAAGCGAATCACCGCCTGGCAGACATACTCGGCCATCTGCACCGCCATGCCGGCATCGTCAAGCCGAAACACCGGGACAGCAGCGGGCAGTTTGAGCTTGAGGAGCGCATCGACACCGGCGGCGATATTGAAGAGAGCTTTGAGCTGCGGCTGTTCATCAAGCAGTTGCTGAGGCGGCGCCCAGACCAAGGCGTAATCTGCCGCAGGAGCGCCCGGCTGCCACGACTGCACCGTGGCCTGCGGGAAGGCCCGCCGTAATTCGGCCAGCCAGGGCTCGGGCTCAACAGTGAGGTCATGAAAGACGATGCGCATCAGGCACTCAGGCGCAAGAGCTCGGCCCCCTCGGACACCTGGTCACCGGGGGCAAACAGCAGTTCCTCGACCGCACCATCGGCCGGCGCCGCGATGGTGTGCTCCATCTTCATAGCCTCCATCAGGGCCAGGGCCTGGCCCTTACTCACACGCTCGCCAGGCTTGACGAGAAAGCTCACGATCTTGCCGGGCATGGGAGCGCTCAGTCGCCCGCCCTCCTGAGCCTCTTGGCCCGCCTGGGCAAGCGCATCCATCAGCTCAATGCGGGTGCTGCCCTCGGGCGAAAAAACATGGGCGAGCTCGCCCTGCCAGTACACCTGCGCGCGGCCCGTGTCTTCTCCCCAGTGCCAGACCAGTGCCGACTCGCGCGTCTGCCAGGCCAGGGGCTGCGGATCGTCCCCACTGAAGGCCAATTGCAAGCCTGAGCGGCCATAGATGAGCGTAGCTCGCAGCCGCTGGTCCTGCCACCGAAAATCAAAATGCCTGTGCGTCAGGCCGTGCGAGCGCCAACCGTCGCGTGCGCTGAAGGGATCGCTCCCTGCCAAAGCCTGCTCAGCCTGTAGCCGATGCACCACCACCGCCGCCACCGCTGCCCGAACAGAGACAGGCTGCTGATGAAAAAGACGGTCGGCCTCGCGCGGGATCAGCGCGGTGTCAAGCCGGGCCTGCGAGAACGCGGGCGTGGCCAGAATGTGGCGCAAGAACTGCACATTGGTGGCCGGACCGACGATGTGCAGATCGGCCAGCGCGGCGTCGAGCCGGGCCAGCGCCTGGGCGCGCGTGTCGGCGCGCACGATGAGCTTGGCAATCATCGAGTCGTAGAAAGGACTGATGGCATCGCCCGGGCGAACACCGTCGTCGATGCGCACCTCGCTGACCGCAAAAGCCGTACTGGCCGGCTTGCTGTAGACCTGCAGGGTGCCCGTGGCCGGCAGGAATTGCTTGTCGGGATTCTCCGCACAAATGCGCGCCTCGATGGCGTGGCCGCGCAGGGGGACTTGCTCTTGCGCGAGAGGCAGAGGCTCGCCGCTGGCCACCCGCAACTGCCACTCCACCAGATCAAGACCGGTGATGGCCTCGGT
>VGHR01000145.1 GCA_016868205.1 Betaproteobacteria bacterium
AGCTCAGGGATGAGTTCTTGGACGGGGAGATCTTCTACAGCTTGAGGGAGGCGCGAGTTCTGACAGAGAAATGGCGATGCAACTACAACCAGATCAGGCCGCACTCATCATTGAACTATCGACCGCCCGCACCAGTGACACTAACAACAAGGCACATCGCACCGAGTCAACCTGGACTCATCCAATAAACTTAACAACCAGCCTCACTACTTGTGGTACTAAATACCGGGCAGGTCAGACCATGCGCCACGCGCTTTTGTTGATTGCCCATGGCTCCAGGGACCCGGCCTGGAAAAAGCCTTTCGAGGCCATCGCCGAACAGCTGGCCCGGACGCACGAAGGGCCGGTGGTGCTTTGCTACCTGGAGTCGGCCAGCCCCAGCATGGCGCAGGGCCTGGCCCTGTTGCTGGCCGAACAGCCGCAGCAGGTGACTGTGGTGCCGCTGTTTCTGGCCAGCGGCAGCCATGTGCGGGTTGATATCCCCGAATTTCTGGCGCAGGCCCGGCTTGAGCATCCGAATCTGCATTGGCGCCTGTTGCCCACCCTCGGGGAGCTACTGCCGGTGCAACAGGCCATCGCTGCGGCGGTGCAGGCCCAGCTTTAGTCCGGCTAGTGGGCCCCTTGCCGGGCGGCCGGTACGGATCGGCCGTATCCGACCTTGTCCTACAAGCGCCAGGGTTGCCAACTGATCAACACTTTCTGACGCTGTTCCTACAGTCGGGTTGTGCTTTGAAAACACAAGCATCCCCTTCACCCGTCAGGAGAATTGCACCATGAGTGAACAGTCAGAGTCCAAAACATCGTCCAAGCGCGGCTTTGCGTCCATGGACCCTCAGCGCCAGCGCGAGATTGCCAGCCTTGGCGGTAAAGCGGCACATGCCAGTGGCCGAGCCCATGAATTCAACTCGGCTGAAGCCCGCGAGGCCGGCCGCGAGGGAGGGCGCGCCGGCCGGCGCAAGGCAGCCGAGGCCGCGCAGGCCGCGGGGCAAGCTTGGGACCCAGTGACAACAGCGATAGCGGTAGCGACAGCCTCGGTGCTTATACGCGTCAGCAGTGGCTCGGCGACAGCGACGCCAGTGGTACTGGCGAGGCCTTGGGTCTTGCTCTTGAGGCTGAGGCCTCGGACATCCTGCCGGACCATCTGGTCGATGGTCAGCAGGGCCCGAGCGCCGGGCACGACGCCGACGATGTGCTGTCAGCCTTCGATCGACCTGCTTCGGCTCTCGACAACCCCGAGTTGATTGACACAGTGGCCGATGCAGCCGATCTGGCCCAAGAGAGCGTGCCCGATGAGCAAGCGGCGTCGGCCGATGATCTCGATGGGTTCAGCGATCGGGAAACGCTTCCTGAGGAAGCTGCGCGCCTTGAGCCCCTTCGAGGCCACCGGGGTCTGCAATGAGTTCGATGGGCCACCAGTTGGGCAACAGCGCGCGCACCCGTGCCTGTGCGTAGCGCTCGTCCATCAACCAGACCACACCCCGGTCGCTGGGGCTGCGAATGACGCGGCCGGCTGCTTGCACCACCTTGCGCAGTCCCGGATAGAGGTAGGTGTGCTCGTAGCCTTGACCGAGCAACTGGTGCGTGCGCTTGCGAAGCTCTTCCTGAACCGGATTGATTTGGGGCAGGCCCAGGGTGGCGATGAAGGCGCCGATCAATTGCTCGCCCGGCAGATCGATGCCTTCGGCAAATGAGCCGCCGAGCACAGCAAAGCCGATACCCGCCGCGCCGGAACGAAAGCGTTCGATAAAGGCCTGTTGCCGGTCCTCATGCATGCGCGTCTCCTGCCGCCACTGAGGGACCTGGGGGTAGTGCGTCTGCAGGGCTGCACTGACTTGTCCGAGATAGTCGAAACTGCTGAAGAAGGCCAGGTATTTGCCAGGGCGGCTGCGCCATTGCGCCGCCATGATATGGACCAGTGCGGGCAGGCTTTGCGGCCGATCGGCCCAGCGGGTGGAGACTTTGGCGGCCACCCGAACCTGCAATTGCTCGCTGTGAAATGGCACGGGCAGATCAAGCTCGAGCCCGTCGTCGGGCCATCCCAGCATGTGCCGGTAGTGATGCGTTGGGGCGAGAGTGGCTGAAAAAAGCACGCTGGCTCGCGCCGCGTTCCACCGCTCCTTCAGGAACGGGGCCGGCAGCACATTGCGCACACTCAGGCAAGCGCTGGCCTGGCGCGTTCCAGGGTGCCCTACGCTCACATCGATCAGGCTGTGCAAGCTGGCCTGATCGGCATAGTGCAGAAAGCGCATCAGATCGAAACCGAACTGATGCAACGGCCCTGGAGCCAGCTCCGGGTGCTGGGCTTGCCAGGCGGCGATGCGGGCGCTGGCGTTGTGCAGGGCCAGCCTCAGCGGCAGCGGCAGCTCATCGAGAACCCGGTAGTCCGCAGTGTTGGTGCGTAGTTCACGCCAGTGCCGCTGCAGCCGGCTGAGCGGGCGCTTCAGGTCGGGAGGCGCCACGCCGCGCGCCAGCTTGAGGGTCGATTCGCTCAGGGTCACGCTGTACATCTGCCGACCACGCTCGATCAAGTTGTGGGCCTCGTCAACCAGCACCGCCACTTGCCAGCTGCGCGCCAGGCTGATTGCATAGAGCACGCCGTGGGTGTCGAACCAGTGGTTGTAGTCGCCCACCACCACATCGGCCCAGTTGATGAGGTCGCGCCCGAGGTGATAGGGACATAGCTCATGCTCGAGCGCGATTTGTCGCAGGCTTGTCGCATCGAGCCAGCCGGCTTGCACTGCAGCCGCGCGCGCTCGCGGCAGCTTGTCATAAAAGCCGCGCGCCAGCGGGCAGGACTGGCCGTAACACGCCTTATCAGGATGCTCGCAGGCTTTCTCGCGCGCCATTAACTCGAGGACCCGCAGGGGCTGCGGCCCGCGGGCAGCAGACAGGCTGCTGAGGGCGCGCAAGGCCAGATCGCGGCCCGAGCCTTTAGCGGCGAGGTAGAACAGTTTATCCAATGCCTTCGGTGAGGAAGGCGGCGCTGCCATGGCCTTCAGGCTGGGAAAAAGGGTGCCCAGCGTCTTGCCGATGCCGGTGGGCGCCTGCACCATCAAACTTCGACCTTTGCGCAGACAGCGCCAGACCGCTTCGGCCAAGTCCCGCTGCCCCGGTCGCAGGGGCGCAAGGGGAAAGCTCAGCGTCTGCAGGGCTTGCGATCTGCGCGCCTGGTGAGCCAACTCCTGCTGCGCCCAGGATACAAAGAGGCCACACAGCCGCCGGTGAAACTGTTCGAGCTCAGACGCTGTGGCCCATCGCAGCAGGACCGTTTCGCGCTCATCCTCCAGATTGAGGTAGACCAGGGCCAGCTCGATGCGGGTCAGGCCACGCGCTTGACACAGCAGGTGCCCGTAGACCTGTGCCTGGGCCCAGTGCAGACTGCGCTGGTTCGGTTTGATCGACTCGAAGCGCCCGCGGTAGGTCTTGATCTCCTCCAATCGCTGCAGGTGCTTGTCGAATCCATCGGCACGACCGCGCACCGTCAACAGGCCTTCGTCGGCGCTCAGTACCACCTCGCTTTCGTAGTCTGATCCGCGTCGCGCGGCCACCCGCGCATGTCCGGCCAATCCCTCCTGGGCCGTGGGCGCTGCGCCAAAGCGCTGGTCCAGATCGCCGGCACGAGCGGTGAACTCCACCAATTCGCGCACGCCGATCAGGAAGCGCCGGTTAGCCGGTGGTAGGACAGGCTCCATGATGAGTCCATGGTAGCGTGGTCAGCGCTCGATGTGGCGCTACCATGTGGCCCTGGAGCTCAAACCCTGGCTCCGATATCGAGTCATGAAAAACGATCCGTCCCATCAGCGTGCATCCCTGGAGGACAAGTCTTTTCTGGTCCTTTTGGTGGCCGTCAGCCTGGCTTTCGCCTGGATCTTGCAGCCTTATTTCGGGGCTTTGTTCTGGGCGGCTGCGCTGGCGATTTTGTTTGCGCCGCTCCAAGTCCTCTTGCTGGCGGCCTGGCCGGGTCGACGCAATACTGCGGCCCTGGTTTGTCTGGGGGTGATCATCCTACTGGTGCTCCTGCCGCTAGCCTGGCTGACGGGCATGCTGGTGCGCGAAGGCACCCAGGTGTATCAACGCATCCAGTCGGGCGACATCAATTTCGGACTGTATTTGCAGCAAATTTATGCAGCCCTGCCGGCATGGATGACTGAGCTGCTGGACCGTTTTGGGCTGGGTAGTTCGGGTCTGCTGCTCGAGCGCCTGACGGCGGCCTTGACGCGCGGCTCGCAGTTTTTTGCCGGTCAGGCGCTGAGCATCGGGCAGGATGCGTTCAGCGGGCTGATCAATTTTTTCATCATGCTTTATGTGCTCTTCTTCCTCCTGCGTGATGGCGCCGATGTGGTGCGCAGGTTGCGCCGTGTCGCGCCGATCAAGCAGGAGTACATGCTCGAGCTGAGCGCCAAGTTTGCGACTGTGATCCGGGCGACGGTCAAGGGCAATGTGGTGGTGGCCCTGGTTCAGGGGGCTCTGGGCGGCCTGATTTTCTGGGCGCTCGATATCAACGCCCCCGTTCTTTGGGGCGTTGTGATGGCCTTTTTGTCACTGCTGCCCGCGGTGGGCGCCGCCGTCGTGTGGCTGCCGATGGCGGTTTATCTGCTGATCAGCGGGCAGATCGTGCAGGGTGCGGTACTGGTCGCCTTTGGTGTGTTGGTCATCGGGCTGGTCGATAACCTGCTGCGCCCGGTACTGGTCGGCAAGGACACCCGCATGCCCGACTATGTGATTTTGTTGTCGACTTTGGGCGGAATCTCACTATTTGGCATCAATGGATTTGTCATCGGTCCAGTGATCGCGGCCATGTTCATCGCTGCCTGG
>VGHR01000146.1 GCA_016868205.1 Betaproteobacteria bacterium
GCGGACGACGATGCCGACCAAGGTGTCGCCCGGTCTGACCTCAGCCTCGCTCATGGCCGATCGGCCCGGCCTGGTCCGCAGCTGCGCCAAGGTCTGGGCAAACGCCGATGTCCCGTCGGCCGTGCGCATGGGCACGGCGCCGGGACGACGCTCTGAGGCTCCAGGGCTGCTCGCCGCTGGCAAGGAACTGGGCAACGCGTTCATGATCTCCTGCCGTCAATCGGGACTCAAGCCCCGACGGAAAACCCACAGTTACCCAACTAAGCAAATTTTGTGCCGATCAGTCTCGCCCTCAGCCCAGGCAGAACGAGTGCAGAAAAGGCAGATCCAGTATATCTAAAAACGAAAGTGATCGCTCACGCCAAGCTAATCTTCGCGGATTTTTTGTTGCCGGCGTCGCTTCGCCTTGTTGTGTGAGGGCGGCGCCTGCCGTTCACGCTCGGCGGCCAAGGTACGCAACTGTTCGGCAGCCTGTTGCTGACGCTCGAATCGCCGGCGATTGAAGGTACGGCGCAACCAAGCGCCCAACAAAAAGCTAATAGCCCCGGAGACGGCCAGAATGATCCAAGCTTGCGAAGTCATGGGAGCGCAGTGTCGGGCAAAAAGAGAGCCTGTAAGTCGTTGAGGAAATCAAGTCCGCGGGCGGTAGGTCGGATACGCTGCAAATCGACTTGCAGCAAACCGCCAGACTGGGCCCGTTCCAGGGGCTGTTGCAAAACGCCCGGGGGCAAGCCGGTGCGCTCGGTGAACCGCTGCAACTCAAAGCCCTCGGGCAAGCGCAGCGCATTGAGCATAAATTCAAAAGGCAAGTCAGCGCGGCCGACCTCATGCTCCTGGGCCACCGCCTCGGCCCGCATTGCGCGCTCCATATAGAGACGGGGTTCGCGCACCCTGACCTGACGCACGACGCGATGAGCAAAGCTGAGCTTCGAGTGGGCCCCCGCACCGATGCCCAGATAATCGCCAAACTGCCAGTAGTTGAGGTTGTGCCAGCAGCGGTGGCCCGGACGAGCATAGGCCGAAACCTCATAGCGCTGCAAACCCGCCTGCTGCGTGCACTCGGTGATGCGATCGAGCATTTCATAGGCCAAATCATCGTCGGGCAGCTGGGGCGGGAAGCGGGCAAAGAAAGTATTGGGCTCTATCGTCAAGTGGTAAACCGACAGATGCGGTGGGGCCAGTGCCAGCGCCTGATCCAGATCGGCTTGCAGACGCACCCTGTCCTGACCGGGCCAGGCATACATCAGATCGATGTTGAAGGTCTCAAAGCACTCGGCCGCTTCTTCAGCGGCCGCCAGGGCCTGCGAACGGTCGTGAACGCGGCCCAGGGCCGAGAGTGCGGCATCGTCAAAGCTCTGCACCCCCAGCGAAAGCCGGGTTATGCCCGCTTGCCGGTACTGTCGAAAGCGGTCCTTTTCGAAGGTGCCGGGATTGGCCTCCAGCGTGACCTCGCAGTCGGGTTGCCATCTCAGGCGCGATCGCAGCCGGCCCAGTAGCGCGTCAATCGTCTCGGGTGTGAACAAGCTCGGTGTTCCCCCGCCCAGAAACACGCTATGCACCGATCGCCCCCAGACCAAAGGCAGGGCCGCATCCAGATCGGCCAGCACAGCATCAACATAGGACTGCTGCGGCACGGCTTCGGCCGAAAGCTCATGGGAATTGAAATCGCAGTAGGGGCACTTGCGCAGGCACCAGGGAAGATGCACATAGACTGACAGGGGCGGCAGAGCCGCTAGTTGCAGCGTGCCGGGTCGCAGATAGTGGGCAAGATCCTTCACAGCCCGACCTCAGGACAACCAGCGCTCGACAATGAGCCCGCACATTTGGCGTGCCGCCTGTCCACGATGACTGTGTGCATTCTTGACCTCCGTCGGCAGCTCAGCGAAAGTCTTGCCAAAGGCTGGGATCAACATCACTGGATCAAAGCCGAACCCGTGGCTCCCACGCGGCTCACGCATGATCAGGCCGGCGGCCCTGCCTACCGCCACCAAGGGCTCGGGGTCGTCAGGCGAGCGCAGCGCCACCAGGGTGCTCACCAGGGCGGCGCGGCGGTCGTCGACATGGCGCATCTGCTCAAGCAGGGCCCGCACATTGTGATCATCTCCCTTGGGATAGCCAAAGCGGGTGGCATAGAAAGCGGTGTCAACACCCGGCTGGCCGCCGAAGGCCTGCACGCATAAACCGGCATCGTCGGCTACCGCGGGCAAACCGCTCTCGCGCGAGGCATGTCTGGCCTTGGCCAGCGCGTTCTCGAGAAAGGTCCGGAAGGGCTCCTCGGCTTCGGAGATACCCAAGGCCGACTGCGGGACCAAAGTCAAGCCCAGCGGCGCGAACAAGGTCTGCAGCTCGGCCAGCTTGCCGGCGTTGTTGGAGGCCAGTACCAGCTTCATTGGGCAGCCTGGGCCAAAGCAGCTTTCTGCAGGCCGATCAACTCGGCAATGCCCTTCTCGGCCAGCGCCAAGAGCTGATCCATCTCGCGGCGACTGAAGGCCACGCCCTCGGCCGTACCCTGTACCTCCACAAAATGTCCGGTCTCGGTCATGACCACATTCATATCGGTGTCGCAGGCCACATCTTCCCCATAGTCGAGGTCGAGCAAAGGCGTACCCTCAACCAGCCCAACGGAGATCGCCGCCACATGACCTCGCAGGGGAAGGTGGGTGATCTTGCCTTGTGCCAACAGACCGGTCAGGGCATCGTGCGCAGCCACGAACGCCCCGGTGATGGCCGCGGTGCGAGTGCCCCCATCGGCCTGGATCACATCGCAATCGAGCACCAAGGTGCGCTCGCCAAGCACCGTCAGATCGAAGACGGCACGCAGGCTGCGTCCAATCAGGCGCTGTATCTCCTGGGTGCGACCGCTCTGCTTGCCCCGGGCCGCCTCCCGATCACCCCGGGTGTGCGTGGCACGCGGAAGCATGCCGTATTCGGCCGTCACCCAGCCCTGGCCGCTGCCCCTTTGGTGCGCGGGCACCTTGTCCTCCACCGAGGCGGTGCACAGCACCCGGGTGTGGCCAAATTCAATCAGCACCGAGCCCTCGGCATGCATGGTGTAGCCGCGGGTGATACGCACGGGACGCAACTGGGCGGCAGCGCGCTGGCTGGTTCGAGAAAAGGTCATGGTTGGCTCCTGGCAGGGCTCGTCGGAAAGGCCGGCAATGGTAGCCGCTTGACGAGGCGCCCCCGGCCTAGCCCAGGCCCCCGAAGCGCTATAATGCTCGGTTTTCCGGAATCGACAGCTCTAGAGCGACTTCTAAAGCGCGCCGTCCGGCAAAATTCCTGACCGCCCATGAGCCGGGGCCGTACCAGTCTGGCAAAAACCTTGCGTAGACCGGGTAGGCGGCACAGCACAGGACATGGGCGAGGTGCAGCGAAAGCTGCGTAATTTTTTATCTGGAGTGTCCTCATGGCACGCGTCTGTCAAGTCACGGGCAAAAAGCCCATGGTGGGAAACAATGTCTCCCACGCCAACAACAAAACCAAGCGCCGGTTCATGCCGAACCTGCAATATCGACGCTTTTGGGTCGAAAGCGAGAACCGCTGGGTGCGCCTGCGCATTACCAATGCAGGTCTGCGCCTGATCGACAAAAATGGCATAGATGCCGTCCTCGCAGACCTGCGCGCACGCGGCGAAATCTGAAGGAGAGCATCATGGCAAAAGGCGCACGCGAAAAAATCAAGCTCGAGTCCACCGCTGGAACTGGACACTTTTACACCACCAGCAAAAACAAAAAGACCACGCCGGACAAGATGCTGATCATGAAATTCGACCCCAAAGCTCGTAAGCATGTCGAGTACAAGGAAGTCAAACTCAAATAAGTCGGCCCCGGCTGAACGACCCGCCCTCGCAAGACGGCGGGTTTTTTCATGGCCAGGCGGTTCCCCGAGGAAACCGGGCCGGATAGCACCACAATAGAGCTAATCTAGGAAATGACCATGCAAATCAGCAAAGACACCGCTATCACCCTGCGCCTCAAGGTTGCTGACGCGCAGGGCCAGGTGATTCAGGACGGTAAGCAACCGACGGCCTACCTGCACGGCGGCTACGGCAACCTGATCGACACACTCGAAACCGAGCTGGAGGGCAAGGCAGTGGGCTTCAAGGGCCGCTGGCGGTTGAGCCCGGCCGAGGCCTTCGGCGAGCGCGACGAGACCCTGATGCAAACCATCCCGAAAACCAATTTCCCTCCCGGCGTGAAGGTGGGCGGCCAACTCGAAGGGCGGACCGCCGACGGGCGCGAAGCGGTCTTCACGGTGGTCAAGATCAAAGGGCCGCAAGTCATTCTGGATGGCAATCACCCCCTGGCCGGCAAGACCCTGGACATAGCCGCCAAGGTCGTGGAACTGCGCGCAGCCACCGCTGAGGAAATCGCCCACGGCCATGTGCATGGCGCTGCCGGGCATCAACATTAGTGCCCTAGGCAGGGCTTAGCGCCTGCCTAGGGCGGCTCGCGCGATCCGGCCAACAGGTCCCAGGCAGCGATGAACATGGCCGCGATCACTGGACCGATGACAAATCCATTGATGCCAAATAGTGAGATTCCGCCCAAAGTCGACAACAAAATCACATAGTCGGGCATGCGGGTGTCCTTGCCGACCAGTACCGGGCGCAGCAGGTTATCGACCAGCCCGATGACCAACACACCAAAGGCGACCAGTACCGCACCCTGCACGATCTGCCCGCTGATCAGCAGATAAACCGCCATCGGCAGCCACACGACGGCGGCGCCCACCGCGGGC
>VGHR01000147.1 GCA_016868205.1 Betaproteobacteria bacterium
GCTGATCGCCTACGCCAAGAGCCGACCGGGCAAGCTTAACTTCGCGATCGGGGGCATTGGCTCGTCCCTGCACTTGGCAGGCGACCTGTTCAAGATGCAGACTGGCCTGTTTATCGTCAATATTCCATACCGCGGCACGGCCCCGGCTGTGCAGGATGTGATAGCCGGTCAGGTCGATCTGATGTTCGCCCCCATGGTCAACACCTTGCAGAGCATTCGCGCCGGCCGGCTCAAGGCGCTGGGTGTAACCAGCCGGCAGCGCCTGGCACAACTGCCTGATGTACCCGCCATCAGCGAGGTGGTACCTGGCTACGAGTCCAGCGCCTGGTTCGGCTTGTTCGGACCGGCGCGCATGGATCCTGCCCTGGCGCGCCGCCTGTCCGATGCGGCGCGACAGTCGGTGCAAAGCGCTGAGGTGCAACGCCGGTTGGAGACCGATGGCGCCAACCCGGTGGGCAATGCGCCAGAGGAGTTTTCCCGCTTTGTGGAGTCTGAAATCGAGCGCTGGGGCAGGGTGGTTCGTTTCTCAGGGGCCAAGCCCGAATAGTTGGACGACAGGCGCTCCATTTGAATTTGGGTGATGACGCAAACCCCCAGACCCGTGCTGTTAACAGCCGCTGATGGATATCAGCTCGGCGCGCTGTGCTATTCACCATCCGGTCAGCCCAGGGGACGCCTTATTGTTGCCGGTGCAACCGGCGTGCCGCAGCAGTTTTACGGTCACTTTGCGAGCTTTGCCGCAGGCCAGGGCATCACGGTATGGACCCTGGATTACCGGGGTGTGGGCTTGTCACAGCCTTCCAGCTTACGCGGCTTTCGCATGGACTATCTGGACTGGGCGAGGCTGGACCTGGCCGCCTTGCTCGATCATGTGCAGACGCAAGGCGCTGGCCCCATCGGGATGGTCGGTCATTCCTTCGGAGGACATGCGTTGGGTCTGCTGCCCGGGCATGAACGAGTCGCGCGTGTGGTCACTTTTGCCACCGGTGCGGGCTGGCACGGCTGGATGCCTGCGACGGAACGCCTGCGCGTGCTGCTGTTATGGTGGGTGTTCGGGCCTGTGGTGGTCGGATTCAAGGGGTACCTTGCCTGGAGCATTCTGGGAATGGGCGAAGACCTGCCGCGCGATCTTTTCATGCAATGGCGCCGCTGGTGCCAGTGGCCCCACTATTTTTTTGACGACCCAGAGCTGCCCGGCCTGATCGATCAGTTTGCCAGGGTGAGCACGCCCATTCGTGCCGTCAATGCCCTTGACGACAAGTGGGCCACGCCGGCCTCGCGCGATGCTTTCATGCAAGCCTATCGCAACGCTCGCGTCGAGCGCATCACCATCGACCCCAGGCAACTCGGCTTGCGTTCGATCGGACACATCGGCTACTTCCGGCCGCGCGCCATGGGCCTGTGCCAAGAGGCCATCGACTGGCTGTTTGAACAGTCCGGTCCTTGCCCCGCTTGAGGCGCTGGCCGATACAAAGGTATAAAAATACCGGCAAAATACTGCATAAACCGGCGTAGCTCCCTGCGATCATCACGCACCCCCGAGTTCATTAAGTCCCGACCATGATAAGTCGCGTTCCCGGCCGTGTAGATGCCCCCGCTGACTGTGACTTGTCGCCCCCGCTGGCGGCGATTTGATGCTGTACGATGGAGCGCCGTGAATTTCTCAAAGGCTCAATACGCCTTTCAATCGGAGCGACCAGCCTGGCTGTTGCTAGCTCGGCCACCTCGACGGTTGCGCCCCCCGAGCCAGGTCATCGCATCCTGGACCTTGAGCTTTTCGATGCGCACCGGCAAAGGCCGGTACCCGCGCGCCTGTATCTGCCCCTGCGGGCCAGCTCGGTGCGATCGGTGCCGCTCGTCGTGTTCTCGCACGGATTGGGCGGATCGCGCCTGGGTTACAGCTACCTTGCCCGACATTGGGCCCAGGCCGGCCTGGCCAGCCTGCATCCTCAGCATGTCGGCAGCGACAGCGCCGTGTGGCGCGGCAACCCTCTGGAGGTGTTGCAGCGCCTGCAGTCGGCAGCGCGGGAGGCCGAGGCCTTGGCGCGGGTGCTGGACCTACGCTTTGCGGTGAACGAAGTCCTTGCCTCGGATCAGGGCAGACTGATCGACGCATCCAGGATGGCCGTTGCCGGCCACTCCTATGGCGCAAACACAGCCATGCTCCTTGCTGGCGCGCGCGTGAATGCGGGCAGTGCCTACGCGGGCGAAATTGCGGACAGGCGCATGCTTGCCGCCATTTTGATTTCGGCGCCGCCTCTGCTGGGCCAGGGGCCCGCGCAGCAGGTACTTGGCGGCGTCAATGTACCCACGCTGCACATCACCAGCCTAGAGGACACCATCAACCTGCCAGGCTACCGCAGCACCGTTGAGGATCGCATCGCGATCTATGAGGCCATGACCGGCTCTCCCAAGACCCTGGCGGTCTACAACACGGGCGGGCACAGCATCTTCACTGACCGCACCACGCGCAGCGGACCGGAGGCCAGCGCGCGTGTCAAAGCCGCGACGCAGGAACTTTGCGCCCTCTTTCTGCGCCACTTGTTTCGGCCGGGCGGTGAGCCGCGCGACGCGCTACGCCCGGCTTTTCACACGGCAGCCGATTCAGTACCCGTTGAGCCGCCGAACGCTCTCGAGGGGCGACGGGAGACACGCGAATGGTTCTATCGGCATCGAGAGCTGCTGCATCGATTCGTGACCTCCGAGCATCAGTGGCTGCCTGAAGGCAAGGTCATCGACACCCGCTGAATCTCATCGGCGACAGCAGGCCCTCGCCTCTGACGAGAAGTCTGAGAATGTAGCTTGGCTTTTTAAGGCGTCTTCTGGGGATTTTCTGCCTCGCAAGGTACATTTCGGGATCTGTGCCCCAAACCAAGTAAAGGACTGCCCCGTGAAGGTCTACGAGTCTATTGTTGCGGTAGAAAAAGCCATCCTGATCCTGATCGCCGGCTTCACGGTGTGGGCGGTGGGGCAGGAGATGTACAACGTGCTCTTGGCCCAATCGGTCAAGTTGACCGATTTGCTGCTGCTCTTCATCTACGCTGAGGTGCTGGGCATGGTGGCTAGCTTCTACAAAAACCAGCAAATTCCCATCGCCATTCCCATTTTCATTGCCATCACGGCGCTTTCGCGCCTGATCATCCTGCAAGGCAAGGAGACCAGCGCCCTTAATCTGATTTACGAAAGCGGCGCCGTGCTCCTGCTGGCGCTGTCCGCAGTCGTTTTGGCCTGGAGTCGAAGCCGTGAGAAGAAGGCGGCTGAAGAAGATAAGGCGTCATGAGGGTGGCCAAGAAACAGCCGCCGCGAGGTCCTCACCACAAGGAAAGCCCCCGATTTTGGCTGCTTGAGGTAGCGCCGGGCTTACCGGAGCGCCTCAGTGCCAGTTGCCCTGGTAGCAATGCCGCATTTCGTGCCCAAGGTCGTGCATCGTGGGGCGTTTCTTCGTGTAGATGGTGCAGGTGCGGATGGCGAAATTCCAAAACGCACAGGCATCGACTTTGTAGTCGTAGGTGCCGAAGCCGCGTCGCTTGGACTCGCGAAGGCATACGCCCTGTATGTCATCAATGGGTTTCCATGTAATCAGCATGGTCTCGCGCTCGTTTGACTCGGCACTAAACGGCTTCGTTGGATTGTCCCAACCAAACGCATACGCACCCAGGGATGAAATCCACAAGCCCAGCAGAACGAGCATTCGCATAAACGACTTTTCCCACATCAAAATCGGTTTTGACTTACTCGCCAGCCCACGACGCGACTTAACTGCCTCGATGCAAATCAGGGTCAAGCTTTGCCAACAGGCTGGATAGCGCGATAACCTTCTCGTAATCACCGGCCTCGCCCAAGGCATCGCGCAGCGCCAAATGGGCTTCCTTGGGCGTCACCAACTCCATATCCCAGCCGGCAAGCATGCGTTCATGCGCGGTACCTTCCGACAGGATGATGATGTCGCGGTGCCGTGTGTCGCTTTTGAGCCGATTCATCAGGCCTTGCAAGGCAGCGGGAGAGCCTTCAAGAAACTGAACGAAGACCTCCCCACTGAAGGTCAGTAAGCCCGTGATTTCATCGCGCTGATTGTTCCGCCGGGAGGCCTGCAGTATCCGCCCCACTTCAGTCTGCCCCATGGGCAACCGTGCCTGACTGCAGTAGCTCAGGTAGGCGAGATCCTCGAGCGCTGGCATTATTGAACTCCGGGTAGTGGCTGACTGAACTTGAGGCGATGAGTCGAATATAGCGCTTTGCCTTTAGGTAAGTTCACGACTCGTCATGTATCGATGACTTGCGTCAAATGTTGATCCAATGTCAGTGAGAGTTTTAGTCTAGCTGTATTTCATTGCAGGCTCAATCGTTGCCTGACCTCCTGCGGTGTGCAAAACGTAGGGGGTCTGGGGGAGCGGCAAGACGGCGAAGACTCAACGCCAAGCCGAGGGAGCCACGCATCAGGAGAGGTTGCTTGAGGCGACCAAGTGCCTGTCCAAGCACTTAGTCTTAAGGCATGCAAGATGGTATGCCGAAACAAAAAAGCGCCCAGAACGCGCTTTTTTGCTTGCTGTCTGGCGGAGAGGGCGTCATACGGAGCCAAACTCACGGAACTCCAGTAACCTCCATTTCTCCTCTGAAATCCCCCTTTTCCGCGTAGCAATAACTCCACCGAACTCCAGTTAGGTCCAGTAAAAT
>VGHR01000148.1 GCA_016868205.1 Betaproteobacteria bacterium
ATCCGGTCATCATGGGCCGCAAGACCTGGGACTCTTTGCCCGATCGCTTCCGACCGCTGCCTGGCCGGCGCAATATCGTGCTGACCCGGCAGGGTCGCTGGCAAGCCGACGGCGCTGAAAAAGCTGACAGCCTGCCAGAAGCCCTGCACCTGTGCGCCGACCAGGCCGAGGTCTGGGTGATCGGCGGCGCGCAAATCTACGCGCAGGCCCTGCCGGTGGCCCACCGCGTCGAGGTGACTGAAATCGGCCAGAACTTTGAGGGGGACGCCTATGCGCCCGACCTGGGCCCGGCGTGGCATGAAGCATCCCGTCACAGCGCGGTCTCGGCCGGCGGCTTGAGCTACAGTTTCGTGAGTTACCGGCGCGCGTGAGGGGGCCGCAAGCGGCCCGGTCAGCAGATCGGGGCCTGTCGTCCTCGAGGAGGAATCACCGCCGTCCTGCATCTGCGCCGGAGGGCGTCCGAGCACCCGATTGGAGCGAATCATGGGTATCTGGCTGGAATTGGGTATCTTTATTGTGGTTTTGATCTGGGGCCTCTGGCAGATCAGGGATGCGCGTCAAGCCCACGCCCGCAGCGTGGCCGAGCGTAAGGCCCGCCAAGCCGCTGAAGGTGAGCCCCCGACCGGGAAGGATCCGGCGCCTTGAGTCGCTCGAGGGGCCGCCGGTCCGGCTCGAGTCGAGCCGATATCCGTAAAAACCCGAATCTGTCAGCCTAAGTTGACATAAATCGGTGTATGTATATGTCATACTTGAGCGATGGCGTACACCTTCCCCTTCGCCGCCATCGTCGGGCAGGACGAGATGAAATTGGCGATCCTCATGGCCGCGATCGACCCGGCCTTGGGGGGCGTGCTGGTACTCGGTGATCGCGGCACCGGCAAGTCCACTGCGGTGCGCGCCTTGGCCCGCCTGCTGCCCCCGATGAAGGTCATCAGCGCTTGCCCCTACCAATGCGATCCGGCCGAACCACAGCGGTGCTGCCCAGCTTGCCAGCAAGCCTTGAACGAAGGGCGCAAACCCAAGACCCACACCCAGCCCGTGCAGGTGGTTGATCTGCCACTCGGGGCCACCGAAGACCGCGTCGTCGGTGCACTCGATCTCGAACGCGCCCTGTCGCAGGGCGTCAAGGCGTTTGAGCCTGGTTTGCTGGCCCGGGCGAACCGGGGCTTTCTTTACATCGACGAAGTCAACCTGCTGGAGGACCACCTGGTCGACCTGCTGATCGATGTAGCAGCTTCGGGTGAAAATGTCATCGAGCGCGAGGGTCTGTCCATTCGTCACCCGGCCCGCTTTGTACTTGTGGGCAGTGGCAATCCGGAAGAAGGGGAACTGCGACCGCAGCTGCTCGACCGATTTGGGCTTTCGGTGGAGGTCAAGACCCCCGAAGACCTGAGCAGCCGGGTTGAGGTGGTGCGCCGGCGCGAGGCCTACGAGCGTGATCCAGCCGGTTTCTGTGCCGAATGGGAAGAAGACGCCGAAAAACTGCGCCGCAAGATCAGCGGCGCCCGCAAGCGACTCCAGGCCATCGATATTCCCGAGCAGGCCCGACTCAGAGCCTCGCAGCTGTGCATGGCCCTGGGCACCGACGGTCTGCGCGGTGACATGACCTTGTTACGCGCGGCCCGGGCTTGCGCCGCGCTCGAGGGCCACACGCAGGTCAACGACAAGCACCTGCGGCGCGTGGCTCCGCCCGCGTTACGACACCGTCTGCGCCGCCATGTGCTTGACGATACCGGCTCAACCCCCCGGATCGAGCGGGTGCTGGCCGAGCTCATGCCGGTGTGAAGGGCCTGTTCGGCCCAGCCCTCGCCAGTCGTCCCGCCCCCTGCCATGCGCTCCGACGCCACCGCACGACCACCGGATCCGCTGCTCGACGAACTGGCGCTGTTGTCCGACGATGAGGCCCAGGCCGCCGCCCTGCTGGCCGTCGATCCGGCCGGTCTCGGCGGCGCCTGCCTGCGCAGCGGGCCGCATCCCTGGCGCGATGCGTGGCTGGCACGGCTGCGCGGCCTCTTGCCTGAGGGCGCGCCCATGCGGCGGCTGCCGGCGGGCACTGGCGATACTGAACTCCTCGGTGGCCTGGACCTGACCGCCACCTTGGCCGGTGGGCGACCGGTGCTCAAGACAGGACTGCTGAGCCAGGCCCATGGAGGCTTGGTGTTGTTGGCCATGGCCGAGCGGCTTTCCGCGGAGACCGCCGCCCATCTGCGAGCCGTGCTCGACACGGGCCAACTGCAATTGCAGCGCGAAGGACTGGCGCGACAGATGGAGGTCTCGATCGGCCTGGTGGCCCTCGATGAGGGACTCGACGAAGACGAGGGCCTGCTGCCGGCCCTTCGGGACCGACTGGCCTTCTGGCTTAAAGCACCGCAGCCGCTCGACGAAGAGCAAGCGCTCGGACGGGCGGTCCCAACCATGCCCAGCCAGAGCGCAGAGGACATCATCGCAGCGCGCGAGCGGCTGGCTCTGGTGGAGCTGCCAGAGACGCATTTGCAAGCCCTGTGCGCCACTGCCCTGGCTTTGGGCGTCACCTCACTGCGTCCGACCCTGATGGCTGCGCGGGTCGCACGGGTGGCAGCAGCCCTGGAGGGCCACACTTGTGTCGGCGATCAGCATGCTGCGCTGGCCGCGCGCCTGGTCCTGGCCCCGCGGGCCACACGCTTGCCCGCCAGCGCCTCTGCGGACGAGCCCGATGCGGCCCCTCCCCCAGAGCCCCCGAGCGAGGCCGGCTCCGAATCGCCCGAGGAGACGCCGCCTCAGGAGCAAGCCCCGCCACCGAGCGCGCAGGAGCTGGAAGAATTGATGATCTCGGCCGTGCAAGCGTGCCTGTCGCCAGGCCTCCTGGCCATGCTTCGCGCCGGTCAAAGTCTGCGGCGCCAGAGGGCAGCAGACGGCAAAGCCGGTGCGGAACGCAAAAATTTCAGGCGCGGGCGGCCCCTGGGCGCCGTTCGTGGCGACCTGCGAGGCGGAGCGCGGCTGCATCTGCTGGCCACCTTGCGGGCGGCCGCGCCCTGGCAGCGGCTGCGAAAACAAGGGCTCAGCCCAGACGGCCGACCGGAGGCGGGCCAACGCATCGAAGTGCGCCGCGAAGACTTTCACATCCGGCGCTTTCGCCAGCACAGTTCGACCACCACGGTCTTCGTGGTCGATGCCTCCGGCTCCTCAGCCCTGCATCGCTTGGCCGAGGCCAAGGGTGCGGTCGAACTCTTGCTGGCCGACTGCTATGTGCGCCGTGACCGGGTGGCGGTGCTCGCCTTCAGGGGCAGCCAGGCGCAGTTGCTATTGCCGCCCACCCGGTCCCTGGCGCGCGCCAAGCGATCACTGGCCGCGCTGCCCGGCGGGGGCGGTACTCCGCTGGCAACAGCGCTCGAGGCGGCTTACCAACTCGCCGGCCAGATTGCCCGAGGCGGCGACACCCCCCTGGTGGTGCTGCTCACCGACGGCCGGGCCAATGTGGCGCGCGACGGCAGTCCGGGTCGGAGTCGCGCTGCGCAAGAGGCCCTGGCTGCCGCGCGGCCCTTTGCCGCAGAGGCGCTTAGCTGCCTGCTGATCGACACCTCGCCGCAGCCGCAGGAATCGGCGCGGCAATTGGCCCAGGCTATGCGAGCGCACTACCTGCCCCTGCCGCATGCCGACGCCCACAAACTCTCACAAGCGGTGCGCCTGGCGCTGCCCGAAGTGGGCTGATCGACCATGACCCGGCTGGAGGCCCTGAATTGGCAGCGCGATGGGCAGCACTGGCCTCATCGCGAACAAAGCCGTTTCGTCAAGGCCGCTGGCCTGCGCTGGCATGTGCAGCACTGGCCCGCACCCGCAGCGGCCACCGTGCTGCTACTGCATGGCACCGGCGCCTCGGCCCACTCGTGGCGCGATGTTGCGCCCCTGTTGGCCGGCTCCATGCAAGTGATCAGCCTGGACTTGCCCGGACATGCCTTCACGGAGTTGCCCGCCGAAGGCGCTTCATCGAGTCTGCTGTCGCTGCCCGGCATGGCCGCGGGGGTGCAGGCGCTGATGGACGAACTCAAGCTGCAGCCCGACCTCATCGTCGGCCACTCGGCCGGCGCCGCGGTGGCGGTTCGCATGGCCCTGGACCGACCGTCACGGCCGCGCCTGATCATCAGCCTCAACGGGGCCTTGCTGCCTCTGCACGGACTGGCCGGTCAATTCTTCGCGCCGGCTGCCCGGCTTATGGCGGGCTTGCACTGGATACCGCGGCTGTTCGCCCATCAAGCCAGAGACCGCGCCGTCGCCGAGCGTCTGCTGCACAGCACCGGCTCGCGTATCAGCCCGGAGGGGGTCGACCTGTACGCCAAGCTGGTGGCCAGCCCCAGTCATGCTGCAGCGGCCTTGGGCATGATGGCGCAGTGGGACCTGCACGAACTCGCCGATCGCCTGCCGCGGCTGCGTGTGGCCCTCGACTTGATCGTGGCCACCGGGGACAAGACGGTCAGGCCTGCACAAGCGGAAGAAGTTTTGGCGCGACTCGACCCAACCCTGCGGGCAGGATTCACCCGGTTTGAGGGCTTGGGCCATTTGTCGCACGAGGAACAACCCTCAAGAACCGCCGAAAAGCTGCTGGAGCTCTACCACCGCCGATTGCCCACCCGCTAAAGCGCCAGGGGACATTCAGGCGCGCAGGTCCCATGCCG
>VGHR01000149.1 GCA_016868205.1 Betaproteobacteria bacterium
CCCCAGATCGAGCCACTGGTAAACACCCGGTGCTCATGCAAGGCGATCAGTGCCCCCAAGCTGGCGGGATCCAGACGGTCGAGCATCAGCAAGCTGCTCGGCCGGTTGCCCGGGAAATCACGGTGTCCCTGCGCATCGGTGCGCCCAATCATCAGCGCCTGCGCCTGAGCCAGGGCATTGGCCAATAACTGCTCCTGATGCTCGGGCCAGGCGTGCGCGGCTTGGCGCACCACCAAAAAGTCGACCGGAACCACCGCGTGACCCTGATGCAGCATTTGAAAAAAAGCATGCTGACCGTTGGTGCCGGGCTCGCCCCAGACGACGGGGGCCGTATGAAACGGCAGGGCCTGTCCCTGCCGGTCGACTCGCTTGCCGTTGCTCTCCATCTCCAGTTGCTGCAAATAAGCTGGCCAGCGGGCAAGTCGGCTGTGATAAGGCGCCACACAGCGCGAGCCCAGACCGTGAAAATTGCGGTACCAGACATCGAGTAAACCCAGCCGCACCGGCAGGTTGCGCGCCAGGGGGGCCGTGCGAAAGTGCTCATCCATCGCATGCGCGCCGGCCAGCAACTCGCGCCAGGCGGTTGCGCCAATAGCCATGGCCACCGGCAGGCCGATGGCCGACATCAGGGAATAACGGCCGCCCACCCAGTCTTCAAAACCAAAGCAAGTCCCAGCACCGAATTCAGACGCTGCTTGCAAATTCGTCGTCAGTGCGGTGAAGTGCTGCGGCCTGAGCTCGGCCGCTCGAGCGCCCAGCGCAGCCTCAAACCAGTGCCGCGCGGTGCGGGCATTGGTCATGGTCTCGGTGGTGGTGAAGGTCTTGGAGGCGATCAGGAACAGGGTTCGGTGCGCCTGCAAACCCGAGAGTACCGAAGCCAGCTGATGCCCATCCACATTGGAGACGAAGTAGAACCGTTTACCGGTGTTGGAGAATTCCTCGAGGGCCTGCACCGCCATGCTCGGTCCCAAATCAGACCCCCCGATACCGATATTGACCACATCGGTGATTGACGCATCGGCGCGCACCCGCTCGACATAAGCCAGCAAGGCCTCCCGCGTTTCATGCACCCCAGTCCAATCTGAGGCCCGAGCAAAGCCAAGCTGGGCCGGCTGACGCAGCAGAAAGTGCATCACACGGCGCTGCTCGGTGCTGTTGATGTAATCGCCAGCAAACATCGCGTCCCGGTGGGCCACCAGCCCGCATTGATCGGCCAGCTCGAGCAACAGCGCTTGGGTCGGGCCGTCGAGCCAGTTTTTGGACAAATCGGCAAACACATGCGGCGCCTCTTGGCTCAGACGCTCGACGCGCTCAGGATCCTGCGCAAAAGCCCGCCGCAAATCAAAACTTCGTCCCGCGCGATCAAAATGCGTTTGGAGTCGGGCCCAGGCGGCCGTCTGATCGCAGCGGACGGTGAGCCCCACGGACATTTAAACCGCCCCGACCAGTTGCTCAAGGGCCACTGCGTCGGCGATGAAGGCGCGAATGCCCTCAGCCAATTTTTCAGTGGCCATGGCGTCCTGATTGAGCGCCAAACGGAAATCCGCTTCATCCAGATGCAGCTCAGGCAGGTCCATGCGGCGCGCCTCTTGCGCATCCAGCGCGGGCTGCACTGGCGCCTGGCTGGCGGTCAGCTCGGCCAGCAAGTCCGGGCTGATGGTCAGCAGGTCACAACCGGCCAGAGCTAGAACCTGCCCGGTGTTGCGAAAGCTCGCGCCCATGATTTCGGTCGAAATACCCCAACGCTTGTAGTGATTGAAAATCTGGCGGACCGATTGCACGCCAGGGTCCTTGGCGCCGGCATGATCGGCCTCCACCCAAGCACTGCCGAGGGCCTTTTTGTGCCAGTCATAAATACGACCCACGAAAGGAGAAATCAGCCGCACCCCCATCTGGCCACAGACCACTGCCTGACCCAAAGAGAACAAGAGCGTCAGATTGGTGTGTATGCCACGCTGCTCAAGCTCGCGCGCAGCGGTCATGCCCTCCCAGGTCGCGGCGATCTTGATCAGCACCCGCTCCCGGGGCACGCCCTCGGCTTGATAGAGCGCCATGAGGTGCTCAGCACGCTCCACCGTACCACGCACATCAAAGCTCAGGCGCGCATCGACCTCGGTCGAGACGCGTCCCGGTATGAGGGCCAGAATCTCGCAGCCAAAGCGCACCAGCAGCCTGTCGATGAGGCGATCCATCGCTTCGCGCCCGCGGATCTGCACCACCTGGCGCAAGAGCGGTTGGTAATCAGGTTTCTTGACCGCCTTCAGAATCAAGGACGGGTTGGTGGTCGCATCGCTGGGCCGAAATTGGCCGATCTGCAAGAAGTCGCCGGTATCGGCAACAACTGTGGTGTACTGCTTGAGCGCTTCAAGTTGATTCATGCCCCCGATTATCGACGGGCGACGCTCTTTCGCGCTGTAACCAAATTACAATTTTTGGACCCATGCTCGACCGTATCAAAGCCTGCTTACCATCGCTCGCCCCTGCCGAACAGCGGGTGGCTCGGCTGGTGCTGGAAGATCCCGGGGCTTTTGCACGCCAACCCATCAGCGAGCTGGCGGCACAGTCTCAGGTGAGCAAGCCCACGGTGGTGCGGTTCTGCCGCAGCCTGGGCTACGACGGACTGGCCGACTTCAAGCTCAAGCTCGTCGGCAGCGTTAATGAAGGCGTGCCGTTCATACACCGCAGTGTCGACAGCGATGACAAGGTGAGCGATGTGACGGTCAAGGTGATCGACAACGCGGTAGCTGCTTTTCTCAAGTACCGCAACGAAGCCAGCACCCACGCCATCGGCCGAGCAGTCGAAGCGTTGCGACAAGCCTGCCGAGATCAGCGACGCATCGAATTCATCGGGGCCGGCAACTCGGGCATCGTGGCGCAAGACGCGCAGCACAAATTCTTCAGACTCGGCGTGCACACGGTCGCTCACAGCGATGGCCACATGCAGGTCATGAGCGCCTCATTGCTGCAGCCCGGGGACTGTCTTGTCGTGATCTCCAATTCAGGCCGTACCCGAGACTTGATGGATGCTGCCGACATCGCGCGACGCAATGGCGCCTGCGTCATCGTCATCACCGCCAGCGGATCTCCCTTGGCCAGAGGCGGCGACATTCATCTGGCCGCCGACCATCCCGAGGGCTACGACCGCTACAGTCCCATGGTCTCACGCCTGATGCACCTGATGATCATCGACATCCTGGCCACCTGCGTGGCGCTTCGGCTCGATGCCCAGATTCTTCAGCCGATGCTGCAGAACATGAAGGACAAATTACGCAGCAAGCGTTACACATGAATCTGGACTTCGCGGGTCTGGAGGCACGGCATGGCCTCGCCAAGCCTGACCAGCCCTAGCGTGCCCAGCGCAGTGACACCGGTCCGTACCAGGCCCGCACCGAGGCCCCGGTATTGTCGGTATCGGTCATGAGGCCGACCGACATCAGGCGGCCCGGCGCCTCGCCGAAAGCGCGTTCGAAATCGGCGCGCACATCGCGCTCGTAGTCAAGCCAACGGTTCAGGCCGCCGGGGCCGGACTCAATGACCATCTTGCGGATGCGGTCGGTGCGCCGACTGACGACCACCGAGCCCACTGGCAGATCGTTGGACCAGACATACATCAGCGTGGCGTACGGCATGTCCTCGCCGGTCACCGCACGCGCCAGATCAGAGAGCATGAGGTCCCTGGACGACAGACGGGAGCGGTCGCCATCGAAGGTCATCACCACACCCAGCGGTGAATCGCTGCGGCTGCTGTCTTGCAGGTCGGCCTTCTCGATCAGCCCGGCCAACCGCCAGGAAAATCGTAGGCCATCCAGCCTCTCTGATGGGGTCATCACCACCTGCCGCATTGCACTGATGGCGGCGTCGGACTGCACGGCCAAGGCCGGTCGACCTTCGCGCCAGACATACTGAAAGCGGTTCTTGCGCTTGCCCGGAAAGGTTTGGTGACGCCACAGGCTGGCCGCATCGGCCGGCCCAGTCGCACGGACCGAGGTCTCGCTCTCGGCCAGCAAGCCCGCGCGCTCCCAGGGGGTGGCCGTCGCGGAAGCGTCGCCCGCCGGCAAGCTCGTGCAAGCCGACAGCGCCAGAACCGCCAAGGTAAGCACCAGTCGCCACTGGACCGAAATGATTGAACTTACCGTCATCGGACCCATGCTGCCACAGACCGGCAGCAAAACATCCATCCGCAGACCTTGGCCGTTGCATAAACCACAAAGACGCAGGGCTCAGGCAGCCCCAAACAGGTCCCCCCCCGAGCCGGATCGCCCGGCGGGCGTAGCCAGCCCCAAGTGCCTGTAGGCCGCCGTGGTGGCCACCCGCCCTCGCGGGGTACGCTGAATGTAGCCCTGTTGAATCAAATAGGGCTCGATCACATCCTCGATGGTCCCAGGCTCTTCGCCGATGCTGGCGGCAATGTTGTCCAGCCCCACCGGCCCCCCGTCGAAGCGATGAATCACCGCCTCCAGCAGTTTGCGGTCCATGATGTCAAAGCCCTGAGGATCAACATCGAGCATGGCCAGCGCCCGATTGGCAATCTCCAGCGTGATCGAGCCGTCCGCCTTGACCTGTGCGTAGTCACGCACCCGCCGCAGCAGTCGATTGGCAATGCGCGGCGTGCCCCGGCAGCGCCGCGCAATTTCC
>VGHR01000150.1 GCA_016868205.1 Betaproteobacteria bacterium
TCTGGGCCATACGGTGGTTCTCAACAAGATGCGGCAATTGCAGGATCTGGGACACCAGGTGATCTTCCTGATCGGCGACTTCACCACTCTGATCGGCGATCCTTCCGGGCGCAACAGCACCCGCCCACCGCTGACCGCCGAGCAGATCAAGGCCAATGCCCAGACCTATTATCAGCAGGCCAGTTTGGTTTTGGATCCCAGTAAAACAGAGATTAGATACAACAGTGAGTGGTCACTACCTTTGGGCTCTGCCGGCATGATTCAGCTGGCCGCCAAGTACACCGTGGCTCGCATGATGGAGCGCAATGACTTCCATGACCGCTTCAAGGCCGGCACCCCGATCTCGGTTCATGAGTTCCTCTACCCCTTGATGCAGGGCTATGACTCGGTGGCTTTGCGCAGCGATCTTGAACTCGGCGGAACCGACCAGAAGTTCAATTTGCTGGTCGGCCGGCATCTGCAGGCTGAATACGGGCAGGAGCCGCAGTGCATTCTGACCATGCCCCTGCTCGAGGGTCTGGACGGGGTGGACAAGATGTCCAAGTCCAAGAACAACTACATCGGTATCACCGAAGAGGCCAACAGTATGTTTGCCAAGGTGTTGTCCATTTCGGACGAACTGATGTGGCGCTGGTACACCCTGTTGTCCTTCAAGACCCTGGCCGAAATCGAGACCCTGCGCCGGCAGGTGGAGGGGGGCCTCAATCCCAAGCAGGCCAAAGTCATGCTGGCCAAGGAGATCACCGCGCGTTTTCACAGCCCCGCTGCGGCCGAGGCGGCCGAGCAGGATTTCATGCTGCGCAGTCGCGGCGGCGTGCCCGATCAGATCGACGAGCGGACCCTCTCCGGCGCCCCCCTGGCGATCTCTGCTTTGCTCAAGGCCGCGGGCTTGGCCCCCTCCACCAGCGAGGCCAACCGCTTGATCGACGGGGGTGGTGTGCGGATCGACTCGGCCGTCGTCTCTGACAAGTCACTCAAGCTGCCCCCGGGCACCTATGTGGTCCAGGTGGGTAAGCGCAAATTCGCCCGCGTGAGCCTGAGCTGAGGCCTGATCGCGCCCCTATCTGACTTTCTGGGGGCCTGGGCCAGGGGCTACCATCTGCGCATGAGATCGGTCTCCGTATGGCTCACGCCGCAGCGCCTGCTGATGGTCTCGGTTGGGATGGCGCTGGTCACCATCGGGCTAAAGACCGGGGCCTGGTGGCTTACCGACTCGGTGGGCCTGCTTTCCGATGCGATGGAGTCGCTGGTTAATCTGGCCAGCGCTGTGTTCGGCCTGACCATGGTCACGGTCGCCGCGCGGCCGGCCGACGAGGCCCACCCCTACGGCCATCACAAGGCAGAGTACTTTTCCTCTGGTTTTGAAGGCGTGCTGATTGTGGCGGCGGCGCTGGGCATTCTTTGGGCGGCCACTCATCGCCTGCTTGATCCTCAGCCCCTGCAGTCGGTGGGCTGGGGCCTGGCCTTGTCTTTGATCAGTTCGGCCCTCAACGGGCTGCTCGCCTGGGTCATGTGGCGGGCGT
Organism: Betaproteobacteria bacterium; assembly: GCA_016868205.1. GTDB lineage: Bacteria > Pseudomonadota > Gammaproteobacteria > Burkholderiales > Burkholderiaceae_C > Polaromonas. Next base: position 1,524 of record VGHR01000150.1, read on the forward strand.
CGCAAGCACATCGCTCTATGGCGCTGGAAGCCGATGCACGGCATTTGGTGGTCGATGTCTGGACCTCTTTGGCAGTGGTGCTTGGCATCGTACTGGTCACCTTCAGCGGTTGGCTGTGGCTCGATGCGGCGGTGGCCATCGCAGTGGCCCTGAATATTCTGCGCGAAGGACTGAACCTGCTCTGGCGTTCTTCCCAGGGCCTCATGGATGAATCTCTAAAGCCCGAGGTCCGGCGTGTGATCGACGAAGTGCTCGACAGCTTTGCGCACAAGCGTGGCGAGGCGGTGATCCTGCGGTTCGACCATGTCACGACCCGCAAGGCGGGCCAGCGTCGCTTTGTTGATCTGCATATGCACATGCCGGCGCACTGGAGCCTGGGCCGAGCTGCGGCCCTGCGAACCAGTGTGGAAAAAGCGCTGATGAGCGCGGTCCCTGGCTTGAGGGCTACCATACAGCTCCTGCCAAGCGATGTCGAGGCGCACTTCGACGACCCCAGGGATTTGCTCTGATCGCGGTCCCCGGGACCTGGCTCTTGAACTGTGTTTCGTGCGGTTTTGAATCGATGGCTTTAGGGGAGTTTGTTGATGCGCCCTCTGCGCTTGTTTTTTTGTGCGGTGACGATTTTCTCGATGGTCGGCGGGAGCTGGGCGGAGGCTGGGCTGACCCGGTTTGCCCGTATTCAGGCGCTGGCCAAAACCGGTATGGAGCGCGATATCTACGATCCCGGCGTGCAGTCGCCGAAGGCGGCTTTGTTTTCTCGTGATGGCGCCAAGCTCTACATCAACGCCTTGGAAGGCGGCCAGACGCTGGTCTACAGCTTTCCCGATCTCAAGCCCCTGGCGGTGATATCACACACCTTTGGTGCGTCCGATGCGGCTTTGTTCCAGGGCCAGACCACGGTGTTCGGCTATGCCTACTTCCATGGCAAACCCGGGGCTTACAACCAGTTTCTGGGCAAGCCGGTGGAGATGGCCACCTCCCACGAGGGGCGTTACCTCTGGATTCCCTACTACCGGCGCAGCTTTGACCTCAACGCCTCTTCGCCCTCGGCCCTGGCTATTGTCGACATGCAGACGGACCGCATCGTCCGGGTCATGCCCACCGGCCCTTTACCCAAGTATGTGGCCATATCGCCGGACTCCAAACAGGCGGTGGTCACCCATTGGGGCGATAACACGCTGGGTGTGATCGACATCAGCGCTGCCGATCCGCAGGACTTCAAGTACACCGCCCACTGGGTGGTTGAGCGCAAGTTGCCCACCGAAGGTGTCAAGGGCAACCGTGATCAGTTCTGCGGCTTTTGTTTGCGCGGAACCATCTACACCCCTGATGGCAGTACCGTGCTCGTGGCCCGCATGGGTGGCGGAGGCCTTGCCGGATTTGATGTGGCCTCCGGCCGCTATCTGGGCACGGTGACAGACATGGTCGGCAACCCCCGGCACCTGGTGATCGGCCGCGACGGGGAGGAACTCTTCGTGAGCGGCAATCAGAGCGGGCTGGTGGGGCGATACAAGGTGGCCGATATTCTCAAGGCCTTGCGGCAGGCCCAGGGTCAGCGGGTGGCCGGCCCCGGTGGTCGGGTGCTGGCTATCGGGCGTGGGGTTCGCACCATTGAACTCTCGCCCGATCAGCGTACGCTGTATGCGGCCGTCCATCTGGACACGCGACTGGTCCGCATCGATCTGGCCTCATGGTCGGTGTCCGAGTCGGTGGAGGTCGACCCCTTCGCGGTGGGCCTGGCCGTCAGTCCGGATGGCTCTTATGTGGTCACGACCAGTCAGGCCCGCGAGACCGGGGGCATCGGTCAGTCGGTGGTCATCTATCAAGCCCTGCCAGCCGCGTCACGGTAAAGCCCGTCGGCGCGGGTAGGGATTCGGCCAGCCCAGGCCCTTGAGAATTTCGGTTTCTCGAGCTTCCATCGCCTGGGCCTGCATGTCCTCCTCATGATCCCAGCCCTGCGCATGCAGGACGCCATGCACCAGCAGGTGGGCATAGTGGCGTGCGAGGGTCTTGCCCTGTTGGCGCGCCTCTTGTGCCACAACCGGCGCGCACAGGACCAGGTCAGCAGTCAGAAGTGGCTCCCGACCATAGCCAAAGGTCAGAATGTTGGTGGCGTAATTCTTGCGCCGGTATGCGCTGTTGAGCGCCCGTCCTTCTTCGGCATCGACCACGCGCACCGTGATCTCCGCCGGGCAGACCAAGGCATGGCGCAGGGTGCGTACAACGGCCGGTCTTTGCAGGGCCGCCCGGTGCCGTGCGGCCCGCTGCAGGTTTGCGAACTGAAGCGACAGACGCAGATTGGGCAGACTCATGGCCGGGCTGGCTCCCGCGGCGCCGACGGCGCCTGCCCCGCGCGGTCGTAGGCATCGACGATGCGTGCCACCAGCGGATGACGCACGACATCGGCGCTGGTCATCCGCGTGATGGCGATACCCTTGACCCGGCGTAACACCCGCTCGGCATGGATCAGTCCGCTGGTTTGATGGGTCGGCAGATCGATCTGGCTGACATCGCCAGTGACAACGGCCTTGCTACCAAAACCGATGCGTGTAAGAAACATCTTCATCTGTTCCGGCGTCGTGTTTTGTGCCTCGTCGAGGATGACAAAAGCGTGGTTGAGCGTGCGCCCCCGCATGAAGGCCAAGGGGGCCACCTCTATTTGTTGCCGTTCGAAGGCTTTTTGCACCCGATCGAAGCCCATGAGTTCGTACAGCGCGTCATAGAGCGGACGCAGGTAAGGATCGACCTTTTGCGAGAGATCGCCCGGTAGAAAGCCCAGTCGCTCGCCTGCCTCTACGGCCGGACGGGTCAGCACGATGCGCTGCACCGTCTGTCGCTCGAGCGCGTCAACTGCACAGGCCGCGGCCAGATAGGTCTTGCCGGTGCCCGCCGGACCGATGCCGAAGGTGATGTCGTGCTGCGCAATATGCTCGAGGTAGGCGGCCTGGTTGCCGGTGCGCGGGCGCAGATCGGAGCGGCGCGTGTTCAAAAGCGTGCCGGACTGCGCCTCAGGTGCCGTGTCAGGGTCGCCGGCGAGCATCAGCTGTACCTGTTCGGGCTGTAGGGGGCGCGAGGCCATTTCATAGAGGGCCTG
>VGHR01000151.1 GCA_016868205.1 Betaproteobacteria bacterium
AGTACCGACAACTTGTGGACGATACGGTCCAGGCATTCGGTCGGCTCGACGTTCTGATCAACAACGCTGGTGCACTGGTCAAACGCGTGCCGATTGAAGAAGTGACCGATGAACTCTTTGACAACGTGCTTCACCTCAATGCCCGTTCGGCCATGATGTGCACCGCTGCCGCCGTGGCCGTGATGCGTCGTCAGGGCCAGGGCGGCAGCATCATCAACCTCACGTCGGTCGCAGCCAGGCATGGGGGAGGCACGGGTGCGTCCCTGTATGCCGGTTCGAAGGGCTTCATTTCCACCATCACCCGCGGGCTGGCCAAGGAACTGGCCAAGGACCATATCCGCGTCAATGCCGTGGCCCCCGGCGTGATCACCACACCCTTTCACGAGCGCTTTTCCACCCCGCAAATGCTCGAGGGTTTCAAGGCCACCATCCCGATGAACCGGCTGGGCACGGCGCAGGAGTGTGCGGGGGCCTTTTTGTATCTGGCCTCGGAGCAGATGTCAGGCTATGTGACGGGACAGATCATCGAGGTGAACGGCGGCCAGTACATGCCCTGAGGATCAGCCCATGAACGGATAAAGCACTGTCACGCGCCACAGGGTCCGGGGCCGCGACAGGTCCACCAGGGGCGCGCTGTGCAGCAGCAGGGCGTTGTCCCAGACGATCACATCTCCATTTTCATAGTGGTGGGTATGGCAATAGCGCGCCTGCGTGGCGTGCGCTGCCAGATCGCGCAACAGCGCCAGACCTTCCTCATCCGGCAGGCCTTCAATGCTGAAGGCGCTGCCGCTGACGGCGTAGAGTGCGGGCTCGCCGGTCCACGGGTGCGGCCTGACCAGCGGGTGGCGCACCCAGTGAACCCGTTGGGTCTGTTCTTCATTGAGCACCGAGGCCACCGTGCGCGAACGCTGATCGAGATCGTCGCGATTGCCGTAGTGGTGCCGGACCACCAAGTCGGAAATTTTCCCCCTTATGCTGGCCGGAAGATCGGCGTAGGCGTGGGCCTGCTGGGCGAAAGTGGTTCCGTTGGGGGCAGGTGGGACGTCAATCGCATGCAAGATGGTGCAGCGTGCCGGTTCCTCAAGATAGGAATAGTCGCTGTGGAAATAGGTGCCTGCATCGACCAGGCCGGTGGGACGCCCATCCTTGTGCACATTTGAAAGGATTAGGATGTTGGGGTCCTCGGGATGATGGAAAGTGTCGATCACATGGGGCGATGGCCGACCCCATCGACGCGCAAATCTCACCAGGTCGGCTGGGGCGAGCGACTGGTGCTTGATGACGATAAACCCAAACCGGTGCAGGGCGTCTGCCAGCATCTGCTGCTGATCGGCATGCAGCGCCTCGTGCAGGTCGAGACCCTGAACCGAGGCGCCGGCAACATCACTCAGCGGCTGGATCCGGACCATGGCCTTACTTGAGCATGTCGGGGGCAAAAATACTGGGCAAAAACAGGGCGATCTGGGGAAACAGAATCACCGCCACCAGCACCAGCAGCATGGGCACCAGCATGATCATGGTGTCCTTGATCGCAAAGCTCAGGGGTACCTTGGCCACCGCACATGAGATCATCAGACACATGCCATAGGGTGGCGTGATCAGGCCAAAAGCCAGCGAGACGATGCCCACGATCGCAAAGTGCACGGGGTGCATACCAACCGATTCGGCCAAGGGCTGCAGGGTGGTGCCAACAATGATGATGGCGGGGATAGCGTCGAGAAAGCAGCCCACCACCAGGAAGGTGGCGGCAATCAGCAGGCCGGCGCCGATCACGCCCAGCTCCCAGGACTGCACGTTGGCCAGCAGGGCCTTGGGTATCTGGTAATAGGCCAGCAGCCAGCCGAACACCGATGCGGTACCGACACAAAACAGGGCTACTGCGCTGAGTTTGCCGGTATCGATCACCGCAGCCAGAAAGCCGTTCCAGTTCATTTCGCGGTAGAAAATCAGCGACAGCACGGCCGCATACAGGACTGCCACCGCTGCCGATTCGGTGGCGGTGAACAGACCCATCAGGATGCCCCCCACAATGATGACCGGGGTCAGCATGGCCGGAACAGCCACCAGGGCGGCTTTGTAGATTTCGCGCAGACTGGCCCTCGGGTAGACGGGGTAATTACGCCGCTTGGCGTAGGCGTGCACCGTGGCCATCTGGGCCAGGCCGATCAGCAGACCGGGCAATATGCCCGCGAGGTACATGGCGCCAATGGAGGTGGAGATCACGCCGCCCCACACCACCATCAAAATCGACGGCGGGATGATCACGGCGAGAACGGCCGACACCGCGGTGATGGCGATGGAAAACGACAGGTCGTAGCCTTCCTTGACCTGCGCTTCGATGAACAGCTTGCCCTGGCTGGCAGCGTCGGCCGTGGATGAACCTGAAATACCGGCAAAGAAGACCGACAGGATCACATTGATCTGGGCCAATCCACCCGGGAAGTGACCGACGAGGGCGCGAGACAACCGCATCAGGCGGTCGGTGATGCCGCCACCGTTCATGAGGTTGGCGGTCAGGAGGAAAAAAGGCACCGCCAGCAAGATGAACGAGTTGTAGGACTTGAACATTTCGTTGAACAGGACCATTGGCGAGAGCCGGGGCTCCAGGACCAGCACAGGCAAGGACGCCAGTCCGAGCGAAAAAGCCACCGGGACGCGGATGGCCAGCAGAAAGAAAAAAGCGCCAAACAGGACCAGCGCAGCCATCGAAGGCGACAAAAGAGAGGCACTCAAATCACAGACCCCTGGATGGAACTTTCACGACCATCACCACTGTTCATCAGGTGATCGAGCAAAAAGACGATCCACAAACCGCCCGCGATCGGCCAGGCAATGAAGATCCACCACATCGGCATTTCGGCCAGTTCGGAGGTCTGGTTCCATCCGAATTTGGTGAATGCAATCCCCCAATAGAGGATCACCGCAGAAAATACCAGCATGGCCAACTGGCTCAGGCGCAGCAGGACGTGCGCCGTGCGGCCCGAGAGATTTGGGAAAAAGTCGACATCGAAATGCAAACGCTCGCGCACCCCCAGGGTGGCCCCCAGCATGATGAGCCACACGAAAAAGAAGCGACTCATCTCCTCGGTCCACATGTAGCGGGGGATCAGGTCGGTGAAGCGGGAGAAAATCTGCAGACTGACCGGCACGATCAACAGCAAGAGGGTGGTGATCAGCAGGAAATGCAATAGACGGTCGACAAGGGCCAGAAGTTTCTGCATGGAATGTCCCATGAAAACGAGCAGCACCTGGCTGCCCGTTGCTGCTCGAAAACGCTTACTTCAGGCTGTTGATCCGGGCGTAGATGGCTTCGGCCCCGACCTCCTTGGCATAGGCAGCCATGACGGGATCGACGAGCTTTTGCATTTCGGCGCGCTGGGTAAAGGGGATCTGCTTGAGCTTGCCTTCGCGGGCGTATTTGTCAAGCTTGGCCTGGTCCTCGGACGATTCGATCTGGCGACCATAGGCGCCCGCTTCCTTGCCCGCCCGCAAAATGGCCGCCTGCAAATCTGCCGGCAGTTTTTGCAGCGTCTTGACGGAGAAGCACAGAGGGCGGATGGTGATGGCATGCCGGGTCATCAGGATGTTGGGGGCCACCTCGTAGAACTTCATGGCCTCGACACCGGCGGCCTCGTTCTCGCCGGCCTGGATCACGCTGTTCTGGATCGCGTTGTAGACCTCGTTGTAGGCAATGACGGTAGGGGTCATGCCCACCGCGCCAAAGGTACGGCTCCAGATCGGGGCACCCTGGACGCGGACCTTGAGGTTCTTGAGCTCGTTGAGGTTGGTGGCCGTCTTGTTGGCAAAAATATTGCGGACGCCGCCACCGGCATAACCAATCAGTTTGACGTCGGCCTTTTGCTCAACCTCATCGGCAATCGGCTTGAGCACATCCTGGTCCAGCACCTTGTTCCAGTGGGTCAGGTCGCTGAACAAAAAGGGCGCATCGATGAAGGGCGCTGCCTTGGAGAAGGTGGACATGTGAGCCGGCGAGACGATGGCGTAGTCGACCGCCTTGCCCTGGTTCATGTAGGCAAAGTAATCCTTCTCGAGACCCAGCGAGCTGTTCTTGTGCAGCACGAAATTGATCGGCTTGCCGTAATAGCGATTGACGAGTTCTTCGAAGCGCACCATGGCCTTGGTAAAGGCGTGGTCGTCGCCAAACTGGGAGGCGCCATGCAGGGTGATGGGCGCCTGCTGAGCGCTCACGCCAAGCGCGAGGACGGAAGAAAAGACTGCGGCGAGCAATAGCTTCAAAATCTTCATGGGCTTGTCTCCAGTGGGAAGGGTTCAACACCAAAGGCGATGTCCCGAACTCAGTTGCAGGTTTGAGCTGGTGGACGGGAACCATTATGCAGCCAGTTTCTGCTCTTGCTGGGAGCGAAGTGCGAGGATGAGCTCTGGCAGTTGGGCAAAGCCCTTGATGCGGCGCGTGCCCCGCTACGACCGGCTTCGGCCAACGACGCGGTGTTCACGCTGCCCGCCAACGATCCCCTCTTTGCAGAGCCCGCTGCCGAGACGATTCCCCCGCCAGAGCCGCTGCCACCGGGCTGGGATTGCGTGGGCGGGGTGCTGGGCGAGCTCATGGCGC
>VGHR01000152.1 GCA_016868205.1 Betaproteobacteria bacterium
GCCGCCTGCCGCGCCCAGGGGGTGCAGTTGGTTATTGGCACCACCGGCTTTTCTGAAGCGCAGAAGCAGCAAATCGTCGAGGCGGCGCGTGATATTGCGATCGTCATGGCGCCCAACATGAGCGTGGGCGTCAATGTCACGCTGCGCCTGCTGGAGATGGCGGCGCGTGCGCTGTCGACCGGTTACGACATCGAGATCATCGAGGCCCATCACCGGCACAAGGTCGATGCACCCTCGGGCACGGCCTTGAAAATGGGAGAAGTCATTGCGCAAGCCTTGGGCCGTGATCTCAAGGACTGTGCGGTGTATGAGCGCCACGGCCATACCGGCGAGCGCGACCCGTCGACCATCGGCTTTGCCACCCTGCGCGGCGGCGATATCGTGGGCGACCACACGGTGCTGTTCGCGGGCACCGGCGAGCGTATCGAGGTCACGCACAAGTCTTCGAGCCGTCAGACCTATGCGCAGGGCAGCCTTCGGGCGGCCCGCTTCCTGGCGAGGCAGACCCGGGGACTGCATGACATGTTCGATGTGCTCGGGCTCAGATAGCCGCCCCGATTGATCATGCTGACCCAAGGCGATGCCGTCAGCCTCAGCGTGGCCTGGGTTCTGCTCGCCATGTCGGTGGCCAGCTGGGTCCTGATGGTCTGGAAGTCTTGGCTGCTGCTGCGTCTGAGGCGGGACCTGCGGCGCAGCATGGCCGCCTTCTGGCAGGCCCCTTCGATCCCTGAGGCCGCGAGCCGGGCCCGCACCTTCGACACCCAAGGGCTCTTGCACCCCCTGCTGGAGGCTTGCCAGAGCCCCTCGGCCGCGCAGGCGATGGGCGTGGGCCATGCAGATGCGCGCGCGCGCCTGACCCGGCTGCTGCGGCAGGGCCTGCAAAGTGCCTCCGATCGTCTGCAGTACGGGCAGATCTTGCTGGCCACCGTCGGCTCAACCGCCCCCTTCGTTGGCCTGCTGGGCACGGTGTGGGGCATCTACCTGGCCTTGGGCGGCATGGCCCAGGCGGGGCAGTTGAGCATAGACCGTGTGGCGGGGCCGATTGGCGAGGCTTTGATCATGACCGCTGCCGGCTTGGCCGTGGCCTTGCCGGCGGTGCTGGCCTTCAATGTGATGGGCCGCTTCGTCAGCCGGCTCGAGGCCGAACTCGAGGGCTTTGCCCACGACCTGCTCGGGCTGCTGGCCGGGGTCGAGCGCGCGTCATGAATTTCGGACGGCTGCATCGGCACGCGGCGCAGGAGCCGATGAGCCAGATCAATGTCACGCCCCTGGTGGATGTGATGCTGGTTCTGCTGGTCATTTTCATTCTCACCGCGCCTTTTTTAGGCAGCTCTTTGGCCCTCGACCTGCCGCGCGCATCCGCGGGTGCGGCTTTGGCCCAGGCGCCGCAAACCGTGCTGCTCGAGCTCGATGCCCAGGGGCGCCTGGTGCTTGCGGGTCAGCCGGTTGCGACCGATCGGCTGGCGAAGCGTTTGTCTGAACTGGCGGCGCAGCGGCCCGATGTCGAACTGCAGCTGCGCGCGGATCAGGCGGTGCCGTATGGACGCGTGGTCGAGGTGCTGGGCTGGGCTCATCAGGCGGGCATCGCCCGCATTGGCTTTGTCGCCGATACGCGCAGGGATTCCGCCCCGGGGCGCTAAGGGCCGCAGCCTTTGAGGCGCGACGCCTAAAATCCGCGTTTTGTCCGTTTGGACCGACGGTCGCTGGATTCGGCCCGCCCTATGCAAGACACCACTTACGACCCCAAAACCATCGAGGGCGCAGCCCAGACGCACTGGCAGGCCAGTCAGGCCTACCGCGTGACGGAGCAAAGCAGCAAGCCCCTGGGCAAGTACTACGCTTGCTCCATGCTGCCCTATCCCAGCGGCAAGTTGCACATGGGCCATGTACGCAACTACACCATCAACGACATGCTCACCCGTCAGCTGCGCATGAAGGGCTACAACGTGCTCATGCCCATGGGCTGGGATGCCTTCGGCTTGCCAGCAGAAAACGCGGCCCTGAAGAACGGCGTGCCGCCAGCCCAATGGACCTACGAAAACATTGCCTACATGAAGCAGCAGATGCAGGCAATGGGGCTGGCCATCGATTGGTCGCGAGAGGTGGCCACTTGTAACGCCAGCTACTACAAGTGGAACCAGTGGCTGTTTCTGAAAATGCTGGAGAAGGGCATTGCCTACCGCAAGACCCAGGTGGTCAATTGGGACCCGGTGGACCAGACGGTGTTGGCCAATGAGCAGGTGGTCGACGGTCGCGGCTGGCGCACCGGGGCCCTGGTGGAAAAGCGCGAGATACCGGGCTACTACCTCAAGATCACCGATTACGCCCAGGAATTGCTCGACCATGTGCAAGTGGGCCACCCTGAGGCCAGCCTGAAGGGCTGGCCCGACAAGGTCCGGCTCATGCAGGAAAACTGGATCGGCAAAAGCGAGGGGGTGCGCTTTGCCTTCACGCACGACATTCGCGATGCCTCGGGCGCCCTGATTGGCGATGGACGCCTGTATGTTTTTACCACCCGTGCCGACACCATCATGGGGGTCACCTTCTGCGCGGTGGCGGCCGAGCACCCTTTGGCCTTGCACGCAGCCTCCTGCGATCCCGCTTTGGCCGCATTCCTGGAAGAGTGCAAAACCGGCGGCACAACCGAAGCCGAACTTGCCACTCAAGATAAAAAAGGCATGCGCACCGGCCTGTTCGTCACGCACCCGCTGAGCGGCGAGCAGGTGGAGGTCTGGGTCGGTAACTATGTGCTCATGGGCTATGGCGACGGCGCGGTGATGGGCGTGCCGGCGCACGACGAGCGCGACTTTGCGTTTGCGCTGAAGTATCAGCTCCCCATTCGGCAGGTGGTGGCCGCCAAGCCGACTGCCTCAGGCCCTCAGGGCTTTGATGCGAGCGCTTGGTCCGAGTGGTATGCCACCAAGGAGGGCGTTTGCATCCATTCCGGCCAGATCGATGGCCTGGGTCATAAGGAGGCGGTCAACCAGGTGGCGCAGCGGCTGGCGGCCCAGGGCCTGGGTGAGAAGAAGATCACCTGGCGTCTGCGTGACTGGGGCATCAGCCGGCAGCGCTATTGGGGCACGCCGATCCCCATCATTCACTGCCCTGAGCACGGAGCGGTGCCGGTGCCTGAGAAAGACTTGCCGGTGATCCTGCCGCAGGACTGCATTCCCGACGGTTCGGGCAATCCCTTGAATAAGCACGAGGGCTTTCATCAGGGCGTGGTGTGCCCGGTCTGCGGACGCAGCGCGCAGCGCGAGACCGACACCATGGACACTTTTGTCGATTCGTCCTGGTACTTCATGCGCTACTGCGACCCCAGCCGTGACGATGCGATGGTGGCTGAGGGTACGCAGTACTGGATGCCGATGGACCAATACATCGGCGGTATCGAGCACGCCATTCTCCATTTGCTCTACGCCCGCTTCTGGACCAAAGTGATGCGCGACCTGGGCCTGGTCCAGGTGGACGAGCCTTTCACCCGCCTGCTGACTCAGGGCATGGTGCTCAACCACATCTACTCGCGCAAAGGCGAGAAGGGCGGCGTCGAGTACTTCTGGCCCCATGAGGTGCAGGATCAGCACGATGCCAGCGGTAAGGTTGTTGGCGCTGTGCTCAGGCAGGCCAAGGGCGAGCTACCCGCGGGTACCCCCATCGTCTATGAAGGCGTGGGGACCATGAGCAAAAGCAAAAACAACGGCGTCGATCCGCAGGACTTGATTGAAAAGTACGGCGCCGACACGGCGCGCCTTTACACCATGTTCACCGCGCCGCCGGAGGCCACCCTGGAGTGGAACGATGCCGCTGTCGAGGGCAGCTACCGATTCCTGCGGCGGGTTTGGAATTTCGGCATGTGGCTCGCAGCTTTGCCGGGCAGCCCGATTGAGGCAAACCCTCGGAACAGCAAAGCCTTGCGTCGTGAGATTCATACCGTGCTCAAGCAGGTCGATTACGACTACCAGCGCATGCAGTACAACACGGTCGTCTCCGGTGCGATGAAGATGCTCAATGCCCTCGAGGATTTCAAGCCGGCCTCGGCGCAAGCCGATGCGGCCGTGCTGCGCGAAGGCTTCAGTATTTTGCTGCGCTGTTTGTATCCGGCCACTCCTCATATTGCCTGGGTGCTGTGGCGCGAGCTTGGCTTTGAGTCGGTGCACGGACCGCTGCTCGATGCGCCCTGGCCGCAAATCGATCTGCAGGCCCTGGAGCAGGACGAGATTGAACTGGTCTTGCAAATCAATGGCAAGCTTCGGGGTTCGGTTCGGGTACCCGCTGCGGCGGACCAGGCACAAATCGAGGCCGCCGCACTGGCCAGTGAGGCCTTCATCCGGCAGGCCGCCGGCCAGACGCCACGCAAGGTCGTGGTGGTACCCGGCCGCTTGGTCAATCTGGTGATCTAAAGCGCATGCACCGCCGCCTCTTCCTGCTCACGGGTGCTGTGCTGTCCAGCCTGGCCGGCTGCGGTTTTGCGCTTCGCAAGCCGCCCCAGTTTCCCTTCAGCTCACTGTATCTTCAGTTGCCGCCGGGCAGCTCTTTGGGGCCCGAGATTGCCCGCGCCTTGAGGTTCAACCCGCAA
>VGHR01000153.1 GCA_016868205.1 Betaproteobacteria bacterium
TTCGCCGTGGCATAGGGGCCCATGAGCAGGTCGACCTTTTCGCCGGTGATCAGCTGTTCATAGAGCGTGCGGGCGAGGTCAGGCTTTGACTGATCGTCCTTGACGACCCAATCAATCGGTCGCCCCAGCCAGCCCCCGGTCTTGTTCATGAGTTCGATATAGATTTCCGCGGCAATTTTGTGCATGACCGCAGTTCCGGCCAGCGGCCCGGTCAGGGAAAGGGAACTGCCGACACGGATTGGCCTATTTTGCTGCGCCTGCAGTCTTGCCAGCGGCGAAACCAACAATGCGCTTCCACCGAGCGCTTTAAGAAATGGTCGCTTGTTCATGGGGTCTCCGGTCGTTCGATATTGATGAGCCCGCAGCAATCGGCGGGGCGTAATGAGCACCCAGACGCATTGAGCGGCTAAGTCGTGTGATGATAACTCTGAATCTCGATAGCAGTCGCCTTCCCGCTCGGAACTCCGGCTCTTGGCGAAGCGTTGAGAAGTTCCCTTTAAAACTTGGTAACGCTAGCTTCCGGTGCTACGATAAGGGCATCACTCCATGAGGCCCACCATGCTCACACAGTCCTCGTCAGATACCGTCTTAATCGGGAGCGGGTTAATCTCGGTTCCTGACTCTCGCGGAGGCCACGATCTTTTCGACTGCGCCGTGATTCTTGCTGAAAAAGGCAAGGGACGGAGCGGTATAGGTGATCGCGTAAAGCTCCCCATTGTGCACACAGGCCCAGATCACGCCCTTGAGTCGCACATTGTCAGTCTTCCGAACGCCGTTCCAGTCGGCCTTGAATCCGTTTCTGCTCATGAAGTTGTGGGGGGCAACTCGCTCCAACTCGAAGGTGGAGCCGCTCCTCGTGTACAGCCCCTCGAACAAGCCCAGAACCTCCTGCTGGGTCATGGCGGACTTGAACGTTAGAGCTCGCTGGCCTTTGGGCTCATTGGGTGTCGGCGCGATCAGTTCGCCATCAGCCAAGGCCACGTAGAACTTCAGGCTATCGACCGTCACACCATCGACTGTCCAGGTCGGGTGGTTGTCGCCCGCAGGAGAGCGCTCAAACTGGTTCCAAGGCTGGTCAATGGTCACGGCCATCTTGCTGCGAACCACGACTTCGCCACTGGGCACTTGAGAGACCTGGGCGCAGCCAGCCAGGACAGACGCAAGGATGAGCGTGCTGATGACCGTTTCGATTCTGTTCATAGAAGTTCTTTCTTGATGAGTTCTGCGTCCCGCGCCTCCGGCGACAGGGACAGGTACTGGCTGAAGTGATCGCTCGACTTCGCGGGATGCCCCATCGTTCGGTAAAGGTAGCCCAATGATCGATGGGTGATCGCAAGCGGAGCAGCCGTCTGCAGAGCGGCCTCGAAGTCACGCAGGGCCGCCTCGGCGTCACCGGCTTCCAGGCGCAATCGGTGAGATTCGCCACGGTAATGGAGCAAGTGGGCGTCTTGGGTACTGGATCGAATCAGCCGCGTGATCAGTACGATCGACTCGGCATACCGCATGCGCTTGATTTCGTCCTCCAGCATCATGGGCCGAATGGCTGCCATCCGCGTCTTGAACGCTTCGGCACCCTGGTCTCCCGAAGGCGAGCCCGCCGCGAGTTTTTCCAGCGTCTGACGCCGCTCGGCCGATGGGGGATGGGTGGCAAACAGGACACTGTTCTTGGTGGGATCGGCGTTGGGGTTGGCAGTGATCTCTTCCAGGAGATTGCTCCACACCAGCGCAGCCGCCCGCGCGTCATAGCCCGCCTGGCGCATCAGCATCACACCGATCCGATCGGCCTCGCGTTCATGGTCCCTCGAGTAGGCCATCGCGCCTGCGGCAGCCACCAATGAACCCACCAGCCCAACCACACCAAACATCGCCATGAACTGACCAAAAGCGGCGCGACCTCGGACATCTCGCAGTCGATCGACACTGTGGCGCTGGAGATAGTGCGCAATCTCATGGCCGATCACGGCTCCCAGTTGCGCCTCGTTCTCGGTGCGAAGAAGCAGCCCACTCCAAATCAGCATCATCCCATTGGGCGCCATCGCCGCATTGAAATATGGCGCGCGCAGGGCGTAAGTGCGTATATCGTCACAGTGACCCCCAGCAAGGCGGCAGGTAATTTCCTTGAGGTAAGTCTCCAGACCCGCATCGCGAATCCGAAACGGACTTCTGCGCATTCTGGTTTCTTCTCGGTCCATCAGGGCCCAGAGTCCTCCTTCATCGGAGGCGAGATCGGGGCGACTGAACCGGGCCGGCGGCTGCCAAGGCGGGTGAGGCACACCCGAGGAGTCGGTGTCGGCGTGAGCCACGCCTGCGCCCAAGCCAGAGAAGACGGCGCACTGCGCGCAGCTCCACCGAAGTAGATCGCGCCTGTCCATGAAAAATCACATCAGCGAACGGGTAGGTCCGTAAGGAGTGTCTCAACAGACTGCCTTGCGCTGTTGGCATCTCGCAGGTCACCGGATTGACGTTGCAGCCGGTTATACCAAACTACACGTCCATCGGACAGATCAACTAGCGAGGCATAGCCAATCTGCGTGCCCCCGGTGATGCCCACGCCCAAAAGCGCAAAAGCCACCATGGCGGCCTTTCGTTCTGCCGAGGCGTAACTGTCGCGCATCCACACAAACAAGGCATAGCGCGAACCCGTTCTAGCTGCGATGGGCTTCATGGCGTCTTCGAAGGACCAAAGAAGTCGCCCTTGCTTGGTCGGCAGGGCCCAAACACCGGCAATTGAGTGGTGCAAGGCAATCGACTGGGCAACAGCTGCGTGCAAAGCCACTTGGTCGGCGAAGTCATCGGCCTCCTGCTCGGTCAGCAGCGTGAACTTGACACCCCAGGTGGCCTTGAGCTCAGCGATGGCTGCGGTCATGTGCTTGAGCGCAGCGCCGGTCCAGTCCGCCTTGGGCTCTACAACCCCACCGGCGCTCAGGGAGAAAAGCTCGACATCGACCGGCATCAACACGACGGTGTCGTTTGCGGTGATACCTGCAAATCCAGGCGCCACGTTCTTGTTGACGGGTTGCGCCCAGGCCCCGGCGCTGCCCAGCGCTATCACCAGCATCAACCGTGAAATCAAAGCCTTCATGGGTACCACGAAAAAATTTCGCATGTTCTGACCCCGTTCGCAGTGCCCACTGGCCTGCTGATTGCGCAGCATCACCCACCGAATGTGTTTGGCTCGATCCTGGCGCCGCGCCGCTCGCAGTTATGACGATGCTAGCCGCAATCACATCTCCACGTATCGCAGCGCCAAAATCTTTTATTTGTCATTGCCCTGTCTAATCGCTCTACCCATGATCACTTTTTCTACACCCTATGCTCATGCGAATGGAACGCAACAGTCATGCTTCGGCCTCGCGGCGGGCCCCTATCCGGGAAGTATTTCAGCAGCCTGCTGGGCCGATTAACAGAACTTAAAGACATTGCGACACACTACAACGAACACATCAACCTCACACCGCCATCGCAGTGCCCTTGCGCCGCACTGCGGTCGGTCTCGACCCTCGGAAGCCAGGCACCAGGCACATGAGTCCGAAGGCTACGTGACCAGTCGTGCTCAGGACTGTGGAGATCGTCCTTGCAGTAGCCAGCACCCGCGCATGAGTGCTTGTATCACGCGCCGTAAGCGAACTCAAGAGGCTTTGAGCGGCTTTTCTGCTCACTTGCTTACTGACCGGCTAGCCAACCCCGCACAGCGCTTGTCGGGGTTGTTACCACTGGGCCAAAAAAGTAGGAGTTGTTCGAGCGTAATAGTAAGCAAGAGGAACCCGGATGGAACCAACGCCGAATTGAGGGTGCCCCCGGGGTGGGGTCCGCCGGGTGCGGTGTGCATGCGCAAGGTTGAGCGTGGCGGCCATGGCAACGGAGAAGCGTTGCCGTAGAAGGTGCCATGCTTGGGTGGGGAAGGCTCAGGAATCGGGCCAGACGGCAAGAGGTAAAGACGAAAAGACCCAGGAGTCAATCGGTCCTGGCAACTCGGAAGCCAATGCTGTCGATCCGGTAGGTCGCGTCGTTCCAGCTTCGGTTGGCGGCACGCGCATCCTCTGGGAAGATGCTCCAGGAACCGCCCCGCAGAAGCCGGCGGGAACAATCCCCCCGCGCCGATGCACTGCCGTCCGTGGGCGCCCCGGCGTAGGAGGCGTTCCAGCAGTCCTGCACCCATTCCCACACGTTACCGTGCACATCGTGCAGCCCAAAGCCATTGGCAAGCTTTTGCCCTACAGGGCGGGTCTGACGCCCAGAGTTCTCTCGGAACCAACCATGCTGCCCCAGTTGACTCGGATCGCTTCCGAAGGAATAGTCTCCGGTGGAACCCGCGCGAGCGGCGTACTCCCACTCGGCTTCGGAAGGCAGCCGATAGCGCTTGCCTGTTTGCGCACTCAAGCGCTGAACAAAGATCTGGGCAT
>VGHR01000154.1 GCA_016868205.1 Betaproteobacteria bacterium
TGTCCTTAAAGCATAAGCTTTTCTTTCTTGGAAAGAAAGGACTGACCGTGGAAAACTCAAGCTCCGCGCTACGAAATTACGCGCTGAAAGACAACATCTGGGGCCAGCAGGGCACGGTCTTCATGTCGGGCACACAGGCCCTGCTGCGCCTGATGCTCATGCAACGCGAGCGCGATCAGCGAGCAGGCTTGAACACGCGAGGCTTCGTCAGCGGCTACCGTGGCTCGCCGCTGGGCATGGTCGATCAAGTGATCTGGAAGCAAGGTAATAAGGTCCAGGCGGCGGGCGTCGATTTCGTGCCCGCCATCAACGAGGAATTGGCTGCGACCCAGATTTTGGGCACGCAACGGGTGGAAAGCGACCCGGAACGCACCGTCGATGGCGTATTCGGCCTGTGGTACGGCAAGGGGCCCGGCGTGGACAGGGCCGGCGATGCGCTCAAGCATGGCAACGCCTATGGCTCCTCGCCCCATGGGGGTGTCTTGGTTGTGGCGGGCGACGATCATGGTTGCGTCTCCTCGTCCATGCCCCATCAAAGCGACCTGGCCTTCATGGCTTGGGTAAGGCCTGCCCAAGTGAGCCAGAGCCTCAAAGCACCGATCGCAGTCGGGTGGAGGACCAGCGGCTTTCCTGCCAGAGCCGCTCGGTGTGCGCGCTGCGAACCACCAGAAAGGTCTCGACCAGGGGCGCCAGAATTTCGCGCTCGGGATCGGCCAGCAAAATCCAGAACGGCTCGCCCCCGGGCTCGAGCTCGGCCGGGGCGATCCATCCGATGTGCCTGAGCTGTTGCAACACCGGCTCGAGCGTAAACGGATCGGCCTGCAAATCAGCGGCCAGCTGGTGCGTGCTGCAGCCCTGCGGTTTGCGACCGCGCCAGGCCAGCAACTGGCGAAGCACGGCCAGCGAGAGCTCAAAGCTGCTCCCAGGGCCGCCGTGTCGACCCAACTGCCCCGAAACGAGGCTGGGCAGGTAGGCGCTGATCACCGCCCCCAGGAGCACAATGATCCAGGCCAGATAAATCCACATCAACAGGATCGGTACCGTGGCAAAAGCTCCGTAGACCAGGGAGTAGGTGGGCACCGCTCGCAGGTACAGCGCCAGCAAGGTCTTGGCCAAGACCAGGCCGGCTGCAGCAAACAAGGCGCCTGCCCAGGCATGAGCCCAGCGCACACGGGTGTTGGGCATGAAGCGAAACAGCGCGGCCAGCGCCGCCGCATGCAGAAAAAACTCGAGCGTCTCCAGGAGTTGGGCCATAAGGCCGCTGCCCGTCTTGCCCCAACCCAAAAAAACCAGGGCCTGCGCTGTGGCAGCCAGACTGGCTGCCAGTACCAGGGGCGCGGCGGTGACCGCAGCCCAATACACCAGGAGGCGCTGCGCCAGTGGCCTGCTGCGAGGCACCCGCCAGATGGCGTTGAGCGTTCGGTCGATGGTCAGCACCAGGGCACTGGCGGTAAACACCAAAGCCGCCAGCCCCACCACCCCAAGTCGGCTGGCCTGGCGGGTGAACTGGGTCAGGTAGCCCATCACCTGACGCGTCATGTGGTCAGGCACCAGGCTTTCAATGAGCCAGGTCTGCAGCAAACCCTGCATCTTGGCAAAGGCGGGAAAAACAGTGAAGACGGCCAACACCACGGTGAAAAATGGCACCAGCGCAATGGAGGTGGTGAAGGTCAGACTGCTGGCACTCATGCCCAGTCGGTCTTCGCGAAAGCGTTCACGCAGGGTGAAAAAAGCCCGTCGCCAGGGAAAACGCAGCAGGCCTTGCACAAAGGGGGGGTACCGCATGACCGGTATCATGCCACTCCCATGCACAGCCCTTCCGACAACATCACCCGCTGGCTGGCCGTGGGCAGCCTGGCTGGCCTGATCGTGCTGGGCCTGCTGTGGGAAATGGTGCTCGCTCCCATACGGCCCGGGGGATCCTTGCTCGCACTGAAGGTGCTGCCCCTGTGCATCCCGCTGGCGGGCCTGCTCAAACGCAAGCTCTACACCTATCGATGGGTCAGCCTGCTGGTCTGGTTGTATTTCATGGAAGGCGTCGTGCGCGCCTGGAGCGACAAGGCCCCGAGCAGCTGGCTAGCCCTCTTGGAAGTGGTGCTCTGCCTGAGCCTGTTCACAGCCTGTGCCCTGCATGTGCGCCTGCGCTTGAAGCACGCCAAGCTGCAAGTTGCGGCCGAGGTCAACCCGTGACCCCACAGGCTGCGGTCTTGCTGCAGGAACTCTCCGCTATCTGTGGTGCGGCGCATGTGCTCAGCCAGGGCGACTTATCAGCCTGGGAGGCTGACTGGCGCAAGCGCAAACGCGGCAAGGCACTCGCGGTAGCGCGTCCGGCCAGCACCGAAGAGGTGGCCGCTGTGGTGCAGGCCTGCGCGCGGCACGGCGCTCCCATCGTCACGCAAGGCGGCAACACCGGTCTGGTGGTGGGCTCGACGCCAGACGACAGCGGCACCGAGGTGGTGCTGAGCCTGCAGCGCATGAACCGGGTTCTTGCCCTTGATGCGGCCAACATGACCGTCACGGTGCAGGCCGGGTGTGTACTGCAAGCGCTACAGCAGGCCGCTTTAGAGCGCGGGTTGCTCTTTCCGCTGAGCCTGGCGGCCGAAGGCAGCTGCACCATCGGCGGTAACCTGGCTACCAATGCCGGTGGCACCCAGGTGCTGCGCTACGGCAACGCCCGCGATCTGTGCCTGGGACTGCAGGTGGTCAACGCCCAGGGGCAGATCTGGGACGGTCTGCAGGGTTTGCGCAAAGACAACACCGGGTACGACCTGCGTGATCTGTTCATCGGCAGCGAAGGCACGCTGGGCGTGATCACCGCGGCCACCCTCAAGCTCTACCCTCAGCCCGCCGCTCAAATGACCGCCTGGGCCGCCGTACCCACCCTGGAGCAAGCCGTCGCCCTGCTCGGCCTGGCACAGAGCCGGCTGGGGCCGGGCCTGACCGGCTTTGAGGTGATGGGTCAATTCGCGCTGCGTCTGGTCGCGCGGCATTTCCGGCACTTGCGCGTACCTCTCCACGAACACAGCGCCTACTGCGTGCTGGCGGAGCTGTCTGACGCCGAGTCCGCCGAGCATGCGCGTCAGTCGCTCGAACAATTACTCGAACTGGCACTGGAAAAGAATATCATCGACGATGCGGTGGTGGCCGAGAATCAATCGCAGGCTCGACAGTTGTGGCACATTCGCGAGGCCATACCACTGGCCCAGGTCGAAGAAGGCCTGAACATCAAGCACGACATTTCCATACCGATCTCGCGCATCCCCGAGTTCGTGTCACACACCGAGGCGCTGCTGGCCCGCAGCATCAGCGGCGTGCGTTTGGTCAATTTCGGACACCTGGGCGATGGAAATCTACACTTCAATGTACAGGCGCCCGGGGGCCAGGACGCCCGCCACTTCTTGCAAACCCGGGAAGCGCAAGTCAATGCCTTGGTCTATGAATCGGTGCGGGCCTTCGGCGGCTCCATCTCGGCCGAACACGGCATAGGCGCACTCAAGGTCGATGAGTTGGCCCACCACAAAAATCCGGTGGCCTTGCAAATGATGCAGGCCATCAAGCAGGCCCTGGATCCCCTCGGACTCTTCAATCCGGGCCGGGTCCTTTTCCGCTGAGGACGCCCCGGCCCAAAGACACCCGATGGCCCCGGCTGGGCGCGGCTCCTACAATCGCTCATCCCTGTTTCAAGCCCGCTCTGGAACCCCATGAACCGCGCCAGCCCTTTCTCGCAATACGAAGACTTTATGCGCCATGTCGACACCCACGGCGTGTTCAAGTCGGACCGGACCGGCACCGGCACCAAGAGCGTTTTCGGATACCAGATGCGCTTCGATCTGAATCGGGGCTTTCCGCTGGTGACCACCAAAAAAGTGCATCTCAAGAGCATCATCTACGAGCTGCTGTGGTTTCTCCAGGGATCGAGCAACAACCAGTGGTTGCGAGAGCGCGGCGTGACCATCTGGGATGAGTGGGCCCGAGAGGACGGCGATCTCGGCCCCGTCTACGGCGTGCAATGGCGCAGTTGGCCGACTCCGGACGGCGGTCATATCGACCAGATCGCCGAGGTCGTCAAGACCCTCAAGACCAACCCGGATTCGCGTCGCATCATCGTCAGCGCCTGGAATGTGGCGGAGCTCTCGAAGATGGCACTGATGCCCTGCCATGCCTTCTTCCAGTTCTATGTCGCCCCCGGCCAAGACGGTGCGCCCGGGCGCCTGAGCTGCCAGCTCTATCAGCGCAGCGCCGATATTTTTCTTGGCGTGCCCTTCAACATTGCCAGCTACGCGCTGCTGACACACATGGTGGCCCAGCAGTGCGATCTCAATGTTGGCGACTTTGTCTGGACCGGCGGCGATTGCCACATCTACAGCAACCATCAGGAACAAGTGCAGCTGCAGCTC
>VGHR01000155.1 GCA_016868205.1 Betaproteobacteria bacterium
TCGCGCCTTTGGAACGACCCGTTTGGGTCGGCTGCGCCGGGCGCTACGGGGACTTGGCCGGGCCTGGCCGTCCGGAAACAGGGGCTATCGCCCGAGGGCTCGTGCTTTGGCCCGGGCGCCTAGGCCTTACCGGGCTCAAGCCGATAAGCGGCCGCCGCGCCGGTTGGCTCGGGCAGAAAGGTCCAGCGACTCTTGTGAAAGTCGGCCACCGCCGGCCGGTGGGCGATCGAGATCAACGCGCCGCCGCGGGTCTGGGTCAGTTCGAACAGCCGCGCATAGAGGGTGCGCTCGGCCTGCGGATCGAGCGCGCTGGTGGCCTCATCGGCGAAAACCCAGCGCGGCTCTTTGAGCAGCACACGGGCGATCGCCAGCCGCTGCTGTTCACCGCCCGAGAGCTTCTGGCTCCAGGCGTCTTCCTCATCAAGCCGGCCCACCAGTTGCGGCAGCAGGGCCTGCTGCAGGGCCTGTGCGAGCTGCGCGTCCGTATAGCGGGCGGCCGACTCCGGGTACGACAGCGCCTCGCGCAAACACCCCTCAGGAAAGTAAGGCCGCTGCGGAATGAACATCACATCAGGCGGCATCTGCGCCTGGCCGCGCGCAAACGGCCAGATGCCCGCCAGGGTTCTGAACAGGGTGGACTTGCCACTGCCTGAAGGCCCCTGCAGCAGCACGCTGTCGCCGCCGTACACCTGCACATTCAGACCGGACAGCAAGATGCGTCCGCTGGGCAGGGCCAGCGTGAGATCTTTTGTTTGCATGGGCCCGGCCGCATCGGCCGTGGTGCGCAGCAGACTCCCCACCGCCGCCTGCTGCCCGCTCATATGGGCCTCGAAACTGGTCAAGCGGTCGGTGGTGGCACGCCAGGCGGCCAGGGCTGGGTAGTTTTCAACAAACCAGCTCAAAGCATCCTGAACCCGGCCAAAGGCCGAGGCGATCTGCATCAGCTGACCCAGCGCGATCGCACCGCTGAAAAACCTGGGCGCCGCAACGATAAAGGGGAAGACCACCGCCGCCTGACCAAAGAAATTGGTGAACCACAGCAGATTCTTTTGCTTGCGCATCAGCGTGAGGTAATTGCCCAGAACCCGCGAGAAGCGCAGGTCCAGATGCGTGCGCTCGACCCTTTCGCCGGCATCCAGCGCAATCGATTCGCTGTACTCGCGCACCCGTACCAAATGATGCCGGAAGTCAGCCTCGTAGCGCTGCTGCATGAAGTTCAGCGCAATCTGCGGGCGGCCGATGTAATGCGTGATAACGCTACCGGCCAGGCAGTAGAGCACTGCCATCCAGACCATGAAGCCTTCGATGGTGTAGGTCTGTGCCCCCAGGGTGAAGCTAAAGGGCCCGGACAGACTCCACAAAATGCCGACAAAACTCACCAGCGTCACCACCGCATTGAGCAGGCCCATGCTCAAAGAGACGGTGTAGCTGGTGAAGAGATTGAGGTCCTCCTGTATGCGCTGATCCGGGTTGTCGAGCGCGGCCGATGCACCGGCGTAGCGGGCCAACTCCATCTGGTAGAAACGGTGCCCCTGCAGCCAGCGTTGCAAGTAATGCTGCGTCATCCAGGCCCGCCACCGAATCTGCAGCAGTTGCGTCAGGTAAAAACGGTAGACGGCGATGAGGATGAAACCAAAAGCCAGATAGCTAAAGCGCAGCAACTCACGCCAGAAGACCGCCTCATCCTTGTCTTGCAGGGCATCGTAGAAGAGGCGGTTCCAGTCGTTGATGAGCACCAACATGTAGACCGCGGCCAGATTGAGGGCCACGATGGCCAGCAGCAGGCCACGCGCTTGCCAGCGCTGCTCGGAGCGGAAGTAGGGCAGGGTCAGCGCCCAGACGCGCTGGAGAAAAAGCCTGAAGTCATGAAGTTTGCCGCGCATAGGAGGTCAGAGCCAGATCGGGAAGAACCCGATCGTAGCGGCCCCCGGACGCTAAGCGGCCAGGCTATGGCGTCCGGCCCTCAGGCGACTGCCAGGCTCTTCTCGCGCCAGCGCAGGATCAGCAAGGCCACCAGGCCGCTGACCATCAGCCACATCGACACATGGATGGCTTTTTGACTGATGGCGTAGGTGATGCTCGAGTAGGTCAGCCAGGCACAGGCGGCACAAAACACGAGGGGCAGCACCGGGTACAGCGGCACCTTGAAGGGCCGCTGCGCCTGACTATCGGTCTGCCGCAACCAGATGACCGAGACGCCCACCAGGAACAGGAAGGCCCAGAACACCGGCGCAGTGAATTCCACCATGGCCGAAAAGCCGTCAGCCTCCTGCGTGCCGAGCAGAATCAGCGCGATGCTAATCAAGCCCTGCATCCAGAGAGCAGGCTTGGGACTGCCGATCTGCGACTGCCACTGGCCCAGCCCCCTGAGGGCACTCCAGTCCCGGCCCAGGGCGAAGTTGGTGCGCGCCCCCACGATCATGGTGGCGTTGATGCTGGTCAGCGCCGCGATGGCCACAAACAGACCCAGCGCCTTGTGGGCCCAGGGGCCGAAGGCCAGGCCGAGCAGATCAGAGGCGGCCGTCTTGCTGGTGCTCAGCCCCTTGAGGCCCAGCCCCATCAACAGCGCTAGGTTGACCAGCAGGTAGATCGCGGTCAGGGCCGCCATGCTGGCGACGATCACCCAAACCATGGTGCGCGGCCCCCCGCGAACTTCGGCCGACACATAGGCCGATTCGTTCCAGCCGCCAAAGGTGAGCAACACGAAAACCAGGCATAAGCCCCACTGGGCCGGCGCAGGCGCCTGAACAAACCATTGAATGACGCCCGAGGCGGGGGCCTCGACCCAGAAGCCGGCCACGATCACCGCCAGCAAACCCAACACTTCCAGCGCAGTGAGCAGGGCCTGCACCCGCGAGGAGGCATGAATGCCGATGAGATTGATGGCGGTCAGGCCCACCACGATGGCCAGCGCCCAGATGGCGCTTGAATAAGCGCCCAGCGGCAGCAGGGTGCTCATGTAATCGCCGAAGACGAAGGCCAGCAAGGCAATCGAGCCGGTGTTGATGATCGTGGCCCTCGACCAGGCATACATGAAGGACAGATCGCGTCCGAAGGCTCGTTGCAGGAAGTGGTAATCGCCGCCGGCATGCGGGTAGGCGGTGCACAACTCGGCATAGCACAAGGCACCCGCAATCGAAATCAAGGCACCGACTAACCAGAGCACCAAGGCCCAGCCCGCGTCGCCGCTGATGCCCGCCACCAGGGACGGCGTCTTGAAGATGCCGGCTCCGATGACGATGCCGACGATCAGCGTGATGGCGGCAAAGGGGTGCAACAAACGCAGCGGTTGCGCCTGAGCGCTATCGATCGAACTCATGGGGCGAACCCTCTCCTGTCTGAAATGGCTGGATTAAAGCCGGGTGGCTTCAACCGAAACCTGCGAGCCCGAGGTCGAGACGGTGCCAGTGATGCGATTGCCCGCCACCCGGCCGGTGAAGCTGTGCACCACACGGTCGGGGGTGCTGAACTGGAAGGTGATTTCCTCGCCCCGCAGTTTGGCACCCAGCAAAGGCAGGGGAACGCTGGCGCGCGTCAGCGTGCCGCCGATGTTCTGGTAGGTCTGGCGCAGGCTCATGCGCACAGGACCACCGTCCATGCCGGTCATCATCCAGTCGCCTTCAACCTGGGCCGGCACGATCCAGAAATAGCCGCGGGCAAACTCATGGTTCATGGTCTCATCGGGCTCCCAATCGCCCATGGTGAAGGCATGAGAAACGATGCGGGTACCCGGCTTCATTTTCAGCAAGGTGGGGCGCAGGCGCAGGTTCAGGTCAGGCAACAGGTAGAGCGTGACCACCGAGGCCGAGCTGAAGTTCTCCACGAAGATGTCGCCGGTGATGATGCGCACCTTGTCGGTCATGCCCGCTTCTTTGACCCTGCAACGGGCGTAATCGGCCATCTTCGGGTTGTATTCGATGCCCACCGACTGCGCGCCGAACTTTCGGGTGGCAGTGATGGCAATGATGCCGTCGCCGGCACCCAGGTCAAAGACCCGGTCCTGCGAAGTGACCTTGGCGGCGGTCAGCATTTTGTCGATCAGCCCCTCAGGGGTGGGGATCCAGATCACGTCCTTGCCGGCCTGGCCGCGGGTGGGCGCGAGGTCCTTGCACGGATCGGCCCAGGCTGGACTCATGGCAATAAAGCCGGCCAGCGTGGCCAAGATCAATTGTCGGAAAGCGATCACAGTGGACTCCTGTTGAAGAAATAGTGTTTCAAGGTCGACCGGGTAAACAATCAGTCGAAATTGTGCCACCGCGCAATTTAAAAGATTTCGGCCCTCAGGCATAGCCGTGATGGCAATATCCTCTGACTCAAGAGCTAAGGACTAACCCTTGATCTTGCGGTTCGGGGGAAAACCTGTCATGGAGCAGCTC
>VGHR01000156.1 GCA_016868205.1 Betaproteobacteria bacterium
CCAGCACCGGCGCCCGATTGCCCCACATGGTGTTGGACAAGGTGATGTCGCGCACCCACCAGAGGCCCGGGCCAGCGACTTTCTGCAGACCGTTCTTCAGCGCCACATAGGGGCCCAGGGTGCCATCGACGATGGCCTCGGCCGCCTGCCGGGCCTGTCGCACCTCGGCGGCGTAATTCGGATCGATCGCCATCTGGCCCTGCAACGCATCGGCCAGCGCATCCAGGCTGAGCTGCGCATCCCCCTGCACAAACACCTCACTGCTGTAGGCCCGGTCCTGCGCCAAGGGATCGATGTCGATGCGGTAGCGATGGGCCGGCAGATTCAGCTTGTAGCTCAGGGTTTCGTTGCTGCGCAAGCGCGAACCCACCACCAGCAGGGCATCGACGCCGGCATAAAAAGCTTCAGTGCTCTTTTGCAGGTTGTACGAACCCAGCGAGGCCGGATGGTCCTCCGGCAAGATGCCGCGCCCCTGCACTGAGGAGACGACCGCCCAGCCCATGGCCACCAGGCGCCGCACCGCGGCACCCGCGTTACGGGCACCCCCACCCAGCCACAGCAGGGGGCGCCGCTTGCCCTTGAGTTGGGATGCCAGTTGCGCCAA
The DNA here is from genome assembly GCA_016868205.1 of Betaproteobacteria bacterium. Lineage (GTDB taxonomy): Bacteria > Pseudomonadota > Gammaproteobacteria > Burkholderiales > Burkholderiaceae_C > Polaromonas. The sequence goes on from VGHR01000156.1 coordinate 605, forward strand.
GGCCTGCGGCTGCGGAGCCAGCGGCTCAACGCGCAGGGGCTCGAGGTCGTGGGGCAGCGGCAGCCACATGGCCTGTACATCGATCGGGATTTCGATGCTGACCGGTCCGCAGGGCGGAGTCTGCGCCAGTCGTACCGCCTCGCGCAAGGTGGCCAGGGCCGACTGCGGATTGCGGATACGAAAAGCCTGCTTGCCCACCGATCTGAGCATAGCGAGCTGGGCGGGATGCTCATGGATGAAGCCCAGATCCCGGTCGATGAATTCCGACTCGATCTGCCCGGTCAGGTGCAGCAGCGGCGTGCCGGCCGTCATGGCCTCAACCATGGCGCCGGCGGCATTGCCGCATCCCGTGCCAGTGCTGGTCACGCAAACCCCCAGCACACCACTGATGCGGGCAGCCGCATCGGCCATATTGCAGGCGCCGGCCTCACCGCGGGCCGACACAAACCGGATGTGGCCGAGCCTGTGGAAGGCGTCCAGGATCGGCATGTTGTGAATCGAAATCACGCCAAAGGCGCTACGCACCCCACAGGCCTGAAGAAAGCGGACGATCAGCTCGCCCACGGTGATCTGCGCAGGACTCATGTGGCTTTCTTTTTGTTGAGGGCCGGCCAGGCGGCACGCGCCGGAAGGTGGCTCAGACGCTGACTCATCTGGATCGCGGCCGCACGAACTTGCGCAACCAGCGTGGCCAGCGAAGTCGATTCGATGCGTTCGGCCGGCACTGAAATACTGATGGCCGCAGTGACCCGGCCCTGCGTATTGAGCACCGGCGCGGCCACCGAGGAAATACCCGTCTCATAGCCGCCCATGCTGACTGCGTAGCCACGCTTTCGATCCTGCACGATTAACTCGTGCAAGGCCGTCACCGTTGTGGGCGTTTTGTCGGTGTAAGCCGTCAACGAAACACCGCGGTAGAGGGTCGACAAGTCCTCGAGCGGCAGATCCGAGAGTAGAACGCGTCCCAGCACGGTGGCATGAGCTGGCAGACGCGCTCCCACCTGAATCGAGTGAAACAAGGCATTGGGGCCAGCGACCTTGGCCACAAAAACAACCTCGCGCGCATCGCGCACCACCAAATGGGCCGAATGCCCTGTGGTCTGACGCAACTGTTCAATCACCGGCCGACCCAGTTCGGTCAGCTCCATCGAGGCCAAGACCTCAAAGCCCAGCCGCAGTACACCCAGACCCAGGCGGTAGTTCACACCATCGGCGCAGCGCTCCAGGAATCCGCCCTGCTCCAGGGTACAGAGCATGCGAAACACCGACGCTCGCGGCAGGTCAAGCCGGCGCGACAGCTCGGCGCCGCTGAGCTCGCGCTCTTCACGGGTAAACTGCGTCAAGAGCTGCAGACCGCGCGCCAGCGCCGGCACATGGTAGCGGTCCTCGGCAACGGCTTGATCCGAGCCGCTCATCGCGCCTCCACTCGATCGCAGCGATCGATCAGCCCGATCACGGCTGCGGCCGCCTCAATGGCGCAAGCGTGTCCGACCGGACCGAGCGAGAGACGCGGCACACCGGCGGACTGCGCGACTTTGTCGCAAGCCGCTGGCGGCGTGATGGTGTCGGCTTCGCCACTGGCCACCTCGACGGTGAGTCCACAGTCGCGCAAGCTCAGCAAGTCTCGAGACACCACAGCGCCAAGCAAAAGATACACCGCCTGGGTGTAGCCGGCCGGATGGATGGAGGCCATCTGCTGGCGCACCTGCTCCACCCACTCGGGCCGCGCCCGATCCGAGAGCATGGCAGCGGCGCGTGCTTGAGCCAAGCCCTGTGGCCCCAGCTGCGCCAGCTGTCCGAGTCGCTGCGTCAACACACGCTCCCGTTCGTCCTGCGCCGCCTCGCCATAACCGCGAGCCGGCGCCAGAAGCAAGAGCCGTCGAACCCTTGCGCTTTGCTGCACGGCGGCGCGCGCAGCCATGATGGCGCCCAGCGAATGTCCCACCAAGACCACCGGCCCGCGAACCTGCAGGGCATGGAGCCAGGCCCACAAGCGTTGGGCATAGGCATCAGCGTCGGGGTGATAGTCGGCCACTGGCGCACTGAGGCCATACCCGGGAGCATCCCAGGCCAGCAAGCGCAGGTCGGGCCGTCCATGAGCTGCATCGAGCTGCGCTTGCCAACTGCCCGAAGCCGAGCCAATACCATGCAGCAACACACAAACCCGCTCCCCAGAGCCAGCCTGCCGGTAGCTGATACGCCCGAGGGGCGTATCTACCTGGCACAACGGGGCCGACAGGCTGATTCGATCGCTGAGTGTCATGGGCGTCAGCGCTTGATTTTGGCCAGGGGCGAATCCGGGGGATACACCGGCGTGATCGGCTTAGGGGTACCGAGCATCACGCACATCAGCGCATCCTCGTCGCCCGTGTTGTGCTCCTCGCGGTAAACCCCAGGAGGCACCGAAATCAAATCACGCTCGCCCAGCGTGGCCTCCCAGCGCTGCCCGTCTTTTTCGCAGACCACTTTCATCTGGCCACGCATGACGAAAAAGATTTCCTCGACATCGTAATGGATGTGCGAAGGGCCGATATTGCCCGCCGGAATCACCATGGTGGAAAAGGTAAAGTGCGCCGAGGGCACGGTGCTGGAATCACTGGCCACCCCGGTACCACCGGTGCCCACATAACGCATCTGCGCCCGGCGATAGCGGGGATCAAAATCAGCCTGGAACTTCAGGGCATCCCAGTCGTAGCGACGCGTCGATTTGCGGGCCACACGACTGTCCATCCAGTCGGCAAACGACTGGTCAGGCTTTTGCAACATACTGGCCTGTATGTCTATCTCCGGTGGAATTTGCGCGTTAAGCAAACCGTTTTGATTGAAATGCGGCTGATTGGCAGCCGTCAGCACTTTGCGGGCATGTTCATCCATCGCAACTCTCCTCTTAATTCATGACGAAGCCGCCGTTGACCGGTAGCAGCTGCCCTGTGATGAAGCCACTGCCCTGGCTAAGCAAGAACAGCGCCGCTGCATTGACATCGGCGGGCACTTGGGGGCGCGCAATTGCCCGGCCTTGCAGATAGTGCGCATGCCGCTCCTGCGGCACATATTCGGTAGCCTCGACCAGCGTCAAACCCGGCGCGATTGCGTTGACGGTGATGCCATCGGGGCCGAGCTCGCGGGCCAGCGCATGGGTCATCGAAACAACCGCCCCCTTGCTGGCAACATAAGCCAGCAATCGGGGGGCGCCCCACAGAGCCGTATCGGAGGCCAGATTCACTACCCGTCCGCGCCCGCTGGCCTTGAGGTGCGGATGCGCGGCACGGGTCACCAGCCAGCTACCCCGTACATTGATCTGCATGACCCGGTCCCAGGTTTCGATAGAAATTTCATTGAAGTACTTTCCGCCAGAGTTGGTGAGCGCCGCGTTGTTGATCAATCCATCGAGCCCGCCCCAGCGCTCAGCGGCGCGGGCCACGCCGGTCTCTATGTCCACCGGATTGGCTAGATCCATCGGTACATAACAGGCCTTGGAGCCCAGTTCCTTGGCCAATGCCTGGCCGCGCTCATGCAAGACATCGCTGAGTACCACCTGCGCGCCGGCCTCCACGAGAGCACGCGCGAAGCTCTCACCCAAACCGCGGGCCGATCCAGTGACCAGCACTTTGTGACCGTCCAATCGAATTTCCGAACTCATGGTGACAGCGCCTCAATGACCCATGCGATCGACGGTGGCAAGGTAATGCAGGACACGCAACTCCGCCAGCA
>VGHR01000157.1 GCA_016868205.1 Betaproteobacteria bacterium
ACGTCCTGACCGCAACGGCAGAAGGCGGTCAGCCTTTTCAGTGGTGGAGAGGCCGGTGCGAAATCACCAGCGTGGTTCACTAGCATCAGGCGTCCAGGAGCCGTTGGCAACTGACAGATTCACTAGCGCCCAGCGCTCCTGCCGGATATTGTAAGCCCACGTCTGGTTCAGGTGGCCCAACTAACAGCTCGAATACACGGTCTACCGCGACCGTGCCGCGCTGCGGCGGCGCAATCTTTTCTGCTGGGGACTCAACGGATCCGGACAGGAAAACGGGCTTTGCACCTCCTACCCGCTGAAGCGCTGATCGACCTCGAAGTCCGGAGCCGGTTAGACCGCCGTGTTGACTCTGCAAGAAATGTCGCTCAGGCCGTCACGCCCTTGGCCACCTCTGCGTACTCCTCGATCTGGTCGAAGTTCATGTACTTGTAAATGTTGGCCGCGTCCTTGTCGATGATGCCCACCGCCTCCCGGTACTCAGCCACGGTCGGGATACGCCCCAGCTTGGAGCACACCGCCGCCAACTCGGCCGAGCCGAGGAACACATTGGTGTCCTTGCCCAGCCGGTTGGGGAAATTGCGCGTTGAAGTGGACATCACGGTCGCACCTTCGCGCACCTGCGCCTGGTTGCCCATGCACAGGCTGCAACCCGGCATCTCGGTTCGCGCTCCCGCAGTGCCGAAGGTGGCGTAATGGCCTTCCTTGATGAGTTCACTTTCGTCCATCTTGGTCGGCGGCGCCACCCACAGCTTGACCGGGATGTCGCGACTGTTGCCCAGCACCTTGGCCGCTGCGCGGAAGTGCCCGATATTGGTCATGCACGAGCCAATGAAGGCCTCGTCGATCTTGGTGCCCGAGACTTCGCTCATGAACTTGGCATCATCCGGATCGTTGGGGCAGCAGACGATGGGCTCCTTGATGTCGGCCAGGTCGATCTCGATCACGGCCGCGTACTCGGCGTCCTTGTCGGCTTCGAGCAACTCGGGCTGGGCCAGCCAGGCCTCGACCTTCTCGATGCGGCGCTGCAGGGTGCGCTTGTCTTCGTAGCCATTGGCGATCATGTTCTTCATGAGCACCACATTGGAGGTAAGGTACTCCTTGATCGGCTCGGGGTTGAGCTTGATGGTGCAACCGGCGGCGCTGCGCTCGGCCGAGGCGTCCGACAGCTCGAAAGCCTGCTCGACCTTGAGGTCGGGCAGACCTTCAATCTCGAGGATACGGCCGGAGAAGACATTTTTCTTGCCCTTTTTCTCGACCGTGAGCAGGCCGGCCTTGATGGCGTACAGCGGAATGGCGTGCACCAGGTCGCGCAGGGTCACGCCCGGCTGCATCTGGCCCTTAAAACGCGCCAGCACCGATTCGGGCATGTCCAGCGGCATCACGCCAGTGGCCGCGCCAAAGGCCACCAGGCCTGAACCCGCCGGGAAGGAAATGCCAATTGGAAAGCGCGTGTGCGAGTCACCGCCGGTGCCCACGGTGTCGGGCAAGAGCAGGCGGTTGAGCCAGCTGTGAATCACACCGTCGCCCGGACGCAGCGAGACGCCGCCACGGCTGCTGATAAAGGTGGGTAACTCACGGTACATCTTCACATCCACGGCCTTGGGGTAGGCGGCAGTGTGGCAGAAGGACTGCATCACCATATCGGCACTAAAGCCCAGGCAGGCCAGGTCTTTGAGCTCGTCACGGGTCATGGGACCCGTGGTGTCTTGCGAGCCCACGGTGGTCATCTTGGGTTCGCAATAGGTGCCCGGTCGCACGCCCTGGCCTTCAGGCAGGCCGACGGCGCGGCCCACCATCTTTTGCGCCAGGGTAAAGCCGGCCTGGGTGGCGGCAGGCGCCTGCGGCGGGCGAAACACTGTGGAGGCCGGCAGGCCGAGAAATTCGCGTGCCTTGCCGGTCAGCGAGCGCCCGATGATCAGGTTAATGCGCCCGCCGGCACGCACTTCGTCGAGCAGCACATCGCTCTTGAGCTGAAAGGACGCAATCTGCGCCCCGGCCTTGGTGATCTTGCCCTCGTAGGGATGAATATCGATCACATCGCCCATCTCGAGCTTGCCCACATCGACTTCAATGGGCAGCGAGCCCGAATCTTCCTGCGTATTGAAAAAGATGGGGGCGATCTTGCTGCCCAGAGTCACGCCGCCAAAGCGCTTGTTGGGCACAAAGGGAATGTCTTCGCCCGTGGCCCAGATCACGCTGTTGGTGGCCGACTTGCGGGAAGAACCCGTACCGACCACATCGCCCACATAGGCGACCAGATGGCCTTTCTTCTTGAGGTCCTCGATGAACTGCATCGGGCCGCGCTTGCCGTCCTCCTCGGGCTTGAACGCTGCATCAGGCCGGGTGTTCTTGAGCATGGCCAGGTAATGCAGCGGAATGTCCGGTCGGCTCCAGGCATCGGGGGCGGGCGAGAGGTCATCGGTGTTGGTCTCGCCAGGCACCTTGAAGACCGTCACGGTGATGGTCTTGGGCACCTCGGGCCGCGAGGTGAACCACTGCGCATCGGCCCAGCTTTGCATGACTTCCTTGGCCTTGGCATTGCCCGCCTTGCATTTTTCGGCCACATCGTGGAAGGCATCGAACATGAGCAGGGTCTTCTTCAGGCCCTCGCCAGCCACGGCAGCCACCTCGGCATCGTCCAGCAGGTCAGTCAGGGGCTTGACGTTGTAACCACCCACCATGGTGCCCAGCAGCTCGGTGGCCTTGGCCTTGGAGACCAGTGCCACCTTGATATCGCCATGCGCGACCGCGGCCAGGAAGCTGGCCTTGACCTTGGCTGCATCGTCCACGCCCGGCGGTACGCGGGTGGCCAGCAACTCCATCAGATAGGCCTCTTCGCCCTTGGGGGGGCTTTTCAGCAGCTCGATCACCTCGGCCACCTGCTTGGCCGACAAAGGCAGGGGCGGAATCCCCAGGGCTGCGCGCTCTGCCGCATGCGCGCGATAGGTCTGCAGGAAATCGCTCATGGTTTTCTCCTCAAAAAATCTCGTAGAACAGCATCATGACTCATTCAAACCAGCCCTGTGCGGCTTGCGGTAATCGCACGCCGGTGCGTCGGCCGCGCTCGAGCAATTGCCAGTAATACCGGTAGCTGGCGCGGTCGTGCAGACGGCCCTCAAAACTGATCGGCGCCCACTGCGCCTGCTCGGCCGCTTGCAGCAAGGTGGTGGCGGTGTCGAGCTCGGCGGCATCGGGCGCAAAAGCGGCCAGGATGGGCCGAATCTGCTTCGGGTGGATGCTCCACATACGGGTGTAACCCAAGTCACGCGCCGCCCGCTGCGCAGCCTGCTGCAAGGCCTGGTCGTCAGAAAACTCGGTGACCACACAGTGCGAGGGCACTTTCGCGCTGGCATGGCAGGCCGCGGCGATCTCCAGCTTGGCGCGCACTACCAGGGGATGCGTGAACTGCCCCTGCACGGTCATGGCCTGCGCGCCTATGGCCCCGTTGTGGCTGGAGACAAAGTCCATCAGGCCGAAGCTGATCGACTGCACCCGTGGATGCGCAGCGATCTCGAAGGCGGCATGCACCGCACGGGGCGACTCCAGCAGCACATGGATGGGCAGGGCCGCCGCATCGGGCCCCAAGCCACGCAAGGCGCGGTCCACCTGCTGGACATCCGAAAGCGTCTCGACCTTGGGAATCATCAAATGAGACAAGCGATCGGCCGCCGCGCCAGCAATCAGGCGCAAGTCCTCTGAGAAATGCGGGTGATCTATCGGGTGCACCCGCGCGGCCACCCGGGCGCCCGGCTCAGCCTGCAGCACCAGCTCGGCCACCAGGGCGGCATGATCGGCTTCGCCACCCACCGGCGCGCCGTCCTCGCAGTCGAGCGTGACATCAAACACGCAGGCGCCGAACTCACGCCGCATCTGCGCCTGCAATTGCAGGCTCTTGCGCATGCGGTCAGGGACCCCGCTGTAGTGGTCACAGACCGGCAGCGCGCCAGCGGCGGCCTGCGCATCGAGCAGGACTTCGCGCGGATGCATCATGCCGGCCGATTGGGGCGTCAGCGATTCAAACAGCCGGCTTCAAAGCAGGTGAGCCACGCCCGCCTGCTCGTCGGTCAGCTCCTTGAGCGTCTTGTCGATGCAGGTCTGGCTGAAGGCATCGATCGGCAGGCCTTCAATGACCAAATACTCGCCGTTTGCGCAGGTAACCGGGAAGCCAAACATCACCTCCTTGGGAATGCCGTACCAGCCCTGGCTGGGTACGCCCATGGTGACCCAGCCACCGTACGTACCGAGGGCCCAATCGCGCATGTGGTCAATGGCCGCATTGGCT
>VGHR01000158.1 GCA_016868205.1 Betaproteobacteria bacterium
GTGGCCTTGCAGGCTTTGGCCTAGGTGCTCAAGCGGTGAGAAATACGCCGGCTCGGCGCGGGGTCAGGCGCAGGCGTTGCCTTTCTTTCAGTTCGAGTTGCGCGAAGTAGTCGCTGCTGATCTGTGCCTCAATCAGTTGCCCGATGCCGCTGTCCTCGGCCTGCAGCTCCAGCCGGGCCACCGGTCCCACCACGATGGCACGCTGAAGCAGGGCGGCAATGCCGCTAGCGCCCGGGTGGTCGCGCTCGACCCTGATCTCGTGCGGGCGCACATAAGCCAGCGCCTGCGCATTCTGGGCCGATGCGTGCTCGGGGGCGGGTACGGCGATGCCGTCCAGATGCACCTGACCTTCGTGCGCTCGGCCATGAAACAAATTGACATCGCCCAGAAAGCTGTAGACGAAGGGGCTGGCGGGTTGGGCCCAGACCTGCTCGGGCGAGCCCATCTGCTCGATCACCCCCTGATTCATGAGTACCACCCGGTCTGCCACTTCCAGGCTTATGACCTGACTGGCTTTTTCTGTGTCGACGCCTTAGATTGGCCTGACTGGACTGGCTCAAATTCTGGGCGGCCGCCCCTTGCAGCGCCTGGGGTTAGCATGGGGGTGATCGGGCCCCGGGGCCCGGATGCCCTAACCCCCTGCCCCTATGCCCTTCTGCCCATGCTCAAAGCCGTATTGAAAAGATGTGTCACCCTGCTGATTTTCGGGCTCTGTGCCTCTGCTATGGCCACTGAAGAGCCCCGCTTTGAAGTCATCAGCGCGCAGGGCTCGCTCGAGCTCAGGCACTACGACCCGCTGTTGATTGCCGAGACCGAGGTCTCCGGCGAGATGGACGAGGCTTCGCGCGCGGGCTTCCGGCTGCTGGCCGACTTCATTTTCGGCAACAACCAGGCCCCTGAATCGGCGGGCAGCGCCAAGATCGATATGACCGCCCCGGTCACGATGCAGGCCTCCTCGGCCAAGATCGCGATGACGGCGCCTGTAACCATCGCGCCTCAGGCGGACCGGTGGCGCGTTCACTTCGTGATGCCCAGGCAGTACACCCTGGCCAGCATCCCCAAGCCGCGCAATCCGGCCGTCCGATTGCGGCAACTGCCCAGCCTGTGGTTTGTGGCCCACCGCTTCTCGGGCTTTGCCACCTCGGCTCAGGTGGAGGCCAAGACGCAGGAGGCCCTGCAGTGGATCGCGCAGCAAGGCCTCAAAACGACGGGCGCGCCGCAATTGGCCCGCTATGACCCGCCCTGGACTGTGCCCATGTTTAGGCGCAATGAAATTCTGATTCCGGTGGCCGGCCCCGAGTCCGAGCGGCCCCGCTAGGCAGTGCCCCGGCGGGCACGGAATCGAACCCCCGATCTGCAGGAATCCCTCATGGCCTTGATATCAAATCCTCCCACCGTCTCGGCCGTCGATAGCCATGTGCTGCATATATCCGAAAAAACCAATTGGTGGTTCGTCTCGGTCACCGACTCCACCGGTGCGGTCGGCTGGGGCGAAGGCTCGCTCAACAGCTGGGAGCCGGTCCTCTGCGCCCTGAACGAACATCTGCGCAGCCGCTGGATCGGACTGAGCCTGAGACAGGCGCAGGAGCAGATCAGCGTGCACCCGGCCTCGCACGAGGGCTTGCTGGGCAGTGCCGCAACGAGCGCCTTCGCACAGGCATTGCTCAGCCTTCAGGCCGTGCACCTCGGGCAGCCACCTCACGCCCTACTCGGACTGACGCGGCGCGAGCAGGTGCGGCTGTATGCCAATATCAATCGGGCCACGCGCGAGCGCACGCCACAGGGCTTTGTGGCCACCGCCCGGCGCGCACTTGAGCAGGGCTTTACAGCCCTCAAGGCCGCGCCCTTTGACGGGTTGACACCGGCGCTGTGCGCCAGCGCCGAGGGGCGGGCGCGCATCAGCCAGGGCATCGACTGCATGATGGCCCTGCGCGAGGCGGCTGGACCGCAAGTGCGCTTGATGGTCGACTGCCACTGGCGCTTTGACGAGCCACGCGCCCTGCAGGCCTTGAGCGATCTTCGGGCCGCCGATCTCTACTGGTTTGAATGCCCGCTGCCCGAGACGTACGCCCACTGGGCGGCCCTGCGCCGGCTGCGACGGGCGGCCCAGGCACAGGGCGTCAAGCTCGCGGCTGCAGAAACTCAGATCGGGCTGGCGGCTTTCCAGACGCTATTTGAGGAGGCGCTCTACGACGCGGTCATGCCCGATGTGAAGTACTGCGGCGGGCCCTGGGAGATGCTGCGCATCGCGCAGTGCGCTGCCGACCACGGGGTGCAGTTTTCCCCGCACAACCCGACCGGGCCGGTGTGCACCTGGCACAGCCTGCAAGTGGCCCTGGCTGCGCCAGAATGCGAAATGCTGGAGATTCAGTTTGAAGAAAGCGATCTGACCGATCAGGTCAGCCAGGGTGTGGACTTGGCAGTACGTGGTGGCTTTCTGCAGGCCCCACGCGCCGGTCGCAGCACGCAAACGCTGGACCGTCAGGTGCTGGCGGCCCACCCGTACCGGGCGGTGCCGCCCGGCATCGAAAGCCTGCTCAATCGCTGACCGCACCGGGAGCCCAAGAACAAAGGTTGGCCGACCCTGCCCTCAGGGGCGCGGCCCGCAAGCGCCACGAGTGGCGCGACCGTCAAGTTACTCGGCGCGAATGTTCTTTTCGGTGGCCAGCTTCTTCCAGCGCGCCACATCGCCGCTGACGCGGGTGGCAAACGCCTCAGGCGTACTCGGGGCCGGATCACAGGACAGCCCGGCCAGGCGAGCCTTGATCTCGGGCTGATCGAGCGCCTGATTGATGGCCGCATTCATGCGATCGACAATCGCCTTGGGTGTGCCGGCCGGGGCCAGAACCCCAAACCAGGCCAGGGTCTCGAAGCCCGGTAGCGCCTCGGCCAGCGCCGGCACCTCCGGCATGCTGGGGTGGCGCTTGGCGGTCGTCACCGCCAGCGCCTGCACCTTGCCCGCCTTAATCTGCGCAGCCCAGGGCGGCAAGTTGCCAATCATGACCTTGGACTCGCCCGCCAGCACCGCCGCCACCGCCGGCGCGGCGCCCCTGTAGGGAATATGGGTCATCTCCACGCCGCTGAGGCTCTTGAACAACTCGGCCGACAGATGCGCCGAACTGCCGATGCCGCCAGAGGCGTAATTGATCTGCCCGGGATGGGCTTTGGCATAGGCGATGAATTCAGCCACATTGGCCACCTTGACGCTGGGGCTGACCACCATCACATTGGTCGTGGTGCAGATCATCCCGACCGGCACGAAGTCCCGGACGATGTCGTAGGGCAACTTGGGATAGATGCCGCCGTTGACCCCGTGCGAGCCTGCATTGCCCACGATCATGGTGTAGCCATCGGCGGCTGACTTGGCCACTGCATCCGAGCCCAACACGCCACCGGCGCCAGGCCGGTTTTCAACCACCACCGGCTGTCCGAGATCGCGAGAGATGCGGTCGGCCAACAGGCGCCCGGTGATGTCCGATCCGTCACCGGGTGTGCTGGGCACGACCCAACGGATGGGCTTGTTGGGATAGGCCTGCGCCCATGCCAGACCCTGCAGGCCCATGAGGGCACCAAGAAGAAGCCACCATTTTTTCATTGCATCTGCTCCCGGGATGTGGATGGGATCATGGTACCCGGCCGCAACCGGGCCACCTCCAGCAGGTCCTCGTCGGCCCAGACGCCACCAACGGCCGAATGAAACCGTAGCGCCATCGGATGCGCTTCATGCATCAGGCTCTGTGCATCCACCATCTCGCGCAGCCAGGCGGCCAGCGGGATGTGCAGCGGCCGGAAGGCGTCCAGCCCCACCCAGGCCACGCCGCGCGCGCACAGGCTGTCCAGGGTCGGGGTGGCGATGTGCGCCTGACCGACCGCCTCTGAACATCTTTTACCGTCTGGGAGCAGGAGAGCAAACGATTTTTGTGGAAATTTGCCTCTGTTTCGGCCATATTTAGCGGCATGCTCGCAGCCATGGGTCGCTTCTTAGCAAACTACCTGTCCCAAACCATCGACATCCGCTGCGCGGCGCCGCCCTCTAATCCGCTGCATCTGCAAGCGTTGCTGCAACCGGGCGATGTGCTTCTTGTTGAGGGCAACAGTCGGGTGAGCACAGCCATCAAGTACTTGACCCAATCGACCTGGTCCCACGCCGCCCTGTTTGTTGGCTCACAGGCTTGCGCAAAGGCGGGCGCCCCCGAGGATCATTGCTTTGTCGAGGCAGACATGGTGCAAGGTGTGCGCACCGCCGGCCTGGAGCGCTTTGTCCAGCAGCACACCCGCA
>VGHR01000159.1 GCA_016868205.1 Betaproteobacteria bacterium
CACGGTTCGGTACTTGCGCCCCATCAAAGCCCCGATCGCACACAGGCTCGCACCGAGTGCCAGCACCGGTTGAGGGCGCTTGGCCGTCGCTGCCATCAAGGCCATCATGTCTGCGATCACACCCCCACCTGATCCCAGCCGACCGGCATGGGCTTGGGCGGAGGCAGTGAGATTTCCTGCGGTTTAAGGGCAATGGGGTCAGCAGCTTGCAGCGCCTGCAGCAACTCACGCGCTGGGTGATGACCATTCATGACGATCTCGCCGTTCAACTGCATATCAGCCGCTGGCTCCCACCCGTTATCGAGCGCCAGCTTGTAGATCGTGCCTGCACCGATGCGATGGGGAGCGAAGCTGCGCCAACTGCGCGCTGTCGTCTTGGGGTCGTTCTTGTGCGAGCTTTCGGACCACGTCTCAAACAATGGCCAGCCCTCATCGCCAAGCGCCCCTTTGGTGGCCATCCCGATACGGACCCAACTGTCGTAATCCAGATCCGCGTTGACGATGTGCCTCAGGGCGTCTTTAACAGCTTCATAGGTACCACGCTGCTCAGGCAGGTTGGCGCACGCCATCGGCGCACGCAAGCCTACACCCAGAGTCTTGGGACGCAATTCGGCCGGTATCAAACGGTAAGCTTCCTTGGCGAACTCGCGTGCCTGGGCCTTTGTGATGCCGGGCAGGTCATCAGGGCTCAGATCTGCCAAAGTGCTCACTGGCCAGTCGTAGGGGTTGCCGGTATCGGGGTGGATGCCATAGGCAATGAACTGCTGGCCGACTCCCAGCACCTCAATGGGCGGGTACTTAAAGCCAGAAAACGGCTGCACAGCCCGGTAGACCAGCAAGCGCTTGGGTGCATGGCCGATGCGCACAGCAGGTGTATCGCCCAGCATCCGCTTGGCAAGTGCCTCCAACTCCAGCGCAATAGTGGGCGCTTCAAGAATGTCGATGTCAATGCCGATCACCCGGCCCGCGGCAATGCCGATGCCCGCTTCTGGCCAGTTGCCCCAGATGTCGACCTCGTTGTCGGTGGTGTCACGCTCGCAATGCCGGCTCCACTTGGGGTACTCGTGCCAGGCGCCAAGCTTGTACAGCCCAGGCTTTTTGGTGTTGGGTTGAATCGGCAGGATCGGAAAGCCGCGATCGACCAGGGTGGCGCCAAGTTGCGCCATGTAATTCTTGTTTAACATGGTGCCCCTCAAAACGGTGGGTCATCGGCATAGGCCTGGCGAAGAAAGTCCTGAAATGCGGTGACTGCCACATCAATGAGCGTCGCCCACTCCTGCTCGGTCCAGCTTGCAAGGTCGGTCTTGCCGATCTCCTCGACATAGGCGCCCGCGCTCATGCTGGCTGCTGCCAGCGCATTGGTTTCGTGTTTGTTTGGATCAATCATTCCTTTTAGCCTTGCAGTAATGTTTTGGCAGCGTCGAGAGCACTGTTTGCTGTCTGGCGCGTCCACACGGATAGAGCGAGGTGCAAATCCATAGCCGCGGTCATCCCTGCGGCAGATCACGCACATCATGCAAACCGGGCCCCGACGATCTCGGTGTAACGCCCACTGGGACGAACAGCGATCTCGGAGGGACAGCGCAGCTTGGGTGCGCAGGCGATCGCTTCATCCACCCGCTGGGGCAACGGCAAGCCCTGGGCACGGTTGGCCCACCAGGAGGCCGCCTTCTGACGCGGATACCCCTGATGCTCAATGCAGATCCACTCGCTGTGGTGCGTGAGCCCGCTCCAGTAGTCCACGCGCAGTGAAGGCGGCTTGCCCGGCTTGTCATGTCGGGCGTAGGCGACCCGGGTGACGGGTACCCACTCGGACTTGCCGGAGGACAAAATGTCCAGGTTGCTGGCCTTGGCGTCGATCTTGAGTTCGGGCGGCGGGAACACATGCCCGCAATCAGGACAGGTGCGCACCGAGGCATGCACGATGCTGTCGCACTCGGGGCAGGCCTTCGTGGGCGCCACACCATCCTCACCCCCCTTAGGGCGCTTGGGGTTAACGGCATCAATGGGGCCGTGCCGGGCGATGTTGCCAACAAAGTCCAACACCAGGCAATCGGTCTTAGCAGGCGCAAGCCGACAGCCCCGACCCACGATCTGGACGTACAGCCCCGCCGACTTGGTCGGGCGCAGCATGGCCAGCAGGTCCACCCCTGGAGCATTAAACCCGGTGGTCAGTACATTGGCATTGGTCAGGCATTGAATCCTGCCGGCCTTAAAGTCATTGATGATGGCCTCGCGCTGCGCCCCGGGTGTCTCGCCTACGATGGTCTCGCAACTCACGCCACGCGCACGAATGGCATCGCGCACATGGTAGGCATGGTCCACACCGGCGCAGAAAATGAGCCAGCTTTTGCGGTCCTTGCCATAGGAGAAGATTTCGTCAACGGCGGCCTGGGTGATCGAGTCCTTATCGACCGCAGCCTCCAAGTCCTTGGCGATGAACTCGCCGCCACGGGTGCCCACGCCGGTCAGGTCAATCTGGGTGGCCATCCGCTTTGAGATCAGCGGGGAGAGGTAGCCCTGATCGATCAACTCCCGCACCGACACCTCATAGGCAATGTCCGTGAAGATGGCATCATCGCCCTCATGCAGAAGGCCTGAGTCCAGCCGGTACGGCGTAGCGGTGAGGCCGATGACCTTCATTTGAGGGTTGAGTCGGGCCAGGCCAGACAGAAAGCGACGGTACAAGGTGTTGCTCGAGCGCGGAATCAGGTGTGCCTCATCAATCAGGACCAGATCGCACTGCTGCACGTCATAGAAGCGTTTGTGGATCGACTGGATGCCGGCAAAAAGGATGCGGGCATGGATGTCACGCTGCTTGAGACCGGCCGAATAGATGCCCGCAGGGGCCTGCGGCCAGAGCTTCTTGAGCTCGGCGTAGTTCTGCTCGATCAACTCCCGCACATGGGTCACGATCAGGATGCGCTGATCCGGGAAGGCCTTGAGCACCCCTTCTATAAAGGTGGCCATCACCAGCGACTTGCCGCCAGCGGTGGGGATCACCACCAGCGGGTTGCCCGTGTCTGCATGAAAGTAGTTGTAGATGCCTTGAATGGCACCGCTTTGATAGGGGCGAAGAACCATCGTGTGGTTTGTGTTCATAAACGTGCTCCTTAAAAGGCGTTCGCATGCTTGTTTTTTCCGGTGTCACGCCAGCGATTCCCACTGGCGAACTCGTACTCGACCCAGTCCTCGCCTGCGTCGACCTGCTTGCCCGGTACCAGCGATGGGATGAAGAGGTGCATGGTGCAGGCAGCACGCTGGTCGGCCTCGGTCAACCAGCGATCGTGACGTGCACAGTGCCACCCGCCGTCGACGGGTGTCGCATGCAAGCAGGTGCGGCAATTGATCTCGGGGGCTAAAGCGTCTGGTGCGCCCGCGTGGCAGACCGGTGCGTGATCGCACATGCGGCACTGGTACCAGGCTGGATCCGTACTGATACGCTGCGGGGGAGTCGCAGCGAAGATGACGCGCTCAGCCTTTGCTAACAGGCCTTGCGCAAAAGCCGGATCGGCCTCGATTCGTTCGACGTAAACGTCATCGGTGTCCTTGCACACAGCCAAGTACATCGCACGGGTCAAGCCCATCAGGTGCATGTAGGTCTGCATCTGGGCAAAGTGCAGCGGCTTGCTTTCGCGTACTTTCTTGGCTATCAGGTCATTGAAGCTCTTGACCGAGTGTGTCTTGAACTCCAGCACGTGCCAGGTCTTGGGTGCCTCCAGCAGGTTGATGGCCACGCCATCGAGCGAGCCACCAAAGTGACCGCCATGGGCTTGAATGCGAAACTGGCGCCCCGTGTCCGGATCAACTTCCAGAACCGTCGCCCCAGTGCGGCGCAGGTTCTGAACCAACCGAGCTTCTTCCAGCTGACCGGTTTCAAACAGGCGCAAGAGTCGGCCAGGATGCTGGGCACGGGTGACCCAGCGGAAATCAAACCATAGGGCCCGTTCACACTCTTTGCCGATCAAGGAGGCACCGAGGTGTGCACGAAACCCATCTCCCGAGTCGGCTTCGTAGGCAGCGAAGATCGCCTCTCGGGTGGGGCAGGTTATGCTGGGCAATTCAGCCATGCTGCACCCCCTGCTTGTCGTGAAGCTCCCGGGCTCGGCTCACCGCTGACTGCCAGCGCTCATCGTCGCAGTCGGCACGCAGCACCTCAATCAGCGCATCCTTGAACCGCTCTCGATGGCCCCCAGGCTCAGCCGCGTTGAGCT
>VGHR01000160.1 GCA_016868205.1 Betaproteobacteria bacterium
GTCAGGAGCCCATAACGGAAAGCCCCGTGTGATGCGGGGCTCTGAGCGCCTGACACGATCCCGTTGAAGAGAGGTGTCAGGACTTGTCCTGGGCGGGGCAGTGAAGATGGCCCCATCAACCTGCTCAGGTCCAGGAGCATCGTTTTTTTATGGCCTCGGGGATTCGAACAACCTTCCCCCTCCATGGGCCGGTTTGCGGCCCACGGCGAACGTTCGCCCCGTCACCACAAGGGGTCACCGGTAGCCGCGCAGGCCTGGCAGTAGGCTCGTCGGCTCAAGGCGCGAGCCACCGCCAGCCGTCTGCACGCAGATTCGCACGTCGGTGGCCATTTCGGCTCAGCTCCAGCCAATCCATCTCCAAAACCTGGGCGCTCAGAAGCGCAAAGTGATGGACAGCGTCGGAAGACATGGCCTCGCCTTGCGCCGATTCCAAGCCATCGCCTGGTGCGATAGGTCCGAGGTAATCGGTCGCTGACGCCGACTGCCGCACGCGCTGCCAGCGGGCTTGTACCTCGGACCCTTCGGTTTCGGCGGAAATGGCCACATGTGCCCGCAGCTGCCAGTTCAGCCGATCGCTCCAGAAGACGAATACCGCGTGGGGCTCGTGCGAAATTTCGCGGACCTTGGGACTCCGCGCATCCGCGTAGACGCGCAGCGTTTGGTGGACCACATCCACCTCGCGCAGCACGATCACACGTGCATTTGCAAGGCCATCACCGCCCACGGTAGCCAGCACGGGGGTACGCCAGGCGTGGTGGCGGTCCTGGCTGGCCCGGGTCAGTTCCCGCCAGATCTGTTCGCGGATCTCGTGGGGGGTCTGCAGGGGGGTTCTCATCCGCTCAGCGAACGAGGGGCCGGACCGTGGTGAACCCGCCGTCCACGGCGAGGACCTGTCCGGTCAGCCGGGCGGCGCCGTCGCCCAGCAGGAAGGCCATCACGTCGGCCACCTGCTCGGCCGACTGGATCCCACCCAGGGGGTACTGTCGCGCGGCGCCCTCGCGCATCGCCGGCATCTTGAGCATATTGGCCGTCATCGGCGTTTCGGTCATTCCGGGCGCGACCGCGTTGATGCGCAGCCCCTGGGCGGCATAGGTGGCTGCCGTGCTGCGCACCAGGGCCTCGAGACCGCCCTTGGCCGCCGCAATGGCCTCGTGGTTAGCCACGCCGATACGTGCGACCACCGAGCTGGCCACCACGGCGACGCCGGGCGCCCCCTGCAGCGCCGCGATCCAGGCGTGCAGCATGAAGAATGCACTGTCTAGGTTGATCCGCATCACCTCGCGGTAAGCCTGTGCTTGCGTGCGATGCAGCGGGGCAATCAAGGTGCTGCCCACGCAGTGCGCCAGCAACGCGGGCGAAGCGCCCATCAGGTCCTCGCAGGCGGACACCGCCTGTGCGGCTCCTTCCGGCGTGGTGGTGTCGGCCACGATCCGCGCGTGGGCCTCGACGCTGGCCAGGCGGTTGGCATCACGCCCGACCGCGGCGACCCGCAGGCCCTGGGCATGGGACTGCCGCGACAAGGCTCGGCCGATGCCCCCGGTGGCACCCGTGATGAGAACGGTAGATGTCATGGTGGGAGTTCTAAGTCAACAGTAAAGAAGGGGAAGTCTCGGGGCAGGACCGCTCGGCATCGGCCGGGCATGCGCAGCTCAGTCGAGGCGCGAGGCCCAGCGCTGCAACATGGGCCGTACGCGAAGAAAGAGCCGGTAACAGCGTTCCATTAGCCAAGCTGCTCCCGGCAGGCGACCGGCTACGGCCAACCAGCGCCAGCCAGGCAGGACCGCCCACAAGGCCAGGAAGACCTGGGCACCACTGAGCAGCTCACCGTCATGGCGTTGCACGTGGAAACGCGCAAGCAGCTGTTGCCGTGTGGTGCCGCTCGGCAAGGACACCCCGCCGTCGCTCACATCGGCAAAGCACACAGGGGTGTCGGACCGAAGGTGGCGGTAGACGCCGATCTCGCGCCGGCACAAAGGACAGGCGCCGTCGTACAGCACGGTCAGAGCCGCAGGCATCTGGGTCGTTTCGGTCGTTGATGAAGTCGCCATGCGCAGCCCCCGGTCGCACTTAGTAGCGGTAGGTTCGGCCGCTTGCCAGTGCGTCGCGCAATGACACTTCCGCCCATGTTCCCTTGCCCCCCCTAGCCAGGATTTCATCGTGCTGGCGGCGTGCCGCGGCAAGGTCGCCCGACGCCACGAAGCCTTGGCCCATGTAGGAGCGAACCAGGAGGTTGTTCGGGTTCTTGTCAATCGCCGCCTGGTAGGTGCGAATCGCCTGGTCCATCTGCCCGAGCTTACGCTGCAGGAAACCACGGTAGGCGAGCACGCGGTCGTCGCCTTGATCGGACATGGCGTCGAGCACCTGTGCCGCCGATGTGTACCTTTCAAGGTATGCCAATTCCCGAACCGCCAGGTAGCGATCCTCGTCGTTCAGGGCGCTGGACTTCACCGGCACGCACTTGCCGGCCTTGCGATCATGGATCTGGCCTTCAGGGCAGCGGGGCGTGGGCGTGGGCGCAGGCGGCGTGGTCACGTCATCACCCGCTGCAAATGCAAGCGGAATCAGAAGCGCCCAGACTCCCAAGGCAAGCACACAGCGGGTATAGAGACGGGCTGGGATCAGCATCGGAAGAGCTCCTTCAGCCAAGGTATGGAAATGGACCCGGCGCTACATCACGTCTTGCGGCGTGGTGAGACGAGGTCATATCGCCAGCCTGATCAGCACCACAGCGGAGGCGATGATGTGGGACAGCGTCAACAGCACGGACACGCCGTGCAGCCAGGCAAAACGCCGTTTTTCGCCGCGATCGGTCGCAGCATTGATCGCAGGCATCAGGACTTGCCGCGCAGAGACGGTGGTAATGGCGATCAGCCCTAGGACGAGCGCACTCCAGCGATCCACGGTCCAGCAAAGTGCGGTGGCGATGGCGGCTAAGCCTAGCACGAACAGGTAGAACGGCGGAAACGCTTGGCGGATCAGGAATCGTGCTTCTGCGACAGGCAGCACTTTGAAGACGAAGGCAGCAAAGCCCGCAGAAAAAAGAAACATGCCACCGAACAGCCACGCTGTCACGAGCAGCGCTGCGCCCGGTAGGAGGGAGTCGAGCATAGGGAGGGCCCTCCTTCAGGACCTACAGTTTCCGCGAGATGCAGACCGCGGCTCCAGAGCCCGCACTAACGCAAAGAAGCCAGGCACCAAGCAAGCTGCCAGCCCGGCCACTCCAGCGGTGAGCCGCGTCGTCCCGGTGGGCGACTTCATCGAGCCGGCACTGCTCCAGCCGCTCGCGCACTGAAACGAGGGCATCCATCGCCTCATGCGAACACTCGGGTGAAGACTCACCGGTTTGCCGCAGGTGCAACCAGCCGTCGATCAATTCGATTTGAGCCGCGTAGTGCTGGTTGACGAAGGTTTCGACAGCCTGGATCGTTGCGTAAACGGCCTGCGCGCCCACCATTGCGGGCATAGCACCCGTCAGCCACCCCGCGACGCGCCACAGGGGCAGCAGCTCGCTTCGCCAGCGGGCGGGAATGATTCGTTCGATGCATGCGAGATGCCGAGACTCGGTGGCGAGATGTTCGCTCGCGAAGGCTTTGAGCACCGGGTCGCGGGCTACCGCGAGAATGCCGCGGTAGATCATCACCGCACCCGACTCACCGGCGTGGTCTGTGCGCAGTTCCACGACCAAGGCAGGTGGCAGCAGGCGCGCTAGTGAGTCCGGGTCGGACTCGGACGACCCAGCTTGCGGCCGGGTCGAACCCGGAGTCCAGTCAGGAGCAGGAAACTCCCTGCCGATCAACCTTTCTTCGCCCATGCGTTACGCCAGCCCTTGCCTGCGACCTGCCGGGCGCCAAACAGAGGGCATCCGCCCCAGGCATCGGCAGCCTTGCCCTGGAACAAGGCGCAGTTGTTGCAAACCTGCCCCGCCGCGTACTTGAGCTGCTTCTTGGGGTCCACCGTGGTGGCGTCGGGCAAGTACCCCAGAACGACCGCCTGCGGGTCTTTCTCGTCCAGGCGGGCTTAGGCCTGGACGGCTCCCGCCAGCGTGGCACCGCCAGCAGCTACGGTCATAACGAATGCGCTTCGCGTATTCATGAATGTCCTCGTGAGTTGCACAGGCCGGTGTAATGGAGATCGGCAAGGACTTGGGATCTGAGCTGCGTTGTTGGTAAGCGAAAAGCGT
>VGHR01000161.1 GCA_016868205.1 Betaproteobacteria bacterium
GCGTGATGGCCACTTTGTGGGCCAGCACCTTGCGGCTAGCCACATTCACGACGGCGGTGAGATAGACGAAGCCTCGGGCCATGGGAATGTAGGTCGTATCCAGCGCCCAGACCTGATTGGCCCGGCCAATCGCCACCTTGCGCAGCAGATAGGGATAGACCTTGTGCTGCCGATGCCGCCGGCTGGTGCCCGGCTGCGGGCATAGGGCCTCGATGCCCATGCGCTGCATCAACGTGCCCAGGTGACGGCGGCCCACAAAGATGCCTTGGCGAGCCAACACGCGGCGAAGCATTCGGGCGCCCATGAAGGGGTGCTCCAGGTACAGCTCGTCGATGCGGCGCATCAGTGTCAGGTCAGCCTCGCCGGTGAGGCGGGGCCGGTAGTACACGGCGCCTCGGCTGATCTGAAGCAGCTTGGCTTGTCGCGCCACGCTCAGGCGGTGGTCACGGTCAATCACGCTAAAGCGCTCAGCAATCCCGCCTTGGTGAGCGCGCTTTCTAAAAAATCGTTCTCCAGCGCCAACTGGCCGATCTTGGCGTGTAGCGGTGCCAGGTTTACCGGTTCGGGTGCAGCGCCTTAGCCGAGCACGCCCGCCGCCCCACCGAGCAGTTGACGCTTTCAATCGTCGATCTGAGTGGGGTGTAGTTCAAATTCCTTGGGCTTGGATAAGTTCCGCTAGTGTGATGTCAACGGTAATGATTTGCAAGGACGCATCAGCTGCCGGCTTGAGATTGACCGGGGAGTGAAATTTGCGCATGATAGTTCCTAGAACACTGCCTTAGAAAACCTAAGGCCCGTGTGAAGGAAACCCTACATGGCGTTGAATTGAAAGCCGAACAAATTGTTTTGGTGGGCGGTACATGGATTGAACATGTGACCCCTGCAGTGGCTCTGCTGGGGCCCCGCCGGTCGGGCAAGACCACCTTGGTTCCCTAAAACTAGTGGCTCAAAATTCGACGTGATCACTGGCTCAGTTTTGCTGATGAATCAACAGGCTCAGCTCCCAGACGATCCAGCCAAGGGCCGCGCATGCCAGGCCAGCAAACCCAGTACCACCGGCAGGCTCACCGCAGCCACCCAGGGATTGGCAAACACCAGCGGCAGCGAAAACACATTGAGCAGTACAAAGGCGAGCTTGCCCACGGGTCGGGCCACGAAACCGGTGTACGCCGCGCCCAGGCCCATCACTGCAACGATCGCACACGCGGCAGCGAGCATAAAGCCCGACCAGGTGAATCCCACCATCAGAAGCACTGGCGAATAGACGAACGCAAACGGTACCAGCGCCTTGCCCATGGACAGACGAAACGCGGTCAGGCCAGTGGACATGGGCTCGCTGCGTGCAATACCCGCAGCGGCAAATGCGGCCAAGGCCACGGGCGGTGTGACGTCGGCAAGTACCCCGTAATAGAAAACAAAGAAATGCGTTGCCAGCTGCGGAACACCCAATTGCGCCAAAGCAGGGGCCACGATCGCGGCCAGGATGATGTACGTGGGTGTGGTGGGCACGCCCGAGCCCATGATGATGCATGCGGCGGCAGTGAACATCAGGCCAAACAAGATGGTGACCTCTTTGAGTTCAAACCACTGAAACACGTCAAACGCCATGACTGCCTGCGCCGCCACGCCCGAGACATCAAGCACCCAGGCCGAGAACTTGAACCCCATTCCGGTCAGCGTGGTGATACCCAGAACAAAGCCTACGCAGGCGCAGGCTGCACCAATCCCCAGCGCCGACTTAGCCCCCATCTCGAAGCCCTGCACCAAGGCGCGTGGCCCGACGGCCATACCGCTCATTTTCTGGCCCAGGGGACCAAGCAAGCGCGGAATCCAGGAGCAAGCTACCGTGAGGGTAATGCCCCAGAAAGCCGCCAGGAACGGCGTGTACTGCATCAACAGCAAGGTCACCATCACCACCAGCGGAATAAACAGATGCCAGGAACTCACCAGCACCTTGCCGATCGATGGAATCTCCGAGGCAGGCATGCCCATGAGCTTCAGGCGCTTGGATTCCAGATGCACCATGAACAGGATCGCAAAGTAATGCAAGGCCGCAGGCACCAGCGCCACCAGGATTAAGTCGTTGTAGGGGATGCCCAGGGTCTCGGCCATGATGAAGGCCGCTGCGCCCATGATCGGCGGCGTGATCTGCCCACCGCATGAGGCCGAGGCTTCAACCGCACCGGCAAAGCGCGGCGAGAAGCCGACCTTCTTCATCATCGGAATCGTCATCACGCCTGTGGTCACGGTGTTGGCAATCGCCGAGCCCGAGATCATCCCAAACAGGCCCGAGGACACTACGCTAACCTTGGCCGGACCGCCCGAGTAGCGCCCGGCCGCGATGGTAGCCAGGTTCACGAACAGCTGACCCAACCCGGTCAGCTGCGCCATGATCCCGAACAAAACGAAGTGAAAAACGAAGGTCGCCACCACCCCCACCGGGATGCCGTAGATCCCTTCGGTGCCCTTGTACAAGTGCGCCACGATGCGTCCGATGCTGTAGCCGCGGTGGGCCAGACCCCCGGGAAGCATGGGCCCCAGCAATCCATACAAGATCGTGACAATCGCCAGCAGCGGCAAGAAGATGCCCATGGTTCGGCGCGTGGCCTCGATCACCATCGCAATTGCGATCACTCCCATCATCAGGTCGATCGGCGTGTGCTGGCCCGGGCGCTGGATGTAGATCGATTCAAAAAACACCAATAGGTAAAGCGAAAAGCTCGCTGCCAGAATGGCAAAAACCCAGTCACGCCAGGGAATGCTGTGGTTGCTGCCGTCGTACGCCTTGAACGGCAATGACAGGCCGGCAATGGCCAGCAGCACGGCGACAAACGCCGCCTTGGCGCCCAGACCGACAGGCTCGGACAGGTTGTTCAACAGGCTCAATCCCATGAACAGGTAGAACCCCGCCAGCCCCAGCGACACTGTCCATTCCCAGTGACCGCTCAGGCGGCGCTGACGCGGGAACACCAGAAAGCAAAGCCCGAGCACCACGGTCAGGTGAATCGCGCGGTGAGCGATCTCGTTTTGCAGGCCAAAGCCTGCGGTGTAGTAATGCCAGGCAGACAGACCTGCTGCCAGCACCAGCACAATGCCCGCACTCAGGCCGGCTAGCCGCCGAAAATTAGACTCTGGATCGAACTGCTCGATCAGGCGATCGACTTCTGCTTGTGTCGCACTCATGGTGTGGACATGGCCTTGATTGGCGCAGGACAGTCCTGCACTTGCATCTTGATGGATTGGGTGCTCAATGAACCGAGCAGAACATCCGCCTGGTGAGCGACTCGCAGCCGCATACGCTGCGCTGGCAGGGGCCGGACCACCAAGGGATCGACTTTTCGCTGCAAGTACAAACGCCAGCGCGCGCCGTCGCGAACCAGCACCTCGCCCTCCCCGGCCGCAGCGGGCAGGCCATATCCCTCGCCCTCAAAGCTTTCCTGAACCAGCTGGGCAAACCAACCGCTCGGGCCGGCGCGCCAAGCGTAGTGATCGACCACCGCAGTTCCCAGCACCGAGTGCGTGAATTCGATCTGCATCGATGGCTCGAGTGGGTCAAGGGGCAGGCGCAGCAGAGCCCTGGCGCTGCGGTGTTCGGACAACACCAACTCGCAGGCGCCCGCCGCCAGTGAAAACGACAGCGTCAGCGCCGCCAAGGCGCCAAGCTGCCAGGGCCTCACCTGACCAGGCCTTTTTCCTTGAAGTAACGCACGGCCCCAGGGTGCAGAGGCACGCCCGCCACCGAGGTTGCCGTGGCCAGGGCGATGTTCTTGCCCTGCACGTGAACCTGACCCATGATGGCGGTGTTCTCATACAGCGCCTTGGTCACTTCGTAGGCGACGCCCTCGGGCACGCCGTCGTGCGTAGCCCAGATCGCCATCACCGCCAACGTGGGAACCGCAGCGGCCTGACCTCTATAGGTGTTGGCCGGCAACTGCACCTGGGTGTAATAGGGCTGCTCCTTGAGCAAGGCCGCCACTTCAGGGCCCACCAGCGGGATCACCTTGAGCGCATGGCTTTGGGCAAAGTCGGTGACGGCAGCCACAGGCACACCGGCGGTGATCAGGGTGGCGTGCAAGTTGCCATCCTTAATCTTGTCGACAGCTTG
>VGHR01000162.1 GCA_016868205.1 Betaproteobacteria bacterium
GCACCAGTGACACTAACAACAAGGCACATCGCACCGAGTCAACCTGGACTCATCCAATAAACTTAACAACCAGCCTCACTACTTGTGGTACTAAATACCGGGCAGGTCACAACGGTCCGGGGTTGAGTGCTCAAGTTCTGGCGTAAGGCCGAGAAGGCTTCTTTTCTACCAAATCGGGCGGCTTAGGCGTTGGCCTGCTGATTTCCCGTCAAATCATTGAGGCGCATGGTGGGCAACTGAGCCTGAACAACCAGCCCGGCGGCGGCGCCTGCGTGAAGATCAGCCTGCCCCGTCGTCCGCCCCGGGCTGGAGCCGTTACCAGTCCTTCGGCGTAGCCGGCACCCCAACCGGAGCCTTGGATCAGCCGCCCGAGTGCGCCTAGTGCAGCTTGACGGTCGGGTTGGTATTCCTCGTGATCATCCGCGCCAGGGTGTAGAGCGCCGTCTTAGTCAGGCCGTGAATGGCAAGTTCGTGCAGCTTGTACAGCGACAAGTACATCAGCTTGGCGAAGTAACCTTCGACCATGAGGTTTTTGCCAATCAGGCCGCCCATCATATTGCCCACGGTACTGAATTTACCCAGTGAAACCAGTGAGCCGAAGTCTCTGTAGCGGTAAGGCTTGAGAGTTTTGTTTGCCAACCGGCGCCGGATCTGACCGATCATGTGCGCGGCCTGCTGGTGTGCCGCTTGGGCCCGTGGGGGGACGGTTCCGATGCGGCCGCCCTGTCTGTCCAAGCGCGGGCAAGCGGCGCAGTCGCCAATGGCAAAGATGTCGGGATCCCGTGTGGTTTGCAGCGTGTCCCGCACAACCAGTTGGTTGGTGTGGTTGGTCTCCAGCCCCCCGAATTCCTTGAGGAAGTCCGGCGCTTTTACCCCTGCGGCCCACACAACCAGCTCGGACTCGATTTCGCGGCCATCGGCCAGGCGAATCCCGGTGGGCATGACCTCCATCACCCGGGCGCCCGTGTGCACCTGAACGCCCAGGCGGGTGATGAGGTGTTCGGTGGCCTGTGAAAGGCGGGGCTGCAAGGCTGGCAGGATGCGGTCGGCGGCCTCAATCAGGCTGACTCGGATGTCCTTGTCGACATCAATGCGGTCCAGGCCGAAGGCCACCACTTCCCGGGTGGTACGGTGCAATTCGGCCGCCAGCTCGACGCCGGTCGCCCCTGCGCCGATGATGGCCACATGCAGTTGCCTTTTGTCAATAGCCTCCGGCTGATTGTGCGCCCGGATGCAGGCGTTGATCATCTTGGAGTGAAAAGACTTGGCGTCTTGTTGTGTCTCGAGTTTGAGCGCGTACTGCTTGACCCCGCGGGTTCCAAAGTCATTGCTCAAGCTGCCGACGCAGATGACCAGCGTGTCGTACTCGATTGTTTGAGCTGGGGTAACGGGTCGTCCATCTTCGTCCAGGTAGGGGCCCAGTTCGATGCATTTATTCTGGCGATCCAGACCCTGAAGTTCGCCGATCCGGAAGGTGAAGTGGTGCCAGTGGGCTTGGGCCATGTAGTCGACTTCGTGATCGCCCAGGTCCATGCTCCCGGAGGCGATTTCGTGGAGCTTGGGTTTCCAGATGTGGGTTCGGTTTTTATCGACCAGCGTGACCAGCGCGCGTTTGCGCCGGCCATAGCTTCGGCCCAGGCGAGTGGCCAGCTCCAGGCCGCCCGCACCGCCACCCACGATGACGATTTTGTGTTGTTGACCCATACTCAATCCCATAACCCAGGTGTAGCAAGCCGCCGCGCATCGTCCGCACGGGTCATCCGAGCCCCCTTGGGGCATCGGCTTTTCCAGGCGCGATGCCGAGGGCTCCCAATTGTTGACTGACCGACGACCAGAATCCGAGCCTTTACCGCTTTTTACGCCGAAAGCGCGTCGGCGTCGCTGGGCCACAAGCCTGCGCTACCTGGCCGTGTGCCTTGATCGAAGGCTCTGATGCGGTCTTATTCTGGATTTTTAAACCAACTAGGGTCCCAAGCCGCGAGGCACGGCATTTTCAGGCGCATTGAGAATGGGAGTCGCAGCCCACGTGAGCCTAAAAATCAATGGGACGGGACGGCCTGCGGGCTGTGACAATACATTCACATGGGAGGGAGCATGCAAAAAAGCTGGATCGCAAAAGTAAGCTCGGCCCGGGGACCGAGCATGAGCGTGCTCGCAGCCCTGAGCCTGTGGGTGCTAACTGCCTGTACCACGGTCCCGAGGGAGACGGCGCCACTGGTGACAGCCTGCCCGGAAGGTGTGTCCCTTGGCGTTCGGTGCCTGAGGGGGCAGGATGCGGCCGGCGCACACTATTTGATTGGGGTGCCAGCCAACTGGACGGGCGTTCTGGTGGTGCACGCGCACGGGGGGCCTGTCTTGGGCGAGCCCAAAATGAGTCGTGCCGACGAAGACATCAAGCGCTGGGCGATCACTCTGGCCGAAGGTCATGCCTGGGCCGGTTCAGTGTTTCGGCAGGGGGGCTTTGCGGTCAGTAGTGCGGCAGAGGACACCGAGCGCGTGCGTCGTATCTTCATCGACCATGTGGCCAAACCGCGTCGCACGGTGTTGCACGGACAGTCCTGGGGCGGCATGGTTGCAACCCGCGCCGCCGAGCTCTACCCCAGGTCATGGGACGGTATTTTGTTGACCAGTGCGGTCGTGGCTGGCCCGGCCACGTACGATTTCCGGCTGGATCTTCGGGCGATCTACCAGTATTTATGCAACAACCACCCCAGACCCGACGAGCCTGAGTACCCGCTGTCCATCGGGCTACCCCCTGAAAGCAAGATGACGGCCGCCGAGCTGTTGGTGCGTGCCGATGACTGTCTGGGCTTGAGGCGGCCGGCCGCGCAGCGCACAGCCGAGCAGACCCGTAAGCTCAAGACCATCGTGGATGTGGTGAAGATCCCGGAGAGTTCGGTGATTGGCCATCTCAATTGGGGCACTTTTGCCCTGCAGGATGTGGTGCAGAAAAACGGTGGCCTCAGCCCCCTTGGCAATGAGGGCGTTGTCTATTCCGGTTCAGCCGATGATGGCGCCTTGAACGCGGCCGTGCCTCGATTTAAGGCTGATCCTCAGGCAGTGGCCCGCTTTGCCGCTGATGTTGACCACAAAGGTCGATTTGTGGTGCCTGTGATCTCCGTGCATGGAATTGGCGACTCCACCGTTTTTGTGGAGGGGCAGGACACGCTGCGTCAGCGTATGGTGACGGCGGGGGCGCAGGCACGATTGGTTCAGGCATATGTCGATTCGCGCGAGCACAGTTACTGGGGCGATGCCATGTACCCTCCGCTTTTTGAAGCCCTTCTGCGCTGGATCGACTCGGGCGAAAAGCCTACGCCCCAGTCGATAGCCGCTCGTTGCGCGGCGCTAGCGCCGGGTAAGCCGCAGGAGTGTCTGTATCGGGCGACTTACACGCCGCGTCCGCTGGCCAGCAGGATCGCTCCGCGCTGAGGCCGGTGGACACTCACCGCGGTGCTGGGCCTCACTGCAATTTGATGCCCGCCTCGCGGATCAACTTGCCAAAGCGTTCGAACTCTTGGCGGTTGAGCTCGGCAAATTGAGCCGGACTCATGACGGACACTTCACCGCCCAGACCTTTGAGTCTGGACTCGACATCGGCGAGCTTGAGCACCCGCGCCAGTTCGTTTTGCAGGCGTGTCACGACCTCAGCCGGGGTGCCGGCGGTCACATACAGCGCGTACCAGGTGCTCATGTCGGCGCCACGAACACCGGCTTCGGTTAGCGTGGGCACATCGGGTAACTGTGGCGACCGCGCCGGAGTTGTCACCGCCAGGGGTTTGAACTTGCCGGCCTTGATTTGAGCCATGGCCGACGAAGTGGTGTCGAACATCATCTGCACGCTGCCGCCGATGATGTCCAGATGAGCCTGGCTGCTGCCCTTGTAGGGAATGTGTTCGCTCTTGGTTCCGGCTGCGACATCAAAGGCTTCGCCTGCAATATGCTGGGTACTGCCGACGCCCGAGGAGGCGTACTTGAAGTGCCCTGGTCTGGCCTTCATCGCCTTGACCAGATCGGCCACATTGTTCACTGGCACTTGCGACCCGATCACCAGAACATTGGGTACGGTAACGATGAGTCCGATGGGCACCAAATCTTTCAGAG
>VGHR01000163.1 GCA_016868205.1 Betaproteobacteria bacterium
TGAGTGCCACGATGGAGAGGTCAAACTTTTCATCGACTCACTTGTTTTACGGAAGGGGAAGTCTCATGGCTATCGTAACCGTTGGCATCGACCTGGCAAAGAATGTTTTCGCCGTTCATGGCGTCGATGAGGCTGGCAAGCCCGCGCTGGTCCGCCCCAGCGTGCCCCGCGCCAAACTGATCGAACTCATCGCCGCTTTGCCGCCTTGCCTGATCGGCATGGAGGCCTGCTCCGGCGCCCACCACTGGGCACGCGCGTTTGCGCAGTTTGGCCATAGCGTGCGCCTGATGGCGCCCAAGTTCGTGGCCCCCTATCGCCTGTCTGGCAAGCGTGGCAAGAACGATGCTGCCGATGCGCAGGCCATCTGCGAGGCCGTCACCCGGACCAGGTCCATCGAGGGCGGCAGGAAGTTTCGATGTGCGAAGGATAGCACCCGCTCACATCACGCCCGGCTGGTCAGCCGGACATAGATGTCGCTCAGCGCCTCGGGCAGCGCGTGCACATCCTCGATCACACGGTAGGCGTCCGGGGCGCACATGCGCTTGAGGTAGTCATGGCCTCCGGGGTCGATCGTGACGCAGAAGGTGACCACGCCTTGTCGCTGGGCCTCACGCAAGGCATGCGCGGTGTCTTGCAGACCATACCCTTCATCGTTGCGATCCGGGCCATAGTCGATGTCCTGCGGGTAGCCATCCGACACCAGGATGAGCAGGCGCTGCGGGGCCGGACGTCGGGACAGTTTTGCTGCGGCATGCCGGATGGCTGGCCCCATGCGGGTTGAGCCTCGCGGCTCGATGCCTGCCAAGGCGCGACCGAGTGCGCGTTGTTGCCAGGGGTCATCGAAGTCTCTGGCGACATGGAATTCGACCTGCGCCCGGCCGCTGCCCGAGAAGCCGTAAATGGCGTGGTCGTCGCCCAGCGTGGCCAGTCCGAGGGCCATCAGGGCCAGGCCGTCGCGCGCGACGTCGATCACCCGCCGCCGGGGTGCTTCGGGCTCGCGCTCGGGGCTGTCGTCATAGAACCCGTAGAGCAAGGCGCCCTGGACTGTCGTGGTGCGGGTCCCCGGGATGGCGCGGGTGGCAAGCGAGGCGGCTGGGGCGGCTGGGGCGGCACCGCCCGCGCTCGCCTGACCGGGACCGGGGTCCGGCAGAGACAGCGATGTGGAGGCACTCATGTCCAGCAACAGGGCGGTGGCCACATCACGATCGCGTCGTTCACGCCTGACCCAGGCGCGCTGGTCGTTGGCACTGCCGGCAAGACGGTCAATCATGGCCGAGACCACGCCCTCCGGGTCCAGATCGTCACCGTCAGCCACGCCGCGGATCCTTCGGTGCGAGATCGGCTTGAGGGCAGCAAAGCGTTCAAGGATCCGCCGGGCGAGCTCGGGGTGGCGCTCGCGCACCTGCGCCAGAAGATCCTGGTCAGGGCCTCGCAGTCGGATCTCGTGCAGGCGACACCAGGCGGGCAGGAACTGCTTGCCATGGCAGTCCCACTCATCGATGAGATAGACGCCGACCGCTTCGCCCGCGCCTGCGCCATAGCGGCTGCGCAGTGGGGCGGGGTCGGGGAGCGGCGGTGAGCAGGCGTGTTTGTCCTCGCGCGCCATCGCCTCGTCTGGGGCGTCCGAGGACGCTTGCGCCTGGGTGGCCCCCACCGAACCCTGCAGTGGTCGATCGCTGGTGCGGGCCTGTCCGATGGGGGTGTCTGCGACCGATGGCCTGGGGGAGGGCGAGTGGAAAGACTCCGGCCGCTCGGAGTCTTGCGCTTCTTGCGTGTCTGTCGCGTCCGGCTCGGCCAGGTTGGCTCGCCGGGTCTGAGGGGTGCTGGGCGGGTGGTCCAGGGCGGCCGGTCGCACCGGTATTCCCAGCTGGCGCAAGCGTGTTCGGCTCCCTGGGAATCGGGTGCGCAAGAGGTCGTAGAGCTCTGCGGCGCAGGAGTGACAGCGCTCCAGCGTGGCATCGGCGGCTCTCACCGTGCGTGCTTTCTCACACAGCAGCGCCAGCCAGTCATCCTCTCCGGGCTGCGACAGCGACGGGCTCGACCTCATCAGGGAGTCTCTGGCCAGGCCCTGGAGCAGGCGCCGAAGCGCGCCGCGCGGCGGGGGGCCGAGCCGCATCAGGGTGAGTCGCTGCAGCTCGAGCAGGTCCTGGCGCGCCCCGGGAAACCGGGACGGGATCCGTGCGTCGATCCAACTGCGCTCAAGGAGTTGTTCCAGCCACCGCTCCAGTCGAGGGCGGCGGTCGCGGGCCGCGTACGAGACCGGTCCGGTGCCCGGTGCCCGATACGCTTCGAGGAGGCTCGCCCTGAGAACGGACAGACGCAATGCGCGCCGCCAGTGCGCCTCGGTGGGAAAGCCACGGTCCGAGCCGGGCAGGACGAGCACCCATTCGCCTCGCGATCCGCGTCGATTCGGACAGACCCCGACCCGGGCCGGATGGTGGTCGGTCAGGGCCAAGGGCAGCGCCTGGCCACTCAGGGCCTCGGCCAGCAGACTGAGGGCCCGAAGGTGCTGGCCGGCGCGCGGCGCGGGCCTGGCGCTCACGGCAGCATGAGTTCGCAGATATCGCGGATGGCCTGTCGAAGGGCGGGGTCTTCGGTGAGGGATTGCGCAATCGCTACCTCGCAGGCCCGG
Source organism: Betaproteobacteria bacterium (assembly GCA_016868205.1). Classification (GTDB taxonomy): domain Bacteria; phylum Pseudomonadota; class Gammaproteobacteria; order Burkholderiales; family Burkholderiaceae_C; genus Polaromonas. Next base: position 2,633 of record VGHR01000163.1, read on the forward strand.
CGACTGTCGACCCCGCGCGACATGAGCGCCCCGGCATGCACCAGCGCGCGCGTGCCGACACCGTCTTCCAGTCCTTGCTCACGCAACTGTCGCACCCGTTGACCGATGCCTGCCAGGATGTCTGCACGCGCGCGATCCACCTGGCTTTCGTGGGCGATGATCCGGGCCTCCTGCTCCGGGGCGGGGTAGTCGAACTCCAGCGCAACGAAGCGCTGTCGTGTGGACGTCTTGAGGTCCTTGAGCGCACTCTGGTAGCCCGGGTTGTAGGAGATGACCAGCAGAAAATCCGGATGGGCGTCGAGCAGCTCTCCGGTCTTGTCGATCGGGAGCACCCGTCGATGATCGGTGAGCGAGTGGATCACGACGGTGGTGTCCTTGCGGGCTTCCACCACTTCGTCGAGATAGCAGATCGCCCCCGAACGCACCGCACGCGTCAGGGGACCGTCCTGCCAGACGGTGGCGTCATTGGAGAGCAGGAAGCGCCCGATGAGGTCGGAGGCGGTGAGGTCCTCATGGCAGGCCACCGTCAGCAGGGGAAGCTCGAGTGCCTCGGTCTTCGCGCGATCGCGGCGATGCAGGCGCCAGGCCATGTGCTCAATGAAGCGTGTCTTGCCGCAGCCGGTGGGCCCTTTGAGCAGCACAGGCAGTCGCGCCTGCCAGGCTGCTTCGAACAGCGCGACTTCATCAGCGATCGGCAGGTACCAGGGCTCGAGGTCCAGGCGACTGGCTCGGACCGATGACGGGGCGTGGGCGGTGGGATGCATGATCCTGATTCTAGCGGCGCTGCTACACTTCGCGCCCACCCATGGACACCTCCCCCGAACTGGCACGGCAGGTCGAACGGCGGCGAACCTTCGCCATCATTTCGCACCCGGACGCCGGCAAGACCACCCTCACCGAAAAGCTGCTGCTCTTCGGTGGGGCCATTCAACTCGCGGGCACGGTCAAGGCGCGCAAGAGCGCACGGCATGCCACCTCCGACTGGATGGAAGTGGAAAAGCAGCGTGGCATCTCGGTGGCCAGCTCCGTAATGCAGTTCGAGTACGAAGACTGCGTGTTCAATTTGCTCGACACGCCGGGTCACCAGGACTTTTCCGAAGATACCTATCGGGTCCTGACGGCGGTCGATTGCGCGGTGATGGTGGTCGATGCCGGCAAGGGTGTCGAACCACAGACGATCAAGCTGCTCGAGGTCTGCCGACTGCGCGATACCCCCATCATCACCTTCATCAACAAGCTCGATCGCGAGGGTCTAGTTTCAACCCTATATTTGGTCAAGGTCTTAGAACTGCGCTCAACCTTCGCTAGCCCCTGTATAGGACCACCTTCTTCAACCTCTGGACAGAAGCTTAAAGAGATGTAGTCAATCAGATCCATCGCTTGTCGGCTGTCGGCTGCGTTTCAAAGATTGACGATTTGAAGAAACTTTGTAGTGCCTCGGCGATTCAGCCTTGAACAG
>VGHR01000164.1 GCA_016868205.1 Betaproteobacteria bacterium
AAGTGGGTCAAGCCATCTCTTGAAGGAGCTTGAATATGCGTCTCACAACCAAAGGCCGCTTTGCGGTCACCGCCATGATCGATCTGGCCTTGCGCCAAAGCAACGGGCCGGTCACGCTGGCCGCCATTAGCCAGCGCCAGCAGATCTCCCTATCCTATCTGGAGCAGCTTTTCGGCAAGCTGCGTCGCCATGAACTGGTCGAGTCGACCCGGGGGCCCGGCGGTGGCTACACCCTGAGCCGCAAGGCCAGCGAAATCACCGTGGCGGACATCATCGTATCGGTCGATGAGCCGCTCGATGCCACTAACTGCGGCGGCAAGGAAAACTGCAACGGCGAGGGGGGTCGCTGCATGACCCACGAGTTGTGGGCCTCCCTCAACAGCCGCATGGTCGAGTTTCTCGATTCGGTCACCTTGCAAAAGCTGGTTGACGACCAACTGGCCAAGGGCCTCGTTGTCGAGAACACCCCTCCCGTCAAGAAGGCCGTATTCGCGGCGCCGGCGGTCAAGCCGGTGCGGGTGAATGCGCCCAACTCGGTGTTCGCGCTCGGCGCGGCGTTCTCCAAGACCTAAGCCCCCGGGCGGCCCGTGGGCCGCCCCTTTGTCGCCGGGGTGCTCCCCCGGCCAATGGCACCCTCCTGATCCCCATGCAAACGCCTCATTTCCCGATCTACCTCGATTACAGCGCCACCAATCCTTGCGATCCGCGCGTGGTCGACGCCATGATTCCCTGGCTGCGCGAGCATTTCGGCAACCCGGCCTCACGCAGCCATGCCTGGGGCTGGGAAGCTGAAGCGGCGGTGGAGAAGGCGCGGGAGCAGGTGGCGCAGCTGGTCGGCGCCGACCCCCGGGAGATCGTTTGGACCAGTGGCGCCACGGAGTCGAACAATCTGGCCATCAAAGGCGCGGCTCACTTCTACAAGGGCAAGGGGCGTCATCTGATCACAGTCAAGACCGAGCACAAGGCGGTGCTCGATACCTGCCGCGAGCTTGAGCGGCAGGGATTTGAGGTCACCTACCTGGATGTCTCGGCCGACGGATTACTCGACCTGGAAGTCTTCAAGGCAGCCCTGCGCCCGGAGACCATTTTGGCCAGCGTCATGTTTGTCAACAATGAGATCGGCGTCATTCAGGACATTTCGGCCATTGGCGCGATCTGCCGCGAAAAGGGGATCATTTTTCATGTGGACGCTGCGCAGGCCACCGGCCGGATCGATGTCGATTTGAGCAACCTGCCCGTCGATCTCATGAGCCTGACCGCCCACAAGACCTACGGCCCCAAGGGCATAGGCGCTCTCTATGTGCGTCGCAAACCGCGGGTGCGCCTTGAGGCGCAGATGCATGGCGGCGGTCATGAGCGGGGCATGCGCTCGGGCACGCTGCCGACCCATCAGATCGTCGGTATGGGCGAGGCCTATCGTATTGCCAAGCTTGAGATGCATGCAGAAAACGAACGCATCCGGCGTCTGCAGCAGCGTTTGCTTGCGGGCCTGTCGGATGTCGAGGAGGTGTTTCTCAACGGACATCCCGAAAAGCGCGTGCCCCACAACTTGAATATGAGCTTTAACTTCGTTGAAGGCGAATCCCTGATCATGGGCATCAAGGGGGTGGCAGTCTCCAGCGGTTCGGCGTGCACATCGGCCAGCCTGGAACCGAGCTATGTGCTCAGGGCCCTGGGGCGCAGCGATGAGCTGGCCCACAGCAGCCTGCGCATGACGATAGGCCGCTGGACCACCGAAGCCGAAATCGATTACGCGGTGCAGACCATCCGCGACAATGTGGCCCGTCTGCGCGAGCTCTCGCCCCTGTGGGAGATGCACAAAGACGGCATCGATCTGAGCACCATCCAGTGGGCGGCCCACTGAGCGCTTCACACAGCATTTTTGATGGCCGCCCCTAGCGGCTCTTAACCGAGGTCCTTGTAAATGGCATACAGCGAAAAAGTAGTCGACCACTACGAAAACCCGCGCAATGTGGGTTCTTTCGAGAAGGGTGACGAATCCGTGGGTACCGGGATGGTCGGCGCTCCCGCCTGTGGCGATGTCATGAAGCTGCAGATCAAGGTCAACCCCGAGACCGGCGTCATCGAGGATGCCCGTTTCAAGACTTACGGTTGCGGCTCGGCGATCGCCTCGAGCTCACTGGTCACCGAATGGGTCAAGGGCAAGACGCTGGATGAGGCGGCGAGCATCAAAAACAGTGCAATCGCCCAGGAACTGGCCTTGCCCCCCGTCAAAATCCACTGCTCCATCCTGGCCGAAGACGCCATCAAGGCAGCCGTTAGCGACTACCGCCAGCGCCGCGGGCAAGCCGGCTGAAGCGACCCCTGGAAAGGTTTGAGATGTCCGTCACCCTGACCGATGCAGCGGCCCGCCATGTCAACCGCTATATGGCGCGGCGTGGTAAAGGTGTGGGCATTCGTCTGGGCGTGAAGACCACCGGCTGCTCTGGGCTGGCTTACAAGCTCGAGTACGCCGACGAGGTCGCTTCCGAAGATGTCATTTTCGAAGACCGGGGCGTCAAGGTACTGGTCGATCCCAAGAGCCTGGCCTACATCGACGGCACCCAGCTCGACTTCGTACGCGAGGGTCTGAACGAAGGCTTTCGCTTCAACAACCCGAACGAGCGCGACCGATGCGGTTGCGGCGAGTCCTTCCGCGTGTGAACCTGCAGTCCGACGATTTTGAGCTGTTTGGTCTGCCGGCTCAGTTTTCTCAAAGCCGCGCGGAGCTCGATGCGCGTTGGAAGCAACTGCAGCGCGAGGTGCACCCCGATCGTTTTGCGGACCAGGGGCAGGCCGCGCAGCGCTTGGCCTTGCAGTGGTCGGTGCGAATCAACGAGGCCTATCAACGCCTGAAAGACCCGCTCAAGCGGGCGGCCTATCTTTGCGAGCTCAGGGGTGCGCCCATCCGTGCGCATGACAACACGGCCATGCCGGCGTCCTTTTTGGTGCGGCAGATGCAGTGGCGCGAAGCCCTCGATGAGGCCGACAGCGCCGCCGCGTTGCAGACCCTCTCAGCTCAAACCCAAGTCGAGCAGACGACCTTGTTGGACCGCTTGGCCGACAGTCTGGACCGCACCGGTGATCTGCAAGAGGCCGTTGCCCAGGTGCGCGCGCTGATGTTTATCGAACGATTCGCCCGGGAGATCGACGCACGCTGCGACCAAATGTGCGCCTAGACTGGCCGCTCCCTCCGGGGAAAGCGGTCTAGTCAAGTCAGATTTTTTATAACAAGGACTTTTCTTCCGGCATGGCTCTTCTGCAGATTTCTGAACCGGGACAGGCCCCTGATCCCCACGCGCGCCGCATCGGTATTGGGATCGACCTGGGTACGACCCACTCCCTGGTCGCGGCGGTTCGCCATGGCGCGCCCGAATGTCTGCCTGACGAGACCGGCGAGGTCATTTTGCCCAGCGCGGTTCGCTACTTGGCACCGTCTGGTCGGCAGATCGGGGCGCAGGCCCTGGCCGCGCAAACCATCGATCCAAGGGGCACCATCGTTTCGGTCAAACGACTCATGGGCCGGACGCTGGCCGATCTACACCACAGGCCCGCTTACTCCTTGGTGGACAAGCCTGGCATGGTGGCCATCGAAACGCCCCATGGCCTGAAAAGCCCCGTCGAGGTCAGTGCTGAAATTCTGGCCGTGCTGCGTCAGCGGGCCGAGGACAGCTTTGATGCCGATATCGATGGCGCGGTCATTACCGTGCCGGCCTACTTTGACGATGCGCAGCGCCAAGCGACCAAGGACGCCGCCCAGCTGGCCGGGCTGCATGTTTTACGCCTGATCAATGAGCCCACCGCTGCTGCTATTGCCTATGGCCTGGACCATGGCAGCGAGGGCCTGTTTGCCGTCTACGATTTGGGAGGCGGAACCTTCGACATCTCGATTTTGCGTATGACGCGCGGTGTGTTTGAGGTCGTGGCCACCGGCGGTGACGCGGCCTTGGGCGGCGACGACTACGACCGTATGTTGGCCCAGGCCCTGG
>VGHR01000165.1 GCA_016868205.1 Betaproteobacteria bacterium
GTGGATCTTTTTATGCGCTCGGGTCTGCCAGGCTTAGCCGCGGGGGGCCCGGCGGATGGCCCGAGGGTGGCCGTCGTCGGATCGGGCATTGCCGGCCTGGCGGCCGCCTACCGTCTGCGGGGCCGTGCCTCGGTCACCCTGTTTGAGGCCGGTGACTATTTCGGAGGGCATACCCATACCGTCGATGTCACCCTGCCGACAGCGCAAGGCCTGCGCACCCACGGCGTGGATACCGGCTTCCTGGTGTTCAACGAGCGCACCTATCCGCAGTTAATCGCCCTCTTCAAAGAGCTGGAGGTCCCGGTCGCCCGCTCGGACATGTCCTTTTCGGTTCAGGCACCAGCCCGTGCGGGCCGGCCGCCCCTGGAGTGGAGCGGCTCGAGCTTGAACACGGTGTTTGCCCAGCGCGCCAACCTGATTCGTCCACGCTTTTGGCGCATGCTGGCCGATGTGCTGCGCTTTAACCGCTTGTGCACCGCTCTGGCTCGACAACTCGAGCGTGGCTCGCTCAGCGCCGCCTTGAGCCAGTCGCTGTCGGGTTTCCTGCGCGAGAACCGGTTTTCCGACGAGTTTCGCGACGGCTACTTCCTGCCGATGATCGGCTGCATCTGGTCCTGTCCCACAGACCAGATGCTTGAATTTCCGGTCTCGACCCTGGTTCGCTTTTGCCACAACCACGGCCTGCTACAAATTTCGAACCGGCCGCAATGGTGGACGGTCGATGGCGGGGCGCGCAACTATGTGCACAAGATCACCGCCTCTTTGGAGGACAAGCGGCTGAGCAGCCCGGTGCTGCTCGTCGAGCGCGGCGCCTCCGGGGTGCGGGTCAGCAGCCGTGCCCAGGGGCAGGTACGGGTCGAAACTTTTGACAAGGTCATCTTGGCCGCGCACACCGACCAGTCGCTGGCTCTGATGGGGGAGCCCTCAGACGATGAGCGCGAAGTGCTCGGTGCCATTGCCTACCAGGACAACCGAGCCGTTTTGCACACCGATGCCTCCGTCCTGCCGCAGCGGCCCCTGGCCTGGGCCGCCTGGAATTACGAGCGCGCCGCTGATGTCGGACGCGAGTCGGCGCGGGTGTGTCTGCATTACCTGCTCAACAAATTGCAGCCCCTGCCCTTTGAGCAGCCGGTGGTCGTTTCGCTCAATCCCGTGCGCCCGATCGATCCGTCGTGCGTCCTGGGCGAGTTTGACTATGCGCATCCTGTGTTTGACGCTCGGGCCATCGAGGCTCAGCGGCGCCTGCCCGCCTTGCAGGGCGTCAAGCACAGCTATTTTTGTGGCGCTTGGGCGGGTTACGGTTTTCATGAAGATGGTCTGAAGTCGGGCGTATTGGCGGCCGATCAACTGCTCGCCGATTGGGCGCAGCAGGCCCAATTAGCCCTTCGGGCGGCCGCATGAAGGCGGCGTCGGCCCCTGCACCCCAAGCTGAACCGGTGGCGGTGCCCTTGATCGGTCGCGGCCAGGTGCGCCACGAGCGGTTGCGACCGGCGCCCAACAGCTTTTGCTATCCCACGGCTTTCCTTATGCTGCCGCTGCGCAGCATGCGCCTGGGGGGCAGCGGCGCCTTGCCGCGCAATCGGCCCGGCCTCATCGGCTTTCGCGATCGCGACCATGGCGATGGCAGCGACGATTGCTTGCGCTGGATCGACGAACTGCTGGCCGGCCAGGGTTGGCACCTTCGGGGTGAAGTCTGGCTTCACACCTACCCCCGGATGTTCGGCTATGCCTTCAAGCCCGTGAGTTTCTGGTACTGCCACGACGAAGCGGGCAGCCTCAAAGTCATCGTGGTGGAGGTCAACAACACCTTCGGTGAGCGTCACTGCTACTTGCTCGAATCGCCGCGCTACGGCCACCAATTGCATACCCGCAAGGTCTTTCATGTCTCGCCCTTCTGTCAGGTCGAAGGCCACTACCGCTTTCGGTTCATGCGTGCCTGGCGCGAAGGCCGGGAGCGGACGGTGGCGCGCATTGACTATGACGATGACCAAGGCCCCCTGCTCAAGACCAGCGTGGCTGGGGTGCTCGAACCGCTGACCGCCGCCAGCTTGCGCGCGGTTGTCTGGGCCCATCCCGTGATGACCCTGGCGGTCGTGGCCCGCATTCATTGGCAGGCGCTGCGGCTCTGGCTCAAGCATGTGCCTTTCTTCCACAAGCCCCAGCCACCCCGGCATTTCCTGACACGGTGAATATGTTGACCAACACTTCTGCGGCGTCCCCGATTTTGAGCCTGCCTGTGGGCGCCCCTGCTGCGGCGCGTACCGTTTTGCAATTGCTGGCGCGACTCAAGCACGGCAGTCTGCAGCTGACCCTGCCCGACGGCTCGCAGCATCGCATCGGCAGCGGCCCGGCGCCCGCTGCAGTCCTGCGGCTGCACAACTGGAATGTCTGCGCAGCCGCCCTGAAGTCCGGCGATATAGGCTTCGCCGAGGCGTACATCGCGGGTGACTGGACCACTCCCGATCTGACGGCCCTGCTGCGTCTGTTTATCGCCAACCGTCGTGAAGTGGACGATGTGATTTATGGCACCTGGCTGGGGCGCCTGGCCTATCGCCTGCGACACCTGTTCAATCGCAATACGCGCAGCAACAGCCAGAAAAACATCCACGCGCATTACGACCTGGGCAATGCCTTCTATGCGCTGTGGCTCGACCCGACCATGAATTACAGCTCGGCCTGGTTTGAGTCCCCCCAGGACGATATGCCCCAGGCCCAGCGGGCCAAGGTGCGGCGGGCGCTGCAGATGGCCGGCGTCAAGGCGGGCGACCGTGTGCTGGAGATTGGTTGCGGCTGGGGCGCTTTGGCCGAGATGGCCAGCGTCGAATTTGGTGCGAATCTGGTGGGCGTGACCTTGAGCACCGAGCAGCTCGATTGGGCGCGTGCGCGCATGGCCCGCTGCGCGGTGGCCGATCGCGTCGAGTTACGGCTGCAAGATTACCGCGACATTGGACGCGGTCCGCAGGGCGACGAGCCTTTCGATGCCATTTGCTCGATCGAGATGATCGAGGCGGTGGGTCGCGAGTATTGGCCCACCTACTTCGGCACCTTGGCGCGGATGCTCAAGCCGGGGGGGCGGGCCTGTGTTCAAAGCATCGTGATTGCCGATGAGCTTTTTGACCGCTACTTGCAATCGACCGACTTCATTCAGCAGTACATTTTTCCCGGCGGTTGCCTGCCCAGTCCGCAGGCCTTTCGCGAGCAGGCCCGGCGCGCCGGGCTTCGGGTGGTCGATGAATTTTGCTTCGGCCAAGACTACGCCCTGACTTTGGCGCGTTGGCGTGCGGCCTTCATGGCCCAGGAGACCCGGGTGCTGAGCCTGGGTTTTGACCGACGCTTTATCCGCATCTGGGAGTTTTACCTGGCCTATTGCGAGGCGGCTTTCGCCGAGCGCAACACCGATGTGGTGCAGTACACCCTGCTCAAGGCTTGATTCGATGAGGGTTCTCAAGCCGCGCTGGTGGGGCGGCGCCTTCCTTGCCTTCGCTCTGGGCCTGCCGGTGTCGGCTCAGCAGGCCGCTGCGCTGCCTGCCGAGGTGCTTCAGGCCGCCGGTGAGCTCAGCCTGAGGGGACAGAGCCGGCTTCGCGTCTGGGGGTTTGAGGTCTACGATGCCACGCTATGGGCGGCGCCGGGACTGGCTGCCGGTGCGGTCGGGGCCGGGCCTGCGGCACTGGAACTGCGCTATTTGCGCGACTTTTCTGCCCGTGACCTGGCCCAGCGTTCGATCCAGGAAATGCGCCGCAGCGGCGAACTGGCGGCCGAACGGGAGAAACGATGGCTGGAAGAGATGCTGCGCGTCTTTCCTGATATTCGAGCGGGGGATCGCCTGCTGGGCTTGCACCGGCCCGGGGTGGGGGCCTCGTTTTGGTTCAACGGCCGTTTTCGGGGCGAGGTGCGCGATCCGGAATTTGCGCAGCGGTTTTTCGGCATTTGGCTGTCG
>VGHR01000166.1 GCA_016868205.1 Betaproteobacteria bacterium
GCGCATTTCCTGAGTGCGTTCAAACTCATAGTTCTCATATGCAATCGTGTCTGAGCGGCCGACTAGAACAGCAGGCTTGCCGTATTTTTTTTGATAGTCGAAAATGATGGATGTTTTGAATGAAGGCCGATGCCCTACGTACCTCTTGACCCAGCGTGGTTCGCCGCCCCTCAGCTCTCGCCTTACTAAACGCATCGATCGATTGGGAAAAAAACCACCAGCCCCGGGCATTTGGATACCCAAGACCAAAGCGAAAAAGGCCTTGCATCTCAGTTTGTTTCCAGCGATTCCAACACCGCAGGAGGTCAGGCAACGATTGAGTATGCAATGAAATACAGCTAGACTGAAAACTCTCACTGACATTGGATCAACATTTGACGCGGGTCAACTTATGACACCCCAAACGCTTTTAAGACATATTGATGAAGGCCAACTTTGGTCGAGTGAGGAGTTGGCTAGTGTCCCTGCGGATGTCTCGCAGGCTTATCAGACTGCCTTGCAAGTTAGAAAACTCAGAGAGGCTAGGGGTGAGCAACCTCGGGGTTTCAAGATTGGCTTTACAAATCGCAGTATTTGGAAGCGGTATCAAGTTTTTGAGCCCATTTGGGGCACGATTTGGAGTACCACATTGACCATTGCCAACTCTCAAGGAGAAGGCACAGTGGACATCAGTCGCATGTGCCAGCCACGTCTTGAGCCCGAGTTGGTGTTTGGCATGCGCTGCACGCCGCCAGCGGAGCTTACTGTGCAAAGCTTGTTTGAGTCCATTGACTGGATGGCCTCTGGTTTTGAAATTGTTCAATCGCATGCGCTCGATTGGCGCTTTAAAGTAGCCGATACCGTCACCGATAGCGGATTGCATGCGCATTTGCTGGTAGGTAAGCAGGTGCCCGTGAAAGACGTGGCCGCTAATGGCGGGCAATTGCATGAGGTGCTTGCCGGCATGTCGCTGGAGCTTGTGCATGCAGGCAAAGTGGTGGAGAGGGGGCTCGCCACCAATGTTCTCGACAGCCCGTTGATGGCTTTGCTGCATTTTATGAAGGCTCTGCGTCAATACCCAGGTGCACCAGATTTGAAAGCCGGCGATGTGATTACCACTGGTACTTGGACCGATGCGTGGCCGTTGGTGGCCGGGCAAACTTGGGAGAGTCGTTATGACTCACCACTAACTGGCTTAAAGATTAGCTGCTTCTCTAACTGATTGACCAAATTAATGTTGATTTGACGGAGCCTTGTTCGCGCCGCCTTGCCAGCGCCCGCCTAATGCCCATGCGGCGCGCTGTGTGGCCGGCTTAGGGCGGGTAAGCCCTAGTGGGGGGTGGCCCCTTTCCATAGGGCCACGGTGTGCTGGCTTGGGTAATATCCGAGCTGCCTGACTGGATGAGATTCATACCTTCCCACCGCGTTCATGAACGATCTCTCGCATCAACCCGCGTCAATTGCCCTGTTCACCGGTGACCCGGCCGGCATCGGTCCCGAGCTGGTCGAAAAGCTGCTGTCGGGACTCGACGCCGCGCAGCGCAGCCGCATTCTCCTGATCGGCCAGGAGGGTGCCCTGCGCGTACCCGAGGGTGTTCGATCCCTGACCTGGTCGGGGCGCGCTTCGCCGGCCTTTGCGCCCGCGGTGGCCGGGCCGGGCAATGGCCGTTTCATGCTCGAGGGCCTGGCTGCCGGGGTCGATAGGCTGATGACGGGCAGAGCGGGTGCTTTGTGTTTTGCGCCGCTCAACAAGTCGGCTTTGCGACAGGCGGGCATGACGCAGGAGGACGAGTTGCGCTGGTTTGCCGACCGCATGGCTTACCGGGGCGTTTGCGGCGAGCTCAATGTGCTTGAAAAGCTCTGGACTTCACGGGTCACCTCCCATGTGGCCCTGCGTGAAGTGTCAGAACTGATCGACGCCGAAAAGGTGGCGCAGTCCATTGCCATGATTCATCGCAGCCTGCGCGCCGCCGGTGTCGCCCGACCGCGCATCGGCGTCTGCGGACTCAACCCCCATAACGGCGACAACGGCAATTACGGCGACGAGGAAGCGCGCCTGATCGAGCCGGGCCTGCGACTGGCCGCCGAGCGCGGCTTTGAGGCGATCGGACCTTTCCCGGCCGACACCGCCTTTGTGCGCGCCATCCGCGCCGAAGGCGGTTTTGACGGTGTTGTCACCATGTACCACGATCAGGGCCAGATTGCCATGAAACTGATGGGTTTTGAGCGCGGGGTCACGGTCCACGGCGGCCTGCCCTGGCCGATCACCACGCCGGCCCATGGCACTGCGTACGACATCGTCGGCCAGGGCAAGGCCCAGGTTCAGGCGATGCGCAATGCCTTTGATCTGGCCTGCCGCATGGCCGATGGCCACCGTTCTTCCCTTCCAACCACCGACACGATGGAGACCCTATGAAGCGTTTGAAGATTTTGTTTGCTGCCTTGATGGCTTGGCCCGTGCTGGTTGCGGCGCAGGCTTACCCCAACAAGCCGGTGCGGCTGATGGTTGGCGCCAATGCGGGCGGTGGCACCGACATCATTGCCCGCATGTTGGCCGAGAAATTCAATGAGGCCTTTCGGGGCGCAAGCTTTGTGGTCGAGAACCGGCCGGGCGCCTCCAACACCATAGCGGCCGATCTGACGGCCAAAGCCGCACCCGATGGCCACACCCTGCTGGTGGCCACCAACACCGGTCAGGCCATTGCGCCGCACCTGATCAAGCTGGCCTTCGACCCGATCAAGGACCTGACGCCTATCGGCCTGATCGTCACCGTGCCGAATGTGCTGGTGGTGGGCTCCCAGGTGCCGGCCAATACAGTGGCCGAACTTCTGGCCCTGATGCGGGCCAAGCCCGGCGACTTCAAGTACGCCTCATCGGGTGTGGGCAGCACCCAGCATATTGCCGCCGAGGGTTTCAATCTGGCTGCCGGTGTCAAGAGTGTGCATGTGCCTTACCGCGGCAGTAGCCAGGCGCACCTGGACATCATCGGCGGCAGCGTGCAGATCATGTTTGACACCACCTCCTCGGCCATGGGCCAGATCAAGGCGGGCAAATTCAAGCCTCTGGCCCTGACCACGCCCACCCGCAGCGCCGAGTTGCCCCAGGTGCCCACCCTGGCCGAGGCCGGTGTCAGCGGTTTTGAGATGAGCACCTGGTACGGTCTTTTCGTCACTGCCGGGACGCCGCCGGAAGTTGTGCGGCGTCTGCAGGGCGAGTTGGCCCGCATCCTGAAGTTGACGGACATACAGGCCAAGCTCAAGGGCCTGGGCGGCGAGCCCGGCAACATTTCGCCCGAGCAGTTTGCGCAGTACAACCGCAAGGAGTTTGAGCGCTTTGGTGAACTGATCCGAAAAGCCGGCATCAAGCTCGAGTAAGGGCCCGCCGGGTTGGCCCGGTTGCGGCCGGTTACGCGGCACTTTTGATCGTTCGTGCAAATTAACAGCCCGTATGACAGGTTATGCGAGGAGCGTGAAAAATGGTTCTGCGATGTGTGGCATCGCTCAAATGGGTCCACAGCTGAAAAAATCCCGCGTAGCAGTTTTTTCTCGGGCAGTACTTATCGTTTCAGGGTGACGATTTTTGACCCCTCTGAGCTTAGTTCACCTTGGGCGGTTCCAGTTGTTAAATAATGTCAATACCTGATCCTCTGGGCTCCATGCGAATATGATCAACATCTTGTCCGATAATGGGTCGATGGCAATTCTTTGTCCTCCACGACCTAACATCCAAAATGTAGACTTCGAACCGTACTGATAGTCTGTCCAGATCTGATACCCGTAACCACTCCAACCACCGCGGACGTATGTAGGCAGCAGGTTTTTCGTCCCGGATTCCAAGAAGACTTTAAGGCAAGCTTCGTCAGTCTCACCCTTTATGATTTCTCTGAATCGCAGTGTTAGCCTAATCCAGTCTTCAAGGGATGCGTTTAGATATGCGTAATTTATTGCATTACCAT
>VGHR01000167.1 GCA_016868205.1 Betaproteobacteria bacterium
TCCCCGAGGCCATAAAAAAACGACGCTCCTGGACCTGAGCAGGTTGATGGGGCCATCTTCACTGCCCCGCCCAGGACAAGTCCTGACACCTCTCTTCAACGGGATCGTGTCAGGCGCTCAGAGCCCCGCATCACGCGGGGCTTTCCGTTATGGGCTCCTGACTGCGCCTTCGGCCGGTTGGGCCGAAACGGCGTCTGAGACGGGCTTTGTCTCAGGAGCTCCTGACTTTTGTGGGTTTGGTACGGAACTCGACTTCCCCACAATGCGGGTCGTCTCCAGCAGACACTTCGGGCCAAGAGATCAATCAAAGTCCGTCAGCGGGCTCATCTGCGCTGGCGAGTACCATCGGACGTTATGCTCGTCGCGCAGGATTCGCGATTGTCTATCCCTGATAGCATGGCACCGGCCAAGTCCTTGGTACAACTCATTCGGTCGCGGCCTCATTGAAGCTACGGCAGCTACAGGCTCACCGAATGAGCCCGGAAGCCCCCCTTGACGGATGAGCCCATTCAGTTACAATTCCGTCTGCATCAAGACAGGGCCCGACGGCCTTACCAACCTGCCCCCGGGCAAGGTGGACGCGAAAGCGGATGCGGCTCCAGCCGGAGCAACCAACCGGGAGATGCGTCGGCCCTCCATAGATCCTCTGGAGGGCTTTTTTTATGGCTGAAACGACGCAGATCCATCCCGACAAGGTCCGGGCCTATCTGGCCACCGACTACCGGCTCGGCCACTCCGAGCACGACATCACCCTGAACATCGGCGTGCGCTCTGCGCGCCTGGCCGCCTTGTTCACTTCCAGCGGCGTCGCATGCGGCGCCTTCCTGACCGCCTACAACCCGCGCGGGGCCATCCAGTCCGACGAAGCCAACGAACGCGGGCACGCCGAGCTGGCGTCAATGCTGCACGACCAAGGGCTTGAAGCCGTCGAGGGTTCTGGCAGCGAGGAAGGTACGGAATGGCCCGCTGAGAAGAGCTACTTCGCACCTGGCCTTCAGCTTGATGCGGCCAAACAGCTTGGCCTTCACTTTGACCAGGACGCCATCGTCTGGGTCGGTGCTGATGCCGTCCCGCAATTGATCCTGTTGCGCTGAGATTCCTGGGTCTGGCCCACCTCAAAGGGCTGGGGGGATTTGTTCCAGATTGCCGCCCCTGACGTCCGTCGAACGCGGCTAAAACAGGAGAACGTCAATGTCATTGTCATCAGCTGCCCTGGGGTCCGAGGCCCGACCCCGCAACCCCCAGTGCGTCCTGCACGATGTCGGGCCGTACCACGAGGTGCTGAGCCTCAGCCCCTTGGAAGTGTTCGCCGACACGTGGCAGCTCACGGTTGAAAGCCTTCTGGACAAGGCGCGCGATCCGTCGCAAGCCAGGGTGCGGTACACCACCACCCTCGAACGTGAGGCCATGAGCCGGCTTTGCGACGCCATCGAGGAAGCCTTGCGCGGCAAGCCCCACGCCCCCCTCGCGCTTGGCCGCGTGACAGCTACCGCCGGGTCGCCACGATGAACTGAGGCGACAACTTCACGGGGAGCCTGGCCCCGCAACTCCAGGCGTCGCCGATTTAAGTGACAACTTGCAGGGCGACTCACAAGTGCTGCTAAAGCGTTGGTGAGGCCTCCTGTCGTCCGGCCGATCCGCGCACTGCGGATCACGGACGACGAGGAGATTTCCCATGGCCATCAGGTCATCACGTGCGGCACCTGCTGCAATCCCGGCAACAAGCCTTTCCGCAACTCAGCCCGCCAGCCCACCCGCCCCACGGCGCGACCTCATCGCCCGCCTGGGCTTGGTGGGGCTGGGCTCGCTCGAACCCGTTGTCCTAGCCTCGCTGGCCACCCGCAGCCCGCTGCTGCTCATCGGCTCGCACGGAAGCGGCAAGTCTCTGCTCCTAGAGCGCCTGGCCGTGGCGCTAGGCTTGTCCTGGCGGCACTACAACGCCGCGCTGGTCAATTTCGACGATCTCGTGGGCTACCCCTTGCCCGACGAGCGCGGACAACTGCGCTTTGTCCAGACGCCGGCCTCGGTGTGGGGGGCAGAGTGCGTGTTCATCGACGAGATTTCGCGTGCGCGGCTGGATGTGCAGAACCGCCTGTTCCCGATCATCCACGAGCGCCGCGTGCAGGGCATCGCTCTTGAGGCGCTGCAGCACCGCTGGGCCGCGATGAACCCGCCCTCAGGAGATGACGAGGAGGCGGCAGTCTACGCCGGCAGCCACCCGCTGGACCTGGCGCTGGCCGACCGCTTCGCGCTGCAGGCCCGCGTGCCCGACTGGCGGGCCTTTGATGCGGCTGAGCAGGAAGCGGTGATCCGCGCCGCTCAGACCGGGCCCGACCCGCAGGCCGGCGCGTCTTGGGCAGAGGCGCTCCAAGCCACGCGCGACCGCCTGCCGATGGTGCAGGCACAGTGGGCGCCCTCCATCGCTCGCTACGTGCGCCTGCTGGCCGCGCTGCTGGCCGAAGCTGGCGCGGTGCTGAGCGCGCGCCGTGCGGGCATGCTGGCTGCCAACGTGGCGGCGGTGCACGCTGCCAGGCTTACAGGAGACCCGGCCGCGGGCATCGAGGACTCGGCCTGGATTGCTGCGCTCAATTCGATGCCCTTTGCGGCCGCGGGCGGCAAGCTCGATGACTCGAAGCTGCTCGCCTGCCACCGCGAGGCCTGGCGGCAAGCCGCGGCACGGGCTGAGGACCCGATGTCGCGCATCCTGGCCGAACGCGATCCGGTGGCCCGCGTGAAGCTGGCGATGGCTGCCACCGGCTTGCCCGACGGCGAACTCACTACCATCGTCACCGACGCGTTAGCCTCCTGCCCGGACGGGCGGCGCCACGCGCTGGCGGAGTGGCTCTTTGGCGGTGACCAGGGCGAGGGCGGCTCGTTGCACCGGCTGTCCGTGGTCGCGGCCGAGGCCGTGGCCGAGACCGTGCGCGATGTGGCGTGCGTGCAGGAGATTCACGAGCAGGTCCAGCCCAACGGCAAGCGCCATCGGGTCTGGAAGCACGTGCAGCAGCGACTCGGAGCGCTCGCGTCCTCGGCGCTCTCCCATGCTACCGATGCAGCCGAGCGCCAGGGTAACCTGCTGGTGGCGATGTTCGCCGCCGGGCGGCTGCAGGCCGAGGCGGATGTGGACTTGGTGCTGGAGCGCTACCGCGCTACCCGGGAGGAACTGAGCGGACCGGACCACGCAACTGTAGCCTGGGGGGTGGCGGCATGATGGTCCCTAGTACCGCATTTCGTGGCTTGGCCGAGGCCGTCCCCGGGCTGCTGCACAACAGCGGTGGCCCTTCTCGGGCCACGATCACTTGGCGCGGGCTGAGCCGCACTCATCCCGGGTCAGCGGCTCACGGCACGGCTCCCGGCTGTGCCCCCGTCGCCAGCGCCGCCCGCCCTCCGGGCACATGGCTGCAGCTAACCATCTCCATCGGTCAGCGCGACCCGCGGTACCGGCGCGACTGGAATACAGCCGCTGCGCTGCTGGAGCTCGTCGAGCCCGGACACGCCCTGGCCGAAGCCCCGGCACAGGAGCGGCTGATCGCCTTCATCGAGGACGAGACAGCGCGCTGCGCATGGCCACCCTGCCTACTTGCCAGGCGCGGCGGCTGGAACGCCGGCCGTCCGGGCGATCCGCACATGGAACTCGACCACGTGCCCACCGCCTTCGTGGCATTGGCCAAGTGCACCGGCAGCCTGTGGCTGAGGGACAGGCGGCCGCACCTCGCGCCGCTGCAAGCGCCCACCCTCATCGAGCCCGGCAGCACGCCCATGCGCGGCGTGCGCTGGAGCCAGATGCTGTGGTTCCCGCAGGGCATCCCGCTGGAACTGCTGTCGCGCATCGGCACACCGCGGGCGACGACCCCGACCACATGAGGCTGCAACTGCCGGCCTCCCGCCCCACATACCTCTGCAGGAACCAGACATGAATTCCA
>VGHR01000168.1 GCA_016868205.1 Betaproteobacteria bacterium
AGCTCAGGGATGAGTTCTTGGACGGGGAGATCTTCTACAGCTTGAGGGAGGCGCGAGTTCTGACAGAGAAATGGCGATGCAACTACAACCAGATCAGGCCGCACTCATCATTGAACTATCGACCGCCCGCACCAGTGACACTAACAACAAGGCACATCGCACCGAGTCAACCTGGACTCATCCAATAAACTTAACAACCAGCCTCACTACTTGTGGTACTAAATACCGGGCAGGTCAGTCAGCGGTGCCCTGATGATCAAGCGACGATCATGGGGGGCTACACTCAGTGAGCGTATTTCGGTACGGGTACAAAATAGACCAAACCAATGATCATCCCAGTCATACTTTCGGGCGGTGCTGGTACACGCCTTTGGCCAGTATCGCGTGAGGGCTGCCCCAAGCCCTTCATGAAACTCGTCGATGGCGAGAGTCTGTTGCTCAAAACTTTTCGCCGCGCGTTGGCCGTGATGGAATCCTTGGGGGGCGGCAAAGGTGAATTGCTCACTGTTACAAACCGCGACTACTATTTCATGAGCAAGGACGAGCTTGCGGCACTCAAGCCCGGCGAGCCGCTTCCTGGTTCATACTTGTTGGAGCCCGAAGGCCGCAACACTGCGCCCGCGGTGGCCTTGGCGGCCCACCGAGTGGTCGAGCAATATGGTCCAGATGCCTTGATGCTGGTCCTCGCGGCCGACCATCTCATACAAGACCCCGCCCGCTTCACCGCCGCCGTGGCGGACGCGGTTGCCTTGGCCCAGCAAGGCCACCTCGTTACCTTCGGCATCCTGCCCACCGGGCCAGAAACCGGGTTTGGTTATATCGAGGCCGGTGAGGCTCTGCCCCGAGGCCGTAAAGCTGTCCGGTTTGTCGAAAAACCTTCGCTCGAAAAGGCCCAGACCTATCTGGCCAGTGACAACTTCTACTGGAATTCGGGCATGTTCTGCTTCCAGGCAGGCCGCCTGCTCGAGGAAATGGCCCAGCATGCGCCCGACGTGGGCACCGCCGTGCAAGCCTGCTGGCAAGCTCTGAAGGCCCAGCCCAACACCGCGGCCCACATGCTTGAGATCCCGGCCCAGGCGTTCGCCCAGGTGCCCGACATATCGATCGACTACGCCGTCATGGAGCGGTCCAAACATGTAGCCGTGGTGCCGTCCGACTTCGGCTGGAGCGACATCGGCTCTTGGAATGCGGTCAAAGAGCTTGTGGCACCCGATGCTGCCCACAACCGTGCCGTGGGCGAAGCCATTTTCGTCGATAGCCGCAACACGTTTGTGCAGAGCGAAGACCGGCTGGTGGCCGCCGTGGGGGTCGATAACCTCATGATCATCGATACGCCTGACGCCCTGCTGGTGGCCCACCCGGACAAAGCGCAAGACGTGAAAAAGATAGTCGCCCAGCTCAAAACCAGAGGGCACGAGGCTTACAAGCTGCACCGCACCGTGGCCCGTCCATGGGGCACCTACACCGTGCTCGAAGAGGGTCCCCGCTTCAAGATCAAGCGCATCGAAGTCAAGCCCGGTGCAAGCCTTAGCCTGCAAATGCACCACCACCGCAGCGAGCACTGGATTGTCGTCAGCGGCATGGCCAGGGTTGTCAACGGCGAGCGTGAGATCATGGTGGGCAGCAACGAATCCACCTACATTCCAGCAGGCCACAAGCACCGGCTGGAAAACCCAGGTGTGCTCGACCTGGTGATGATCGAGGTGCAAAGCGGCGAATATTTGGGCGAAGACGACATCGTTCGCTTTGAAGACTTTTACGGCAGAACATAATCATTTGAGGTAATGAAAAGAAATGAAAAAGAAAGCATTAATTACCGGCATCACAGGGCAGGAAGGTGCCTATCTGGCTGAGTTACTGTTGTCCAAGGGATACGAGGTTCATGGCATCCGTCGCCGCGCCTCTTTGTTCAATACGGACCGTATTGACCACCTCTACCATGATCCACATACCGAGGGTTTAGATCTAATCTTGCATTATGGTGATCTAACAGATTCGTCGAGTCTTATTCGAATTGTTGGCGAAGTTATGCACGACGTTGCGTCGATCACTTTGGTGCGCAATGAATCGCCCCGGCCCCTGTAGACACCTCTGAGCCTCAAACCCTGAGGCCTAATAGGAGGTGCCATGAGTCAGAAGAAATATCCGGAAGAATTCAAGATCGAAGCGGTCCGGCAGGTGGTGGAAAAGGGTCACCCCGTCGCCGAGGTCGCGGCCCGGCTGGGATTTAGCCAGCACAGCTTGTATAAGTGGATCAAGCTCCAGCAGATGCCCGTAGGCCAGCGCCAGGAGCTGTTAACCCAGACTGAGGAGTTGCGGCGTCTGAAGGCCGAGCTCAAGCGGGTGACCGAAGAGCGCGACATCCTAAAAAAGGCCGCCGCGTACTTTGCCAAGCAGTCCGGGTGAGGTACGCGTTCATCGAGCGGCATGAGAAGGATCACGGCGTTCGCAGGCTGTGCACGGTGATGCAGGTCCATCCCAGTGGCTATTACGCGTGGAAGAAGCAACCCGCCAGCGAGAAGGCGCGTGATGACCAGCGGCTGCTGGGATTGCTCAAGCAGGCCTGGCTGGAGAGCGGCTGCGTGTACGGTTATCGCAAACTGACCTCGGACATGCGCGACCTGGGTGAGAGCTGCGGCAAGCACCGTGTCGCCCGTCTGCTGCGCCAGGCCGGTATCCGCTCGCAAAGCGGCTACAGCAGGCGCTCAGGTGGTCGCGGGGGCAAGCCTGCGGTCGTGGCCCCAAATCATCTGAGCCGGCAGTTCATACCCGAGCGCCCCAACCAGTCCTGGGTGACCGACATCACCTACATCCGCACCCACGAGGGCTGGCTGTACCTGGCGGTCGTGCTGGATTTGTTCTCCCGCCAGGTAATCGGCTGGTCCATGGGTAGCCGCATTGACACGGAGTTGGCGCTCAATGCCTTGCTGATGGCCCTATGGCGCAGGCGTCCCAAGGAAACGGTGCTGGTGCACTCCGATCAGGGGTGCCAATTTACAGGGCATGAATGGCAAGGCTTCCTGCGCGATCACAACCTGGTCAGCAGCATGAGCCGCCGGGGCAACTGCCATGACAACGCCGTGGCCGAGAGCTTCTTCCAACTCCTCAAGCGCGAGCGGATTCGCCGCCAGATCTACCTGAATCGGCAAGATGCCCGGGCAGATGTCTTCAATTACATCGAGATGTTCTACAACCCCAGGCGCCGCCATTCAACGGCTGGTGACCTGTCTCCGATAGAGTTCGAGAAACGCCATTCCCAACGGCTTGGAAGTGTCTAGTGGATCCGGGTCGATTCACCGGGTTGACCGAGGCTTGCTCACACAAGTCGATCGAGTCGCTCAGCTCGCGCTGGGCCTGTGGAGACACGCCCGCTGGCACCTGCTCGAGTTGTCGAAACGCCTTGGCGATCGCCGCCGCACCTTTCGGGCTGGCAGGGGACAAAAAGGCCATCTCTGTGGCCAATTCCTGCAACAAAGTTTCAACGGTTGGATCGAGCATTAAGAGCCCCTGCTCGAGCCATGATAGCTAAAAAATGTAAGTTTTGTATTGTTTTTGCGAGCAATGTTTCTTATTTGTCATGGTTTGGCAGAGCCCGGAAATGCTGCCCCCTTGTCTGTGCAGTCGGTTCGCCACAGGTCCGGCCGACCGGGCCGCCCTAAGGGGCCCGGTGGCCACAAAAAACCCGCCGCAGCGCAAGGGGCCAGGGCGGGTTAGAGGAAGATAACAAGACGGCCCAGGGCCGGCTTAGGCTCAGAAGGTGTACTTGAGGCCGGCGACGACACCGTCTTTGCCGTTGTACTTATTCACCAGGGTGTAACAGTCCCTCTTGGCATTTGTCCCCACGGCCATAAGAGAGGCCGACAGACCCTTGCCCAGATCCTTGCCGAGGGTGACGGAGTAATCA
>VGHR01000169.1 GCA_016868205.1 Betaproteobacteria bacterium
TGCGTGGCCCTGGCCTACCTGCGGGGCGAGTGGGCCGCGGGGGCCGTGGGGCAACTGCATGCCCACGCCGATCTCTGGGGTGAGGCGGTACCGGTTGTGATCGAAGACCTCTAAGGCAGACGCCTCGATCAACGCAAGGGGGGCTCCCTCACCCCCCCGGCAACACCTGTACGGGCGCCGGAACGATCATTCGAGGGAAATCTTCGCAAAGGCCGCGACCTTTTTCCACTGGGCCATATCCGCCTGCATGAAGACAGCCATGCTCTGACTGTTGGCCCAGACGGGTTCAGCGCCCGCCTTGAGCATCGCTGATTTGACCTCGGCCTGCGCCGCCACCTTCTCGAGCGCCTGCTCCAAACGCTGCTGAATCGACGGGTTCAATCCGGCTGGCGCCGCCAGGCCAAACCACGCGAAGACCTGGTAGCCTTTGATGCCCGCCTCCTCCATCGTCGGCACATTGGGCAAAACGCTGCTGCGCTGTGGCGTGGTCACGGCCAGGGCCTTGAGCTTGCCCCCCTGAATCAGACCCAAGGCCGACGGCAGGTTGTCAAACATCATGTTGACCTCGCCGGCCATCAGGCCGGTCAATCCTGCAGCGGCTCCGCGATAGGGGATGTGGGTCACGAACACCCCCGCCTGGCTTTTGTACAACTCCGCACTCAGATGCAAGGAAGTGCCTTGTCCGTTGGACGCGTAGTTGAGTTGTCCGGGGCGGGCGCGGGCGGCAGCGGTCAGGTCGGCCACGCTGTTCAGGCCCGAGGCAGGACTGACGATGAGCACATTGGGCACGCGTCCGAGCAAAGCCACCGGCGCAATCTGCTCGGGCTTGTAAGGCAGGTTGGCGTACAGGGCCGGGCTGATGGTCAGAGGCGGCGAGGCCATGAGCAAGGTATACCCGTCGGCAGGCGCACGCGCGGCTTCGGCGGCACCCAAATTACCGCCCGCACCGGGCTTGTTGTCGATGACCACCGGTTGACCCAGTTCCTGTGCCAAGCGCGGGGCCACCAGACGGGCCATGTTGTCAATCAGACCGCCTGGCGGAAACGGCACCACCAGGCGGATCGGCCGGGCCGGCCAAGTCTGGGCCGAGGCCCAGGGGCCCATCAGAGAGCCTGCCACCAGTAAAAGCCAGGTCATCAGATCGCGTTTGGACAAATTCATGAGTCAGCCCCTAAAAAAGTTCAGATCCTAGAAGAAATCGGCTGGACGGTAGGCAGCGCACACCCCCGGTCAGGCTAGGACCGCGATCGAGTCTGCCAGGCATACAAAGCGCTCGCAACGGCCAGGGCTGCAGCCCAGGCCGCCGCATAGGCCAGCCCCGCGTGCAGATAGTCCAGGCTCCAGAGCAGCGTGGCAAAAAAAACCGCAAACCCGACCTGCCCGCGCAAAAAACCACGCAACAGCATGACCGTGGCATCGCCGCCATGGCGAGGCAAGGTAAAACAGGGCAATACGTTGCCGGTGATCGGTACCGCGAGCAACAAGCCGCTGACCGCCGCCGGCACGACGCCAGCCGTCTCGATGATGAGCCAGGCCAGGGCCATGGCCACGATGACCCGGAGCAACAGTTCCAGGTTGGGGATATGCACCGCAGTGGCCAGTCCACGCGCCGCCGGCATGGCGCGGTGCCCCAGCGCCAGCACCAGCACAACCAGCAAGCAGGTTTGCCAGGCAGCCAGGGGCCACAGGGGCAGGCTCAACCCCAAGGCGAAAAAGGCGAAGTTGGCCGTAAGCAGCGCCGCTGGCCAGCGCCAGCGCAGGGCCGCCCAGGCAAAGGCTGTCAGATGCATCGCCGTGGCCGGCAGGCACACCAGCGTTGCCAAGGCGATGGCTTGCGTGGTCTGCACACCGGAGGCCAGCAAGACAAAACCCGCGATCGGTCCGGCAATCATGGGCAGCCCGCCCAGGGTGCCGCCAACCGCATGGCCAAATCGCCGTGCTGCCATCGAAGAGAGCAACACGGAAAAAGCCACCAGCAGCAATTTGATCAGCATGAATAAAGGAGTGGCAAAACTCAGGGGGTACGGGTGGGCGCGCCCAGGCGCAGCGATACCCGACGCGCCACTTCGCGCAGCAAGCTGGCCTGATACCCTTCGGGCGTCAGGTCAAGTTGGGCCGAAGGCCCCATGGCCGCGATAACCAGAGCCAGGCGACCAAAGCCATCAAAGACCGGAGCGGCCATCGCGCTGATGCCCGATATCAGTTCCTCGCGCACCTGACTCAGACCCAGATCCCGGATACGCACCAGCTCACAGTGGAAGGCCACGTCGTCCCAGGCCTGCGGCTCCCCCTGCGCGGCCAGGGCTGCCCGCACCACTTCGGGCGGCATGTAAGCGGCAAAGACCTTGCCCGTACCGGTGTGTCGCAGCGAAGCCGGAATACCGTGGCGCATGGACACATTGACCGCCCGCGGTCCTTCCTCCACCCGCACGATGATGGGACCGCTGCCGCCCCAAACCGCAGCCGATACCGTCACGCCCAGCGCCTGCGCCAGAGCCGGCAACTCAGCAATGGCCAGCCGTACCGGATCGACCTGCTGCAAGCTGATCAAGCCCAATTGCACCGCCAACTGACCCAGGCCATAGTGGCCCGACACCGGATCCTGCTCGATCAGACCGAGCTTGCCAAAGCTCACCAGATAGGGGTGCGCCTTCGCCGGCGACATATCCGCCTCGCGGGCCAAATCCTTCAGGGCCATGCGCTGACCCGATCGCACCAGGGCCTTGAGCAACTGCCCCCCCACCTCCACGCTCTGGATGCCGCGAGAAGTGCGCCCCGGGGAGTCCTCGGGGCTTGATGGAACAGATCGGCCTGGCTTGGGCATGGTCGGCATTGTGGCCGGGGCTGGGTGCTTAAAGCCCGGACCCAGGGTTTACCCTAGATCAATCAGTTTGACCACGATGAAGCAATGACGCACAATCTTATGTCTAAACCAAATTAATTTGATTAAATCAAATTTTCAAGGGTTCTACAAGGCTGTCTATGAACACCAAAACTTTCGCCTCGGCCGCCGACCTCGAAGAAAAGAAGGTCGGCTTCGACCAGCTGTCGGACCACGCCTACGCCTACACCGCCGAGGGCGACCCCAACACCGGCATCATCGTCGGCGACGATGCGGTGATGGTGATCGACACGCAGGCCACGCCCGCCATGGCCCAGGATGTGATCCGGCATATCCGGCAAGTCACCGACAAGCCGATCAAGTATGTCTTGCTGAGCCACTACCATGCGGTGCGCGTTCTAGGCGCCAGCGCGTATCAACCCGAGCAAATCATCGCCAGCCAGGACACCTACGACCTGATCGTCGAGCGCGGCGAGTTCGACAAGGCCAGCGAGATCGGCCGCTTCCCGCGCCTGTTTCGCGATGTGGAGAGCGTGCCGCCGGGGCTGACCTGGCCCACCCTGACCTTTACCGGCAAGATGACCGTGTGGCTGGGTTCGCTGCGCGTGGAGCTGCTGCAACTGGGCCGCGGCCACACCAAGGGCGACACCGTGGCCTGGCTGCCCGAGGAGAAGATACTCTTCAGCGGCGATCTGGTCGAGTTCGATGCCACCCCCTATGCGGGCGACGCCTACCTTCGCGACTGGCCGCAAACACTGGAGAACATCGCCGCCCTCAAGCCGGCCAAGCTTGTGCCTGGCCGCGGCGCCGCGCTGCAAACACCCGCAGATGTACAGGCGGGACTGGCCGGCACCCGCGACTTTGTCCGGGACCTGTACACGCAGGTCAAAGCCGGCGCTGAACGCGGCGAGGATCTGCGTCAAGTCTATGAGCGCACCTTCGCCGCCTTGCAACCCAAATACGGGCACTGGGTCATCTTCAACCACTGCATGCCTTTCGATGTG
>VGHR01000170.1 GCA_016868205.1 Betaproteobacteria bacterium
CAGACCCTCTTCAAGGACGGCATCCACATAGCGCGGCACCATACCCACCCCGTGCGAATCGTGGCCGCTGAGGTTGGCCATGACCAGGTTGTCGGCGACTTGTTCGGCTTCTGCGTGGCTGCTGCCGGCCATGCCCAGTATGCGGGAGACATGGGCTTTGAGGGCCTTGGCATCAATGCGATGACTCATGGGTTTTACCTTGATTCACATGACGGCGCCGACCTGCCAGGGCACGAACTCGTTTTGCCCATAGCCGTGTCGCTCGCTTTTGGTGCTCTCTCCGGAGGCGGTCTTGAGTATCAGCTCGAAGATACGCTGACCCATCTCAGTAACGCTGCTGCATCCGTCGATGATGTCGCCGCAGTTGATGTCCATGTCTTCTTCCTGACGCTTCCAGAGCATGGAGTTGGTTGACAGCTTCAGGCTCGGCGCCGGTGCACAGCCGTAAGCGCTGCCGCGCCCGGTGGTAAAGCAAATCAGGTTGGCCCCGCCGGCCACCTGTCCGGTGGCACTGACGGGGTCATAGCCCGGGGTGTCCATAAAGACAAAGCCGCGCTCGCTGACCCGTTCGGCGTATTCATAGACCGCCTGCAAATTACCGGTGCCGCCCTTGGCGACCGCACCGAGCGATTTCTCAAGAATGGTGGTCAAACCCCCAGCCTTGTTGCCCGGTGAGGGGTTGTTGTTCATTTCGCCGCCATTGGAAGCGGTGTACTGCTCCCACCACCGTATGCGCTCGATGAGCTTGTGGGCGACTTCGGGCTTGACCGCGCGGCGCGTTAGCAGATGCTCGGCGCCGTAGATCTCCGGGGTTTCGCTCAGGATCGCCGTGCCGCCATGGGCCACCAGCAGATCCACGGCTGCGCCTAGCGCTGGATTGGCGCTGATACCGGAGTAGCCATCGGATCCGCCGCATTGCAGGCCAACGGTGATGTGTTCGGCGCTGCACGGCGCGCGCTGGACCGCATTGGCCTTGGGTAGCATCTCACGGATCAGGGCAATGCCTTTTTCGACCGTTTGTCGCGTCCCCCCGGTGTCCTGAATGTTGAAAACGCGCAGTTGCTCGCCCTCGCGCAGGCTGCTGTGGGCCAGCCAGGTGTTGAGTTGATTGGTCTCGCAGCCCAGTCCCACCACGAGCACGCCCCAGAAATTGGCGTGGGTGGCGTAACCGGCCAGGGTGCGCTCGAGCAGGCGCATGCCCAGCCCTTCGTTGTCCATGCCGCAGCCTGTGCCGTGGGTTAGTGCCACCACGCCGTCGACCTGGGGAAAATCGGCCAGCGCCTGCGGATGAAGCTGCCGCGAGAAATGATCGGCAATCGCACGAGCAGCGGTTGCCGAGCAGTTCACGC
The DNA here is from genome assembly GCA_016868205.1 of Betaproteobacteria bacterium. Lineage (GTDB taxonomy): Bacteria > Pseudomonadota > Gammaproteobacteria > Burkholderiales > Burkholderiaceae_C > Polaromonas. The sequence goes on from VGHR01000170.1 coordinate 1,350, forward strand.
TCGACAGCACCCCGATGTAGTTGCGTGTGGCCACCCGGCCATCGGGTCGCTGTATGCCCATGAACTGCGCGGTCTGGCGAGCCCCAGCCGATTTGACATCTTGGCCAATGGCGTAATCGCGTGCAAAGTCGCCCTTGTCCGGCCCCATATCGAGGTTGTGGGTATGCACATGTTCACCGGCCGCAATGGGACGGCGGGCAAATCCGATGATCTGGTTGTAGCGACGCACCGGTTGGCCGCTGTCGATGGCGCGCACGGCAATCTTGTGGCCGGGCGGGATCAGTCCGCGCACGGGTAAGCCATCAACGACGGCGCCGCCAAGAATCTGGCTGCGTGCGATGACTACATCATCGGCCGGATGTAATTTCAGGTAGTTGCTCATGAGGTCTTGAAAATGTAAAGCCGGATCAGTCCATCAGAACAAGGACACGCCGGGCCTAGACGAAACGGCCATTCAAGCGGCCACCTTGTCGGCGTGTATGCCCAGCGAGCGGGCCGTACCAGCCAGTGCGTCCCAGGTGGCCGCATCGATTTCCAGACCATGGTGCAGACGGACCGCGTGCGTCCTGGCTTCAATTTCGCCGGGCATGAGGATCTCCTGGTCGGGATGGATGCGATCGGCTGATTTCACCCAGTCGATGAAGCGCTCAACCTCTCGGGAGAAAGCCGCCTCCTCGCCGAAGGCGTCGGGCCGAAGATAAATCGACAGCATGTTGTTGAGAACCTGGCCGGCATGGGTGGGGTTGCTGGCTCCGCCGCCAGTCAGAGCGCCAGCCAGCAGCTCGGTGATCACGCCCAACCCGTAGCCCTTGTGGCCGGCGATCGAGAGGATAGAGCCCGGCGGATCGGCGTAAAAGACCCGGGGGTCGTTCGTTGGTCGGCCCTCGGCGTCGATGATGCAGCCCTCCGGTACCGTGTTGCCTTTGTTGAGCGCCACCTTGATCTTGCCCTCGGCGATGGTGCAGCACGACATATCGAGGATGATGGGCGAGTCGTCGGCGCGCGGAATGCCCGCTGCGATGGGGTCGGCGCTGAGTCTGCGATTGCGGCCGCCAAAAGGCGCCACGAGGATGCCGCCGCCTGAAGTGCTGACGAAGTGCACCGAGGCGATGCCTTCGCGCGCTGCCTGCAGCGGCCAGGCACCAATGCGCCCAAGGTGGCCGCAATTGCGCAGCGCCACAACGGCAACACCGTCCTGACGGGCTTTTTGCACGCCCAGTGCGGTGGCCTCGATGCCAATCGATTGGCCAAAGCCCTGCTCGCCATCGACCACGGCCAGCACAGCTGTCTGGTGGACGATGCGCATCTGGCGGTTGGCCTGAACAAGGCCTTTGCGCAGCCAGTCGATGTAGGCCGATACCCGGATCACCCCGTGCGAATCGTGCCCGGCCAGGTTGGCCTCCACGAGGTGGCTGGCGATCTGGCTTGCCTCTGCTGCGTTACAGCCAGCGGCAAGAAAAATCCGGCTGACGAGCCTCTCGAGATGATGGGGATCAACCTTCATGAAGGGTCAATAGAACATCTTGGGTAGCCACAGAACCAGGGCGGGCGCATAGGTAATGACCACCAAACTGCCCAGCAGGGGCGCCAGCCAGGGCAGGATGGCCATGGTGGTGCGCTCGACGCTTAGCTGGGCTACCCGGGCAAGCACGAACAGCACCATCCCCATAGGTGGATGCAGCAGGCCGATCATCAGATTGAGCACCATGACCAAGCCAAAGTGCACCAGGTCGATGCCCAATTGCTGACAAATCGGAACCAGGATCGGCACCAGAATCGTGATAGCGGCCACGGGTTCCAAAAAGCAGCCGACAAAGAGCATCAGCAAATTGGCCAGCAGCAGGAATACCAGGGGGTCGCGAGTGAAGCCCAGGACCCAACTGCTGATGGCCGTGGTCACGCCGGTGGCGGTGAGCATCCAGCCAAAGATGCTGGCCGCCGCCACGATGAACAGGACCGTGGCGGTCGTCTCCACCGTGTCGAGACAGATCTTGATGAACATCTTGAGGTGCAGGGTGCGGTACCAGAAGAAGCCCAGCACCAGAGCCCAGACACAGGCGGCGATCGCTCCCTCGGTGGGGGTAAAAACACCGGTGGTCATGCCGCCAATCAGAAGAACTGGCGTCATGATGGGCAGAACTGCTTGGAATTTGAAAAAACGGTCGGCGGCAAAAAGCAGCGCAATTGCACTGATCACCGTGATCTGGGCGGGCCATTCCCACTGTGTGACCAGCCACCACAGGACGACGGGCCAGATCACGACGACGGCGGTTTCGACCAGGGCCTTGAGCACCCGCGGCCAGACGAAGCCGATGTCCGATCCCCAGTTATTCTTGTGCGCGAAATAGGCCACCGTGACCATCATCAGCAGCGCCATGATGATCCCCGGCAGGATGCCCGCCAGGAAGAGCGCCCCTACGGAGACATTGGCCATCATGCCGTAGATCACGAAGGGCAGGCTCGGCGGA
>VGHR01000171.1 GCA_016868205.1 Betaproteobacteria bacterium
TTTGGCAACTTCGAGACGATCAGGACTGTCATCTTCCTGATCGCCGGCAAACTCGACTTCGCCGCCGTCAACCCTCATGCCCGGTAACCCACACAAAATTTAATAGAGCCTCACTTTTTGCGCCGCCACCCGGGCGATATCACCGATCCGGGGCTGGCCGGGGAAACCGTGCGCGTGCCTGCCGAGTCGGTGCTGCACGTCGTTGATCCGGTCGACGCCGGGCAGTTGCGCGGCATCTCGCGCTTCTCGCCGGCGCTCGTGAAGCTCTTTCTGCTCGACCAATACGACGACGCCGAGCTCGACCGCAAGAAGGTCGAGGCGATGTTCGTCGGCTTCGTGCGCCGGCCCGAGCGCGATTTCGACAACAGCAACGAGACCGATGACCGTGGCGAGCCGCTGCTGCCGCTCGAACCCGGGCAACTCCAGATCCTGGACGACGGCGAGGACATCACCTTCTCGACCCCGGCCGATGTCGGTGGCAACTACGAGAGCTTCCAGTACCGCACGCTCTTGCAGGTGGCAGCGGCCCTCGGGCTGCCCTACGCGAACCTGTCGGCCGATATGTTGAAGGCCAACTACTCCAACACCCGTGCGGCGCTCTTGGAGTTTCGCCGGCGGATCGAAGCCTTCCAGCATTCGGTACTGGTGTTTCAGCTGTGCCGGGCAGTGTGGGCACGCTGGATGGACACGGCGGTGCTCTCGGGCTCCCTTGATCTCCCGGACTACGAACAACGCCGCGCCGACTACCTGGACTGCAGCTGGCTGCCGCCACGCTGGGACTGGGTCGATCCCTTGAAAGACATCCGCGCGGAGATCAACGCTATCGCGGCCGGGCTCAAGTCGCGCACCCAGGCGATTGCCGAGCGCGGGTTTGACGCGGCCATGGTGGATGCCGAGATCGCTGGTGACCACCGGCGTGAGGACAGCCTGGGGCTCTCCTTTGGGCGTGAGCCTGTGCCAGTTGCACCGCCTGGACAGGGTTAGCGCTTCAAGTCGCGGTAGAAGTTTTCGTGGGGGCCGACGGCTTCGAGATACACCAGCTGAACGCCGTCATCGCGGGTGTAACCCAGCAGATAGAGCTGCCCCAGGCAGCGAAATTTGTAGACCCACAACTCGGAGAGATCGCCTTTCTTCTTCTCGCCAATGTCCGGATTGCCTGCAACCACTTCGATTGCACCATCGACCTCGGTCACGACGTTGTCGTGCAGCTTCTTGTAGATGCGCGCAAATCGCCTTGTCTGGCGAACATCCCAAGTCATGCCTTGGCTGCCGAGCGAGGGATGAAGACAGTGCTGTCCCCACGTGGCTCGGCCATGCTCATCAGGCTCTCGGCAATGAACGAAGCCGGTAGATCGGGGTTGTCGAGTGCCGCTCGACCCACTTTGGCCCAGAACTCCACCTGGCCCTGCACGGTACGGAACTCGGCTTTCGCAGCAGCGCGTGCGGCACTGACCAGTCCTTCATCGATACGCACGGATACGGTGCTCATCGCAATCTCCTCTGAAATTCATTTGCCACAATTGTAGTCATGCGCTGCGCTGTGGTCAAACGACCTGGGGTTCAATCTATGACCGATTTGCTTTACCTGGCGTCCCGCCTGTACGGGACGCCACTCCTCATTGCGCGCCCCAAACTCGAAATCATCCTCGAGGTGGTGGCCCGGAAGCTCGCGGGAGACACCCTGGCCACGCCACCGCCGGCCAACGTCGATGCCGGTATGACCGGTGGCCTCCAGAACCTGGAGGGCATCGCCGTGATTCCGGTCCTCGGCACCCTGGTGCGTCGCTCTTCCTATATTGGTGCCGCCAGTGGCCTCACCAGCTACCACGACATCGAGGCCATGGCGGAACAGGCCTTTGCCGATCCAAAGGTCCGCGCTGTGCTGCTGGAGATCGACTCCAGCGGTGGCGAGGCGGGTGGCGTGTTCGATCTGGCGCAGCGATTTCGGCAGCTGGCTCAGACCTCCGGCAAACCCCTCTGGGCGATTGCCGATGAGGCAGCACTCTCAGCGGCTTATGCGATTGCCGCTGCGGCTGACTGGATCTGGCTCACTCGCACCGCCGAGGTGGGCTCGATTGGCGTGGTGGCGGTACACGTCGACGAGTCGGTGGCCGATGCGAAGGCGGGGCTCAACTACACCTTCCTGCACGCCGGTGCCCACAAGGTCGATGGCCATCCGCACGCGCCGCTGCCAGCGCCAGTCGCCGCCGACATCCAGGCCGACATCGAGCAACTGCACGACCAGTTCATCAGCTTGGTTGCCGGATTCCGCCGCCTCACACCCGAGGTGATTCGTGACACCGAGGCCCGCGTCTACCGCGGTGAGGCCGCGCTCCAAGCGGGCCTGGCCGATCAGATCGGCGTCCGCGCTGAAGCGATCACGGCCCTGCAACGCCAGCTGGCCATGAGTGCCGGCCGCAGCCTGCGCAACAAGGCCGCCGCTCTTTCAGCGGCACGCACACCCCCTCGATCCCAACCATCCCCGAAGGAGATCTCCATGAACGATCACAACCCCGCTACGCCGCCGGACGATGCCCAAGAGAACACCGCCCCGAATTCAAACCCGGCCCCGGTGCAGCCACCGCAAACCCCGCCGCCGCTCGATGAAGCGACCATCACGGCCCAGGTTGAGCAGCGACTGCGCCGCCGGCTCGCCGAGCTGACCGAGATCGCCGCCCAGGCCAAACGCCTCGGCGTGACGGTTGATCCTGCCCAGGCCCTGGCCCGTGGCGTCACCCCGGATGCACTGCGCCAGTCGGTACTGAAGCAGGCCGCTGAGCGCGATGTGGCGCAAGACATCGCAGCCGTTGCCCCGCAGCAACCCCAAACCAAACCTCAATCCGTCGCTGACAGCCCCTTGGTCAAAGCGGCCCAAGCCTATGGAGGTCGTCAATGAGCACACCTTTGATTTCCCCGTCGACGCTGGGTGACCTCATCAAGCGCGAGTCCGACCCGGACTACACCCGCGAGACCGTCACCCTGAAGGCTGGCGCCGCCTATCCGTTGGGTGCCGTGCTCGGTCGCATCACCGCCACCGGCGTCTATGCCTTCTCGCCAGCGGCATCGACCACGGGCATCGAGGGTGCCGAGATTGCCAACGCAGTGCTGCTGCATCCGGTCGCCGCCAGCGCTACCGATACCCAGGCCGTTGTACTCGCGCGTGGCCAGGTGATCGTCGCCGACCGTGCCTTGACCTTTGATGCCTCGGTCACGGATGCCGCAGCCCTTTCCCTCAAACACCAGCAACTGGCAGCCCACGGCATCGTCGTGCGCGCCGCTGCCTGAACAGGAGTTTCCTCATGACCGTGATCGTCAATCCTTTCGACGCCGGCGGCTTCACGCTGGCCGAGATGTCGGCCGCCATCCAGATGCTGCCCAACCCCTATGGCCGGGTGGGCCAGCTGGGGCTGTTTGCACCCGAGCCCATCTCGCAGCGCAACGTCACCATCGAGTCCATCGAAGGCGAACTGCGCTTGCTGCCGGCAGTGGCCCCCGGTGCGCCCGCGACCGTCGGGACCACCGACAAGCGTTCGGTGCGCTCATTTGCCGTACCGCATATCCCGCACAACGACGTGGTGCTGCCCGAGGAAATCCAGGGGATTCGGGGCCTCGGTCTAGCCGTTGGTGAAGACCCGCTGGTCACCGTGATGACCCGCAAGCTCGCCCGGATGCGTGCGAAACACGCGCAGACGCTGGAGTACATGCGCGTCAATGCACTCTTGGGTATCACCAAGGATGGTGCTGGCAACACCCTCTACGACTGGCACGACGAGTTCGGCATCCAGAAGCCCGAGGTGGATTTTGTC
>VGHR01000172.1 GCA_016868205.1 Betaproteobacteria bacterium
TTGGGGATATCAACCACAACGGGGCCAGGCCGCCCCGAACGGGCGATGTGGAACGCCTTCTTCATCACAGCAGCCATGTCCCGCACATCCTTGACCAAAAAGTTGTGCTTGACAATCGGGCGGGTAATGCCCACGGTATCGCATTCCTGGAAGGCATCCAGCCCGATTGCGGCCGTTGGCACCTGTCCGGTGACGATCACCATGGGAATGCTGTCCATGTACGCGGTGGCGATGCCAGTGACTGCGTTCGTCACGCCCGGCCCCGAGGTCACCAGGGCTACGCCCACCTTGCCCGTAGCCCGGGCGTAACCATCGGCTGCGTGGACGGCCGCCTGCTCATGCCGGACCAAGACATGCTGCATGCGGTCCTGTTTGTAAAGCGCATCGTAGATATAGAGGACGGCCCCGCCGGGATAACCCCAGATGAACTCAACCTCCTCCTCAATCAGGGCGCGCACGAGGATTTCGGCGCCCATGATCTCTTCGCCCTTGCCGGCCGTCTGAGCGGCAGCAGCACTGGCCATTTCTGCTTTGGTGATTTCCATGGATGAACCTTTGCGATTTTCTCTAACGAAAAACCTTCGGTGCCCCTAGGGCCGCCCTTTTGAGGCGCCTGCGGGACTTTAGGTCTGGGACCATGAGCGGAATTGGTTGCCGCCGGATCCAGACCCGTTTGCTTTCGAGACTGAACCTATGATTATGACAGCAAAGACCGCTGCGAGCGGCCGCGATCGAGCGCGCGGGCGCAAGCGGATGCCATAATTTCGGCACAAAACTAACAGGGACGCCCGTCTGCGCCCCAAAATCCGGGCCGGACCCGCACCTTCGCCTTGGCATCAGAGACCGAACTGTCGGACTTCCTGCGCAGCGCAGAGCGCCGCGCCTTCAAACGCTGTCTCTACCATGTTCGGGATGAGGAGGCGGCTCTGGACATCGTGCAGGACAGCATGATGAAACTGGCCCAGCATTACGGCAATAAACCCCCAGCCGAACTGCCGCTTTTGTTCCAGCGTATCCTCAGCAACTGCATACAGGATTGGTTCCGGCGGCAAAAGTCCCAGCGGGCACTTTTCTCCAGTCTGAGCGAATTCGAACTGCCCGAAGACGCCGACCTCCTGGAGTTTTTGCCCGGAGCTCTGGAAGAATGGGGTTCAGAGAGCGCTGAGGACGCCACCGGCCGAAACCAGACCTTGGAACTGCTCGAAAGTTTGATAAAACAGCTACCGGATCGTCAACGGGAGGCCTTCTTGCTGCGTTATTGGGAAGAGATAGACGTCGCTGAAACCGCCGCGGTCATGGGCTGTTCCCAGGGCAGCGTCAAGACGCATTGCTTTCGAGCCGTCCAGTCTCTCAGCAAATCGCTGAGAGACCAAGGATTTTCCACATGAGCCCCATTCTCCCCCGCCACCACGAGGCCCTGGTTGATCGACAGGGCATGCGGCTGGCTGCGCGGCTCAATGAAGGCAGCGCGCAATTGCCGCACTCAATTGCCGAGCGCCTGCGCGCCGGCCGCGAGCAGGCCCTGGCCCGTCGCAAAGTCGCAAGCCCGCAGACCGTCCGCGGCCTGAGCCTGGCTTTGGCTTCGGGGCCGGAAGAGGGCATGGGCTGGTTCGGTCGGATGGGCAGCCTGATGGCGCTGTGCCTGCTGGTCATCGGCCTGCTGGGTATTCACGAAATCCAAAATGAGCTTCGCGCCCGTGAATTGGCCGAGGTCGATCTGGCCTTGCTGCTCGATGATCTGCCGCCCGCCGCCTTTGCTGATCCGGGCTTCATGCAATTCCTCAAATCAGCCGATTCAGAGTGACTCCCGCTTCAACTGGTCTGTCCCTAGGCCCATCCGGCCCTGCCCGGTCCACAGGTGCGCTTGGGATCTGGCTGCTCGGGCTGCTGTGCCTGGGCGGCGGCAATTTGGCCGCCCAAGAGCGTGTCGCAATGCCCCCAAGTGCGGCACAAAGTCGACCCGCTGGAGCGCCAGAAGTCAAGCCACCTCCCCCGGCTGAAAGCTGGCGGCGCCTCAGCCCGGCGGAGCGCCAGGCTCTGGCACCGCTGGCCTCGAGCTGGGAGCAGCTCAGCCCAACCCACCGCAAAAAATGGCTCGAAATCTCGCGCAACTTTGACAGCCTGCAGCCGGCCGAGCAAAGCAAAATGCATGAACGCATGCGCGAATGGGCCACCCTCAGCCCCCAGGATCGGGCCCGGGCGCGACTGAACTTCGGCAAGACCGCTGAGATCGCCCGCGAACTGAGCCCGGAAGAAAAGCGGGCCAAATGGCAGGCCTACCAGGCGCTGACGCCCGAGCAAAAGCTCAAGCTGGCCGAACAGGCCAGCCGCCGCAACCTAGGCGCGGCTCCGGCGGCTCAACCCGTGCCGGCCCAAAAGCTCGCAGTATTGCCGCCACCGGCCACTGCCCGCAACACCAAGACGGCAGAGACCCCTGAGGAGACCCCTGCGGCGCCCGAAGCGAGCAGCAGTCAGTAGACTTCGGGCCTGCGGCGTCATCTCCCTCTTGGCCCGCCCCCTTGCAAGCGTCCACCTTGATTTCTCAGGCAGCCACCCCTTCCGTTTTTCGCCGCATGGCCTGCTGGTGCTATGAAGGGGTGCTGCTTTTTGCGCTTATCTTCATCGCCAGCTATCTCTTCAGTTCGCTGAGTCAGACCCGCCATGCCCTTGAAAACCGTCATGCCCAACAGGCCTTCCTTTTTCTTGTGCTGGGCATTTACTTTGGCTGGTTCTGGTCCAGAGGCCAGACCCTGGCCATGAAAACTTGGCATATCCGGGTGGTGGACCGCGAGGGATTGCCCCTGTCGCAAAAGCGCGCAGTGGCTCGCTACTTGTTGAGCTGGCTGTGGTTTTTGCCGCCTCTGGCGGCAGTGCAGATTTTTCAGCTCGATGCACGCTTTTCCTTGTTCCTCACCGTGCTGTGGGTCTGCCTCTGGGCTAGCCTGGCGCGTCTGCACCAGGACCGGCAGTTTTTCCATGATGTGCTGGCCGGCACGCGCTTGATTGACTCCAAAGAAGACCAGTCAGCGGCGCGGGCACAGATGTGAGGCCCCAGCGGCCTGGCCTGCCAGATTAACAAACGCATGACTCCCCACTTCTCCATCTGCGTCTACTGCGGCTCCAGGGCCGGCGTGCAAACAGCATGGGCGGAGCAGACCCGCCTTGTGGGTCGATGGATTGCAGAGCATGGCGGACAGCTGGTCTACGGAGGGGGGCGCAACGGCCTGATGGGCATCCTGGCTGATGCGGCGCTGGAGGCCGGCGGACCGGTGGTTGGCATCATCCCCGAAGCGCTGGTGGAGAAGGAGTTTGCCCATCGCGGCTGCACCGAGTTGCAGGTGGTCAAAACCATGCACGAGCGCAAGCGCATCATGGCCGAGCGGGCCGACGCCTTTTTGGCCCTGCCCGGCGGAATCGGTACGCTGGAAGAATTGTTTGAAGCCTGGACCTGGAGACAGTTGGGCTACCACAACAAGCCGGTGGGACTCCTGAACCCCCAGGGCTACTACGATGACTTGCTCAAGTTCCTCAGCCAGGTGGTTAGCGAGCAGTTCATGGGCCCCTGGCAGATGGATCTGATTGCCGTTCATGCTCAAGCGCCGCACTTGCTGCGTCACTTGGTGCGAGCAGCCGGCCTGAGTCGGGCCGACGGCCTCGATCAAATCTGAGCCGAGGGCATCGAGCTCAGACGGCAGCTTCGTCCTGCTCCCCAGTGCGTATACGCACTACCCGTTCCACCGGGGTCACAAAA
>VGHR01000173.1 GCA_016868205.1 Betaproteobacteria bacterium
GGATCGGGCTTAGGCGTGCCGTGAAAGAAAGCGGCGCGAATGCCCGACTGCAGCAAGGCCTCGATGGCCGCATCGTTATGGGCCGGGCTGGGGTTGTTGTGGCACCAGTCCACCAGCGTGGTGGTGCCGCAGTTGGTTTGGTTGAGCGCCCCCACCAGGGTGGCGATGTGCAGGTCCTCGGGCGAAAACACCGTGGCCAAACCCGCGTGCATCTTGGAAAAATACTCCAGCAGGGTCCAGTTGGAGGCCAGGCCGCGCAGGGCCGTCTGCCAAGTGTGCATATGGGCGTTAACCAGCCCGGGAATCACGATGCATCCGGCCGCCTCCACCAACTCAGCCGCATCGGCGGCAATCTGCGGTGCGATCTCGACGATGACATCGCCGCTGACCAAAATGTCGCCCCGCGGCAGATCACCCTGACGGTCCAGGGTGATGATGGTGGCCCCACGGATGAGCGTCGGCCGCATGCCTTCAGGACTCCAGGCCGTCGCTCATCTTCACATTCTCGGACTTGAGTTCCAAGCCCGAATCGGCCGCTACTTCCTTGAGCAGAACCGCAAAATCGATATCTTCGTGTCCGCGTCCAACCATGCGCGCTATGGACTCACGCGTGGCCGCGGCCGCCGGCATGGGCACGCCATAGGCCTTGGCCGCCCCAAGACCCAGATCCATGTCCTTGAGCAGCAATTTGGGGGTGAAGGTCACCTGATCAAAGGTCAGATTGGTGAGCATCGGCGTCTTGTAGCGGGTGTACATCGAGCCGACCACCGAGTCGTTGATGCTCTCCAAAAAAACATGGCGCGGGATACCGGCCTTCTCGGCCATCACCGTGATCTCGCAAAGGTTCTGGATGATGACGCCAAACATGGTGTTGTGCGCGATCTTCCAGACACGGGCCAGCTCACCCTCGCCCACCCACATCACGCGGCGGGCCATGGCCTGCAGCATGGGCTCGACCTCCTGGTACAGGGCCTTGGGACCCGAGGCCACCAGCAGCAGCTTGCCCGCCTTGGCCACCTTGGCATTGCCCGACACCGGAGCGCAAAGGTAGCCCACGCCCATGGCTTCGAGGCGCTCGCGGATCTCAGCTGACCCTTCCTGGGAGATGGACGATGAATCGACCACCATGCGCGGCTTGTTCTTGTCGGCCAGCAGGCCGCCTTCGGCGAACAGCACTTCCTTCAGGTCATCGGTGGTGGAGACCATGGTGAACACCGCATCGCAGGCCGAGAGATCCTGCTTGGTCGGGACGATGGTGGCACCGGCTTCGGCCAGGGGGGCGGCCTTGGACGCAGTTCGATTCCAGACGCGAACATCGTGGCCGGCCTTGATCAGCCGCTTGGCCATGGCCTCGCCCATGCGACCCAAACCGATCCAGCCTACCCGATTGCTCATACGCGTCTCCAACCGACTTCAAACGTTCGACAGTGTGTCGCAGCCCCTCGGAGGGCACAAGAAAGGCCGCGGAAATCAGTTTTTCTGGTTGCGGAAAAACCATGGCTGATCTTCGCCTGAAACTCGCACAAATGAAAAAGCAGACGCGAACCTCAGCGTCAATGCCAGCCGTCGCCCGGCATGATCCGCTTCATGAACGCGTCGAACATGGGCACCGTGAAAGCGGTGTCGCCATGATTGGGACTCCAGACCATGCCCTTGGTGATCAAAGAGCTTCTTGTCGGCGCCAGCGATGACACCACCGCATTGAAGCAAGCAGCGATGTCGCCAGACCGATGAGGGCCGGCGCCCAGATCGGCCATGGCTCGAAGGTACTTTTTTTCCTTTGGCGTGAGGCGGTCAAAGCGAACACGGAAAAAGCTCTCATCCAGCGCCGCCACGGCGGTCACAGATGCAGCACTGACTGCGGCTGTATCAATCGGAGACGCCTGCGCCGCCTTCCAAGTGTGGCTGCCCCATTGCTGAATGAAATACGCATAGCCCTGGGTGACCTGGAGTATCTGGGTTAACGCCGCCTCGGTGATCTCGACACCCTCTTTTTCGAGCGGCTTTTGGATAGCCAGGCAAGCTGCGTCAGGCGTCAGCGGTCCGATCAAAGGAAAGTCAAACAGGCGTTCGGCATACGACTTGGCGTTGCCCATCTGCCCGCGCAATTGAGGCAGACCCGCACCGACCAGCACCACGGGCAGCTGGCGCTGCTCGGTTCTGTGGATGGCCGTGATCAACGCCGCCAGTTGTGCCTCCTTCACATACTGCAGTTCGTCAATGAAGACGGCCAAGGCCGTGCGGGCGGACTGGGCGGCTAAGCCAACCTGTTCAAATAAGGCTTGCAGGTCATGCTCAAGATCGCCGTTGTCAGCCAGGCCCGGTTCGGGCTCGTAGTCGATGCCAACCTCGATGTCACCGAAGGTCAGCTTGAGCTTGCCTACGAATCCTGCCAAGGCACGCAAACCCCGCACGGCATAGTCTTTGGCCGCTGCGATCTGACTCAAGCGCAGCAGGGCCTGCCGCAACTGGGGCGCAATCAGAGCTGGAAGCGAGCGCCCTTCGGGCGCCTCAATGCGAACCGTGTGGATGCCGGCCTCCTCGGCATCCATGCGGATGCGGTCCAGCAGCACCGTCTTTCCGACGCCTCGCAATCCGACCAGCATGGCGCTCTTGGCCGGGCGACCGATCCTGGCCCGCTCGAGGGCGATGCGCAGAGATTCGCGTAGCTCGTCGCGGCCGGCAAGCTCGGGGGGAGGCGTGCCCGCACCCGGGGAAAAAGGGTTGCGTATGGGATGCATGCGACTTAGTTTATATCGAAATTTGTCAAATTATCTACACATGATAACTTCCCAAATAAAGCTATGAATAGCCCCGATAGGGGCCCATCAGGCAGAAGCGCCCAACCAGAAACCAGCACCAACGTAAAGACTGCATCCCCAGCCGGTCACTGGGGGATGCAGCCTCACCCGCAAAAAGCGCTCAGACCCGCTCGATCACCAGCGCAATCCCCTGCCCTACGCCAATACACATGGTGCACAGGGCATAACGACCGCCCTGAGTGTGCAGGCGATTGATGGCGGTGGTCACCAGGCGCGCGCCCGAGGCGCCCAGGGGGTGGCCCAGGGCAATCGCCCCGCCCCAGGCGTTGACGCGCTCGTCGTCGTCATTCAGGCCAAGCATGCGCAGCACGGCCAGGCCCTGAGCGGCAAAGGCCTCGTTGAGTTCGATCGCATCCATCTGCGCGAGCTTCAGTCCGGTGAGTGCCAGCACCTTTTCGGTGGCGGGCGCCGGGCCTATGCCCATGATGCGCGGGGCCACGCCGGCGGTGGCCATGCCCACCACCCGGGCTTTGGGGGTCAAGCCATTTTTGGCAGCCGAGGCTTCATCGGCCAGCAGCAGCGCGCAGGAGCCATCGTTCACCCCGCTGGCGTTGCCTGCCGTCACCGAGCCGTCCGGTCGCACCACGCCCTTGAGCTTGGCCAGCGCCTCCAGGCTGGTCTCACGCGGATGCTCGTCCTTGTCCACGACGATCGCGTCGCCCTTTTTCTGGGGGATGGTTACCGGGCAAATTTCACGGGCCAGATGGCCGGCTTTTTGGGCAGCGACCGCCTTCATCTGGCTGGCCAGAGCCATGCGGTCCTGGGCCTCGCGTTCGATCTTGAAATCGACAGCCACATTCTCTGCAGTCTCAGGCATCGAATCAACGCCGTACTTTTCCTTCATGAGCTTGTTGACAAAGCGCCAGCCGATGGTGGTGTCGTACACCGCATTGGCGCGCGAGAACGCGCTCTCAGCCT
>VGHR01000174.1 GCA_016868205.1 Betaproteobacteria bacterium
CCCAGGCGGTGATTTCTTTGTCCGTAAACCTGAGCTCAAAGGTCATTTTTACCTCGCACTGAAATCGCGCACCACCAATTCATTCAGAAAATCCCGTTTCTTCAATTAAATCCGGAACTTGCGCTAATGGCTTCCATTAGACATCGGGGCTAATGGAAAATTTGGGTTCAGAAGACGGGCCTCTCGCCCAAGTACGTCAAAGACATCGTCTTCCTGCTTGACCAAGGGGAGGAGCGCCTGATCGAAGGCGTGCAGCGCGGCACCATCCCGCTCACCACGGCACTGGAAATCGCCCGCGCCAACGAAAACGCCACCGAAGGCGACGGCCAAGCCAACCTGGGTGACTTGCTTCAAGAGGCCTATGAAAACGGACAGCTCAAAGGCCGCCAGATCATCGAAGCCAAGCGCCTGATCGAAAAGCGCCTGGAGCACGGCCCGGCCTCCCCCAACCGCGACCAGATCAAACCACCCACATCCAGCTACAGCCTGGTGCGCACCTACCAGCGCGAGGTGGAGCGCCAGCGCAAGATGGTCCTCAAAGCCGAGCACGCCCACCAACGTCTGTTGTTGGTGGTGCAGGGCTTGAAGAAGCTCTTTGCCGACGAGCACTTTGTGAACCTGCTGCGCGCCGAGGGCCTGGACACCCTTCCCAAGTACCTGGCCGAGCGGGTCAATACGCTGGGCAGTGCCAGCACCCCCGACCACCCCGAACCCGAAGGAGCCACGCTGTGAACACCGCCCGCCAAGCCACCACACACGTCACCCACAGCAACCTCACCGAGATGTACCCCGGCATCTATCGCCCGGGCAGCGTCAGTGACGCCGAGGACGGCCCCAGCCTGCTGAACCTACCAACGGGCCCCCTCAACACCCTGCTGGGCTTTGAGCTGGAGACTTATCAGATCCCGCTGGACCAGTTGCTGCCCAGCAAGAAGGTGCCCGACGGTGTGATGAGCACCCGCAAGTACAAGCAGATCGTCTCCTCCATTCACGAGGTGGGGCTGATCGAGCCGCTGTCCGTCATCCAGCCCGACCGCAAGAAGCTCGAGTACCTCGTGCTGGACGGCCACCTGCGCGTGCTTGCCTTGAAGGAGCTGGGCATGAGCGTTGGCCCCTGCCTGTTCGCCAAAGACGACGAGACCTTCAGCTACAACCACCACATCAATAGACTGTCGACGATCGCCGAGCACTACATGATCCGCCGCGCCATCGACCGGGGCGTGAGCAAGGAGCGGCTGGCCCGGGCGTTCAACGTCAACTTGAGTTCGATCAACCGGCGCATCAACTTGCTCGAAGGCATCTGCCCCGAGTCCATCACCCTGCTGCAAGACAAGCAGTTCACCCCAGACGTCACCCGCATCCTGCGCAACATGAAGGCCGCCCGCCAGGTGGAGGCTGTGGAACTGATGATCGCCAGCAACACCATCACCGTGGCGCATGCCGAAGCCCTGCTCAAGGCTACGCCGCCCGAGCAACGCACCGATTTCAAGCCCACCGAGCGCGAAAAGAAGACCGCGCCCATCGAGCAGATCGAAAAGCTGGAAAAAGAGATGTCTCAGGTGCAAGAGTCTTACACCCAGGCAGAAGAGAACTACGGCTCCGACCTGCTCAACCTGGTGGTGGCCAAGGGCTACCTCACAAAGCTGCTGGCCAACGGGGCTGTCAAGAGCTACATCGGGCGCCACGAACCCGAGATCCTGACCCACCTGGAGCTGGTGGTAAACACCGTCAGCATGGAAGAGGCGGTACAGCAACAAGGCCAGACCACCGAAATCGCCCCGTGGTAAGCCAACCGCAAGGCCTGACCCAGCCCGATCAGCCTCGCAGACCCAACATCGATTCGCGAATCGAGAAATAGTTTCGTTCAACCGTAGAACGGACGGTGGTTTTGCGGTAGGATCGTTCGACTTCTTACAGAAGTGCGTTACACCTTACTTTTTACCCCCTTGACCGCGCTTGTCCGTAGTGACACGGCATGGCGGTAGCGTGCCCAGAGCCCATTTAGCCCTTACGACAACTCAATAAAGAACAGCACAAGCATGACCCGGTGTCGGTCGAACACGTCGACCATGCGCGCAAAGTCGGCCAAGGATCGCGACAGCCGGTCGATCTTGTAGACCACCACGATATCGACCTTGCCCGCCTCGATGTCGGCCATCAAGCGCCGCAGCGCGGGACGCTCCATGTTGCCGCCTGAGAAGCCCCCGTCGTCGTAATCGTCAGCCACCGCGATCCAGCCCTCGTGGCTCTGGCTCTTGATGAAGGCGTGACCAGCCTCCTTCTGCAGCGCCTGCGCCTTGTGGAGGTTCCTGAACTCGCGGTCGACGAAGGGCGCCAGTCCCTGGCGCAGCAGATCCATCGCCTTGCCGATGCGTTCCTGGTTCGTGATGGCCATGGTCTACCCCTGCTTGTCTGGCGGCATGTCCGCCTGCGCTTCGCGAGCCGCCACCGCGCGGCGAATCATGCTGGCCACCGCGGGCTCGGTGTGCATGGGCGTGATGACGATCCCCGGGTGCGCGTTGGCGAACACCCGGAACAGCTCATCGGCAAAGGCCTGCCCGATGTCGTGGATGCCGGAGAAGTCGAGCTCCACCCGCTTGAACCGCTCGAATCGGTTGGCCACGCGCTTGGCCTGCGATCGCGAGACCAGCTGCTCACCTTCGTACTGAGCCAGCCGCAGCGGTACCACGGTCCGGTCGAAGGTGTGCTCCTCGGAATCGGTGTAGGCATCGAAGATCTCGCGCATCAGCCGCGCGCTGTCGTTGGCCAGCCGCATGTGGATGCGGGTGCCCGGCGTGTCCTGCGGCTGTTCGAAGATCGCATCGGCCGCGCGTGGCCGGTGGCTGAACCGCAACTGGTGCGATTCGATCTCGAACACGTCCATCGCGCGCGAAGTGAAGAAGATCCCCTCGCCGGAGTGATGCGTGGGCGCCGTGGTCAGCTTGCCCTTGGCGAGTTCCAGGATCGACTCGCGTGCATCAAGCAGCCCCAGCGCGCGCTGGATCTTGAGAAAGATGCCCTCGCCCTCGTCGATCACCCGCAACTCGGTCCGCAGCGCGTTGCGGCTCACCTCCACCGTCACCTCTTCCGAGCCGGAATGATCGATGGCGTTGTTGATCATCTCGGTGGCCGCGTAGTGCCAGATGTTGCGCACGTTGTCCGGGCAGGCGGCGACCACCGGCGCCACGAGCTCGCGCCAGACCACGTCTTCCTGCAGCCCTTCGCGCGGGTAGCGCCTGCTGGCCTGCTCCAGCGCGCGGAGCGCGTACACCCGTGCCCGGGTCGTGCCCTCGGCACTCACCAGACCGTCGCGCACCATGGCCTGCAGGTAGCCATTGGCGACCTGTCTCGACACTCCCGAAGCCTGTGCCAGACGAGCGCCGACCCGATGGCCGTCGGCCTCGATCAGCGCAAGCGCTCGTGACCGAATGGGGGTTTTGTCAGCGTTCATGACGATTATTGTAAGCGCCGACCATGAACTTTGGAATAGCTTGGGGCCGCTATTTGACCGGTTACCGCCCCGGTCCGACGGCTATTGATCCCAGATTTTCCATTAGCCCGCCTGTGGAGCGTGATTGGCGGCGAATTTGACAGGCAAATCGAACTGCGTAGCTTGATCCCACAAACCCTTCATCCACTGGCGCTGTTGCATCGCTATTGCCAGATT
>VGHR01000175.1 GCA_016868205.1 Betaproteobacteria bacterium
CACTGCCTCCGCCCAAGCCCATGCCGGTCGGCTGGGATCAGGTGGGGGGTGTGATCGCAGACATGATGGCCTTGATGGCAGCGACGGCCAAGCGCCCTCAACCGGTGCTGGCACTCGGTGCGAGCCTGTGTGCGATCGGGGCTTTGATGGGGCGCAAGTACCGAACCGTGAGCAACATCCGTTCGAACCTTTATGTGGTTGGCATCGCCGAGAGTGGCGCCGGCAAAAACCACAGCCGCGTGGTGATCAACGAGTTATTCCGCAAGGCCAACCTGCTGCAGTACCTGGGTGGCAACAAGATCGCATCGGGCTCAGGCCTGTTGACAGCCATCCAGCGCCAGCCCGCGATCCTGTTCCAACTCGATGAGTTCGGGATGTTTCTCTCGGCAGCGGCCGACCGCAAGCGCTCGCCGCGTTATGTGTGCGAGATCCTGGACCTGATGACCGAGCTCTACACCACCTCGGGCACCTCCTATTTCGGCGTGGAATACGCTAGCACTCAGCACAACAACGCCCACCGGGCCATTCACCAGCCCTGCGCATGCATCTACGGCACCACGACGCCTCTGCACTTTTGGCAAGCGCTGCAGGCGTCCAACGTGGCAGACGGATCGCTAGCCCGCTTTCTGATCATGGAAAGCGAGGACGACTTCCCGGACAGCAACGAGGCGTTTGGCATCATCGACCCGCCCCAAGACTTGATTGACCGGCTGATCCTTATCCACCAGGGCGGGGGCAAGCTCAACGGCAATCTCACCGATGTGGGTGCAATCGATGAGGTGCTGGTGGACCCTCGCGTGGTCCCGATGACCCCGCAAGCCAGAGCCACCTTCCGCCAGCTTGACCAGGAGTTAGTCGAGCGACTTCGCACATCTCGGGGCACCGGTTACTCCTCCATTCTCGCCCGGATCGAGGAGAACGCCACCAAGTTGGCGCTCATTCGCGCGGTCTCGCGTGACCCTGTGGACCCCCAGATCGAGGACAACGATGCCAAGTGGGGGATCATGCTCTCGCGCCACTGTGCCGAGCTCACGATCCGTGAAGCTTCTGCGCGGGTGTCCGAGAACCAGGTCGAGTCCCACCACAAGCGGGCCGTGCAGATTTTGCGGGATGCGGGCATGGCTGGCATGTCCAAGAGCGACTTCACAAGGCGCACGCAATTCATGGACCACCGCCAGCGTGATGGCGTGTTGCGCACTTTGAGCGAGGCCGGGCTGATCGAGGCCACCACGCTTCAAAGCAAAGGCAGGCCCACCCAGATACTAAAGGCGTTATAAATCAATCACATGCGCCACCCTGGGGGGTTTGCTTCAGTAATTTCATCTTTCAAACCCCCCACTAGAGATACACCTATAAAAAGTGGGGCCCTAGAGCCTCGCGCGCGCGAAGCCCCCCAGACAGAGACAGAGAGAAGGAGAACTAGATTGAAATAAATAAATATTGAACTATCTCTCTACTACTCCCGGGCACCCTGCCTTGGCGTTGAAAGATGAAGTATTGAAATCTGTTTTGCAGTCGATTGCGCACCGCATTGACTTCCCCGTAGCCGTAACGAAACCGGACATGAGGGAGCCTCGCACCAGCCCTGACCCGGCAATGCCTGAGCTCCTCCAGGTCGCTTGAACAAGTGGGCACGAGCGCTTGTTCGCACCCTTGGAGGACTTTCCCGATGCATCACCCACAAGATTCACAATCCAACGCTAAACCCCCAACCGTTTTGGCGCTGGACCTGGGCACCACGACTGGCTGGGCCTTGAGCCTACTTGATCGCACGATGATCCACGGCTATGTCAGCTTCAAGCCCCAGCGATTCGAAGGTGGCGGGATGCGCTACCTGCGCTTTCGTCGCTGGTTGGACGAACTCCTGGCTACGACGGCCCCGAGAGGCGCCGCACTTGGGCTGGACGCGGTTTATTTCGAGGAGGTGCGCCGCCACCTTGGCGTCGATGCCGCGCACGCCTACGGCGGCTTTCTGGCAACGCTGACAGGCTGGTGTGAGCACCAATCGATCCCGCACAAGGGCGTACCCGTGGGCACGATCAAGCGCCATGTGACCGGCAAGGGCAACGCGGGCAAGGCAGAAGTGGCTGAGGCAGTGCGTGCCTTGGGTCACCCGGTGATCGATGCCAGCGAAGCGGATGCGTTGGCGCTCTTGCACTGGGTGATGGCACAAAACTCATACCCCGCTGTTGGCAAGGAGGCGCGCTATGGCTAAAAAACAAATCGCTCAGCCACTGACCCACGGCACGTTGGTGAAGCTGCCCGGCGGACGGGTTGGTGAATGGATCAGCCAAGCAGAAGAAGGTACCCGCTACCGAACCGAGCACTTTCGCTGCATCGACTCCTTGGGCATCTTGCTGCGCAACGGTTCGATCACAACTCAAATGCACGATGCCGGGCAAGACTTCAACCGAGCCTTTGTCTTTGCCCAGATGGGCCTCGCAGGCGCCCCGCCGCTCACCCGTATCCCCGGTGGCCAGTGGACGGACAACATGACCGAGCGGGTGGTCTGGGCGCGAAAGCGCATGCATGAGGCGCTCGACGCTGTGGGCGGAATCAGAAGCCCCGGTGGTTGCGCCGTTTGGCATGTGGCAGGCCTGGGTCGAAGCGTGAAAGAGTGGTCAGCGGTTGAGGGGTGGAATGGCCGAACGCTCAATCAGTACGAGGCCAAAGACATTTTGGTCGGGGCGCTCGCGGTGCTGGCGGCGCACTATGGGTACAGCCGGTGACCAGTTGGCTTGAGACGTGTAAAGCATAGCTTTACACTCTGACCATGATTGAGTCGTTCAAGTACAAAGGTCTTGAGGAACTATTCGAGAAAGGCTCCAGCTATACGTTGCAAAAGTCCTTGGCTGATCGGGCGCTTCGCCGAGTTGAGCAATGAAAACCGTGCACTGCTAGATGTCATCCGTACCTCTCGCCCAGCGTCCATCAGTGAATTGGCTGACATCACGGGACGCAAGCAGGGCAACCTGTCGCGAACTCTCAAAACCATGTCTCGCTATGGACTGGTGAAGATGGAGAAAAATGACCGTTCGGTCCGCCCGATGGCGCAGGCAAAGCGCTATCAAATCATGGTGTAAGGCGAATTTAAAAATCAGCTTGACGCGGTATATATCGAAGAGGTACCGTTCAGCTAATCGCTCAAATCACGCCCACCTAATTTTCTTGGTGGGCGTTTTGTTTTCTGCCCTTCAAACCCGCCCCATGTGATGCGAGGCGGGTTTTTCATTTCAAGCCTTCATGAACCCCATCAAACTCGAATACCGCGCGGTCGATTCGCTGATCCCCTATGCCCGCAATGCTAAGCAGCATTCCGACGCTCAAGTGGCTCAGATCGCCGCAAGCATTCGTGAGTTCGGCTGGGGCGCACCCATCCTGATTGATGGCGCAAATAACGTCGTTGCCGGCCATGGCAGGCTGCTTGCTGCGCGAAAACTCGGTCTTGCCGAGGTTCCCGTGGTGCCCTTGGAGCACCTTACCGACACCCAGCGACGCGCTCTGATCCTGGCCGACAACAAGATTGGCGAGAACGCCTCGTGGGAAGACGATCTGCTTGGCATCGAGTTGTCCGAGTTGAAGGACGCTGGCTTTGACCTTGAGCTGACTGGCTTTTCCCCTAAGGAGTGGGAGG
>VGHR01000176.1 GCA_016868205.1 Betaproteobacteria bacterium
TAGGCTGCCACCATGACGAAGGCAATTTAGCCATGAACGCCCTCCTCCGCACGGACCACTAGGCACGCACAACCTGAACCCTGTGAAGACATCACCGAACTTCAACGCGAAGCCCTGCGGCTGGGCGAGGAAGCTGCCAATTAAACTAGGGAGGATTCCTTACTATGAAAAGACATGTTGCGCTAACCCTTTTGATCGTGACCGCGCTAGGGGTGCTCAACGCCCATGTCGATCTGCCTCGCATCGACGGTCGCCGATTTGTGGCTACGCAGGGCCAGATCTACGATCCCCGAGGCTGGATGGAAGACCAGATCAACACAATTACTCGGCGATGCGAATCCGTGCAGCAGGTAAACCCACATCACCCTGATGCCCAAACAGTAGTTTCACGTATCAGCGCTTTTAGTCCGCCAGATTCACACACCGCCCGCGCGCTCAATGTGCTGCGTACAGGCCCCTGGTGGCTGGTTGAGGCGTCATTTGATACACTTAGTCCCGCAGTAGTAATCCTGTACGGCGAAGGAGCCTTCATGGAAATCATAGAGGGGGCCATTTGGAGCGGGAGTACCACTCCCTGGAGGTCCGCACCGCAGATCCGCCGGTATCTGCTTGCAGCCGCTACTGCTCTACCGCGCGAGCTGGTGGCTTGCTTCGATCCCCGGTCCGAGCTGTACAGGCCCTGAGTCGGCGCCTCAGGAGGTTAGGCAACGATTGAATTCGCAATTCAATACTAGACTGTAAATTCTCACTTGGATCAAATTAATATCTAACGTGGGTCAATGCAAGTCATTAGGCAATTTGAAAGAAGACGACATCGTCAAAACTTCTCGTCAACTGCAACTGCCCAGTTTCCCCTGAGTCTAAAATATAGCTCCCCTGCATGAAGCCAAGTGCTTGACCTGCCATCTCGAGAACTTCCAACCGGGCGCTGGCAAGGTGGCGCACCTTGCGGATACTGGTTGTTTCCTAACCGTGAACAAGGCGTGCCTCGGCACAACGCTGCCGGCCTTCTGGTGTCTTCGGGCCAGTACTGTGGCCGCCATGCAGCTTGCAGACCCGTTTGCCCTTTGTGGCTGGCATACGGCATTGCTGACGAGTGCTTTTGGCCGTCGCTTGGCACGGGGTGCAGAGGATACACCCGCCTGCCGTTCTAAAGGTAATGTTCGTTGACATCGGATTGCACCTTGTTAAGGGGATCAAGAGACGCCGGGTGAAACAATTTCCCAAGGACCTCAAAGACCACGCCCCGGCAGCAGGCGCAAAGCGCGGTCAGTGATGTCGATGGCTCGTTCAACCAGAGGCTCCAGCATCGACCCGCCTTGCCTCATGTGCCGGTACTCCACGCTGATGTTTCTCTTGATGGTCCTTCGGACCGACTCAAGTGAGTTGATCAGTGAACAGCTCAAGAAACTGCACCCTGTCCATAGTGACCTTTCAGCAGCTGTCCGTTTCGAAAGCGCTCCAGGGCGTAGGGAGCCAGGTCGATGTCGGTGGTCAGCCCCAGCGCTTGTTGCGCCAGTACCTGGCCGACCGCTGGCGAGAGCTTGAAGCCGTGACCGGAAAAGCCAAAGCCCACGACCAAGCCCGCCACCTCGGGGATCGACCCGAGCACCGGGTTCCAGTCGGGTGTGACGTCATAGACCCCCGTCCAGGCAGAGGCCAGACCGGCCTGGGCAAAGGATTCAAAGCGCTGCGCCACTTGCTCGCCCACTTGCGCGACATACTCCATCGGGACGTCGCCCTGCTCGTTGTCGGGCGTCGCCAGCGTCTGCCCGGCAGTGCCTTCGCTCACGAGCATCTGACGCCCTCCATAGCTGCGGCAATACAGCATGCCCGTAGAGCCCAAATCTTTGTAAACGGGCATGCGGTAGGTGTAGTCCTGCGGCCCCTGCAACGCGATCACGCGGTGGCGTTCGGCGATCAGTGGCACCCGGATGCCGGTCCACTGCGCCAGTTCGTGGGTCCAGATGTTTTGGGTGCTGATGACGCAGGGCGCCGTCTCCAGACCCTGGGCGGTGCGCACGCCTTGCACCCGATCGTCTCGAACCCACAGGTCCTCAACGCGCACCCCTTCGCGAAACTGCACGCCCAGGCGGCGAGCCGCGCGGGCGTAGCTGGTGGCGACCAGATAGGCGTCGGCGAAGCCGGCATCAGGTTCAAAGCCAATCAGCGCCGCGTCGTCGAACCGGGCGATGGGCAAGTACTGAGTGGCGTCCTGTGCGGACAGGAGTTTTACCTCGATCCCGCGCGCTTGCTGGGACGCAAGCGCCGCGCGCAGCGGCTCGAGCTTGGGGCCTTGCGGCGCGGCGATCAGGTAGCCGCAGCGCACCAGACCTGCCGAGGCGTCTTCATCCTCGAGGTGCTCGGCGAAGCGCTCGAAGACGGACCACGAACGCTGCGCGAGCTCGATGTTTTGGGGCACCGAGTAGTGGGTGCGCAAGATGCCGCTCGATTGCGACGTGGTGCCCGATCCGATCTGCCCGCGTTCGAGCACGAGGACGCGCCGGCAGCCCAGGGCTGCCAGGTTCCAGGCCACCGAGGTGCCCATCACGCCGGCACCGATCACGATCACATCCCATGCGCCCAAGAGGCACTCCTTCATTGGTCCGGTCCCGTGAGCAACGGGTTGATTGCGGATGAATTCTTTTTTATCGACCTGAAGTCAAAGTGCTTCTTTGTAGGGTCTGTGCTTCCTGTTATTCTCGCATCCAGCCTCGTGTTTCTGGGCAAATGGCAACACAGTGTCGGGGCCTTTGCTATTTTGCCTGCCTTCAAGGGCCGACAAGATCGAGGTATTTTGATCGACTAACTATCCGCAAGGAATGACATGATGAAACTCAATCGCAGATTCGCATTGGCCCTCGTTGGATCGGCCGCCGTGCCAGGTGGCGCCGCGATCGCCCAGCAGCGGGTGTTTTTTGGTATCGCGACCGGTGGCACAGGCGGCACCTATTACCCTCTGGGCGGTATGCTGGCCCAATTGATTTCCAATAAGGCCAGCGTGGACGGCCGCAAGATCACCGCCACCGCCGAAGCGGCGGGCGCATCGGTGGGCAACGCCAAGTTACTGGGAACCAAGGACATCGAATCGGCCTTTGTGGCAGCGGACATCCTGGACGCGGCCTACAACGGCAAGAACCAGTTTGCCAACGCCCCGATCAAGGGTCTGCGCGCCCTGGGCGCCTTGTACCCCGAGACCGTGCAACTGATCACGCGCGCTGACTCGGGGATCAACAGCGTCAAGGACCTCAAGGGTAAGAGCATCTCTTCAGGCGCGCCAGGGTCAGGCCAGTACCAGCTGGTCACTGATTTGCTGCGTGTCAACGGCATCAACCGCAGCGAGGTCAAGGAAGACAGCTCGTCGTTCACCCAAGCTGTCGACAAGATTAAGGATGGCAACTTGCACGCCACCCTGATCACCGCCGGTGTGCCTGTGGCTGCCGTCACCGACTTTGCCCAAAGCCATTCGCTCAAGGTGATCCCGCTGGTGGGCCCTGAAGTGGCGGCCTTGCTCAAGGAGCAGCCCTATTACACCCAGGTGCAGTTGCCGGCCAACACCTATAGAGGT
>VGHR01000177.1 GCA_016868205.1 Betaproteobacteria bacterium
ATCGCGCAGCAATTCGTCGGCAAGGGTGCGGTGGAAGCGTTCCACGACCGCGTTCTGCCACGGACACTTGTAGCCAATCCGGATAGTCTTGATTCCCATGGCCGGTAGTGTCTGTTTGACGATCGGCAAGAAAATGCTGTCCCTGTCCATGACGATGGTTTCGGGTAGCTCATCCAGATCCATGAAGGCGTTGCGCAGTTGCTGGGCCACCCATTCTGCAGAGGGGTTGTAAGTCGCGCGAGACCAGTGCAGCACGCGTCGTCCGTGGTCGATCAGGTTGAACACGGCCATGGTGTTGCCCGCCAAGTCAAGAGTGTTCTTGAAGTCGATGGCCATGACGTGCTGGTTGTAGAGAGTGGTCAGCCAGCCGGGCTCTTCTTCCCGAGGCGGGCGTTTGCCCTTTGGCCTCGGCTTGAAGCCATGGGCTTTGAGGATTGTGGCGACCGTCTTTTTGCTGATGAGAAATTTCATCTCGCCACCAGAGATCATCCGGGCGATGTGCCCGGCGCTGTAGCGCGGCTTGTCTCGTTTGATTGCCACAATGGCATCGACCACGAACTGCGGCGTGGGTGGTCTGCCACGCGACTTGCCCTCGGCGATCTTCATTGCGTGGCCCTTGCGCGACTTGGCCTGCAGCCAGCGAATGTAGGTGCCGGGCGAGAATCGCATGAAGCTCGTTAGCCATGGAAAATGCAGGCGCAGCCAGGCAATCAGCCGTCGTTGCCACCATTTCAGCGTCGGCAACTTGCGCACCAAGCGCCGCTTGGCCGGTGGTGTGCGACGGCCTTGGGTGGAGACCACCTTGCTGCGCAGGCTCTTGAGTTCGATCGACAACACCTTCAGTTGCAGCCGCCGCTGCGCCCAGGCGACACGGTCCTGCCGGTAGCGACGCACACTGAATGTGCCAACAATAACCCCGACGGCAAAGGCCAGCAGGGGCAACCATACCCAAATCATGAGATTCCTCCGGGCAAAAAAGCTGCGGAGGATAAGCGAAGCCGTTTCTTGGTCACAACGTACGCCTTGTGAACTGTTAGATATTTTGGTAAATTATCTAACACGGAGGCAGCCATGAGCACATCACAAGCCATCCGCGAGCGCATCGCGGCCCAACCTGCTGGAGAACCTTTCACCCCAGCCCTGTTTGCAGGGTTGGGTTCGCGCGCGTCCATTGATCAGACCTTGATGCGTCTGACCAAGGAAGGGTTCATCGAGCGCCTCGGCCGTGGCCTCTACACCGTCCCCAAGACCAGCCGTTTTGGCTTGAAGTCCATGCCTTCGCCGGAAGCGGTGGCGCAGACAGTCGCTGCTGCCGAAGGAGCCTCCATTGAAGTGCACGGGGCCGAGGCCGCTCGTCGTTTTGGCTTCAGCACCCAAGTACCGGCCCAGCCGATCTTCTACACCACCGGATCGTCTCACACCGTACGGATGGGCAAGCTGCAGGTGCGACTGCAGCATGTCGCTGCGCGAAAGCTCGCACTGGCAGGTCGCCCAGCGGGCCAAGCGTTATCGGCCCTCTGGTACCTCGGCCGTCGGCAAGTCACGCCGGCCACGTTCGAGCGTATCGCTGCCAAGCTGCCACAGATCGAATTCGAGGCGTTACGCAGCGCCAAGGCCTCGATGCCGGCCTGGATGGTCGAAGCCCTTCGTCGGTACGAGGAAGGCGCGGTGGCGCATGGCTAAGATTGACCGAGAGAGCTACTTCGACCTGCCCGTCAGCGATCAAGCCGATGTGCTCCAGAGCCTGGCACCTGTGATGGGCCGCCGGGCTGAGATCCTCGAAAAAGACATCTGGCTGTGCCAGGTGCTCGACATCCTGTTTCAGCTGCCCTGCCGCAAGCCCATGGCCTTCAAGGGCGGCACCTCGTTGTCCAAGGTCTACAAGGCGATTGACCGTTTCTCCGAGGACATCGACGTCACCGTCGATTACCGCAGCCTGGTGGCGGACGCCCCCGAGTTGGAATCGATTACCAGCAACAACCAGCGCGGCAAATTGTCGGACGCATTGAAGGCGGCGCTCACGACGCACGTCATCGACGAGTTGGTGCCGGCATTCCAGGCAGCGCTTGCCACGGCGCTTCCCACGCAGCCCATCAGCATCGAGGTCAGCGATGATGCTGAGAAGTTGTGGGTGTTCTACCCCAGCGCGGTAGAAACCACTACAGCTACGTGCGTCCGAGCATCCTGATCGAGTTCGGCGGTCGCAACTCGACCTTGCCACAGAGCCTGCTTTCCATCACACCGGATATTGCCGAACACGTCCCCAACCTCGCATTGCCGACCGCGCAGGGGTCCGTGTTGTCTGCGGCGCGCACCTTCTGGGAGAAGGCCACGCTGATTCACGTCGAGTGCCATCGCCCGAGCCTGAGACCCAGTGCCGAGCGCCTGTCCCGCCACTGGTATGACCTGGCGCGGCTGGCTGATCACGAGGTCGGGCAACAGGCCACGGGCGATTCGGAGTTGCTGCGTGACGTACTGCGCATCAAGGAGACCTTCTACCGCAGCGGTTTCAGTCATTACGACCAGTGCATCGCTGGTGGCTTGCGATTGATCCCGGATGCGTCGTTGCTGGAGGCCTTGCGCCAGGACCACCAGGCGATGCTGGCCGCCCAGATGTTTTGCGGCGACCCTCTGCCATTCGAGACCATCGTGGGGCGCCTACGGCGGCTGATGGCTGAAATCAACCGGAAGTTGTTGCCGGCATGAGTGACCCTGTACTCGACCTACGGCAGGAGCAGTTCGAACTTGCCGCCATCAATACCGAATCCATCAGCTGGCGTACTACGACGAGATTGAAGAGGACAGTCCCGGGCTCGAGCAGTTGGGCCTGCAGATCATGGAGGTCAGTGGCGACTTCGTGAAATACGCTGAAAAGCTGCCCAGTCAGTACAACCGTACGCTGCCCGCCAGGAATGGCGCCAAGCCCACCTACAATGATTACCTGGCGCTGGCGTTGGCTAAACAGGAGTCCTGTACCCTGCTGACGGGTGATGCCAACTTGCGCATCGTTGACAGCA
Organism: Betaproteobacteria bacterium; assembly: GCA_016868205.1. GTDB lineage: Bacteria > Pseudomonadota > Gammaproteobacteria > Burkholderiales > Burkholderiaceae_C > Polaromonas. The sequence goes on from VGHR01000177.1 coordinate 3,018, forward strand.
AGGATTCGGTCTCGGTCATGGGCACCATCGGTCTGCTGTGCGCCATGGTCGAAAACCAGCTGCTGACGGTGGGCGAGGCGCTCAAGGCCTTGCACAAAATGAAAGAGGGCAAGCGTCGCTTGCCCTGGCCTGATGCAGAAAAGATGCTCGAGGCGTTGCGCTGATTACACCGTGGCCGCCACCGCAGCCTGATTCGCCACCACCGGCCGCCTGCCGACCACATTCCCCACCACGCTGACCGCCTCGAGCATCGCCTGCGGCGACAGGTGCGCGTAGCGTATCGTCACCTTCGGATCGTGGTGACCCAGGAGCTTTTGCACTTCGTAGAGCGACCGCCCGGCGTTGACCAGGAAACTCGCGTAGCTGTGGCGCAGGTCGTGCAGCTGCACTTCACCCAATCCCACCTTCTTCCGGATCGAGTCCCAGGCGTAGATGATCGACACCGGCGGCTTCTTCGACTTCGAGCGCGCCGCCGGCACCGTCAGCATCCGGCGGTTGAAGTTGATCTCGT
>VGHR01000178.1 GCA_016868205.1 Betaproteobacteria bacterium
ACCTGCTTGCGGAAGGCATCGAGGTTGGGCGTGTAGACCCTCAGACCTTTTTCCTTGAGGAAGGCCTCCAGCTCACCCTCCAGGGCCAGCTGGCGCTGGCGGGCCGACTGGGCGGCGTCATCGGCCGCCTTTTGCACGGTCGCTTGCTGCTGGGGGGTCATCCGGTCCCAAAGGGTTTTGCTGAGGGTCAGATAGTTCAGGTCCACCAAATGGCTGGTCAGCACCACCTGTTTGGTCACTTCAAAGAACTTGGCATCGCGCACGGTCGGCAGCGGATTGTCCTGGCCATCGATCGCGCCGGTTTGCAAGCCGGTATAGACCTCGGTGAAGGCCATCGGCACCGGGTTGGCCCCCAGAGCGCGGCCCAAAAACAGCCAGGCCTCAGAGCCGGGCATACGCAACTTCACGCCCGCCAGATCGGCCGGCGTGTTGATTTGCTTGTCGGTGCGTAGATTGATCTGGCGGCGGCCCAGATACATGACCGACAGCAGCTTGACCTTGAGGCGGTCTTCGACCCTCTTCTTGTAGGGCTGAAAGAAGTCGGAATTGAACACACGCACCTGGTGCGCCGCATCGCGGTGCACATAGCCGGCCGAGAACACACTGAACTCCGGGAAGAATTCGGCCAGCTCCTGCGCCGAGGCGATCGACATTTCCAGGTTGCCACGCGAGATCGCTTCGAGCTCGGTGCCCTGCTTGAACAGCGAGGCGTTCCAGTGCGGCTCGAAATCGGCGAAAGCGGCCACCGCAGGCGCAAACACCGAGGTCATCGCGACCGCGCGCTGGTCGGTGGGCGAGGCGGGCGAGGAAAGACGCAATCTGACCTTGCCCTGGGCCAATGCGCTGCCTGTCGCCAGGGCCAGCGATGCGGCGGCCGCCGAAGTGATGAGGCCGCGGCGTGATGTAAGTTGTTGCATGATGAGACTCCCGATAGGTTTACGAACAAACAATCCAAGCGATCACAAATGCTAGCAGGGGCGCCCTGTTTTTCTTATACAGGGGATCCCTCGGTTTGGCGTCTGTGGCCATAGGGCTGGGCAAGCTTTGGCGGCCACTAGTCCTGATCCTGGTCAATACCAAAAGCATCGATCGCCGCAGAAAAGCGGGCATGGGTTTGGGCATCGAACGGCATCAGGGGCGGTCGCACCCGCAGCCAGGCCGGGTCACGATGCAAGGCGGCCATGATGCTCTTGAGGGCTGGCATGAGCGAATAGGGTTCAATCAGGTCCAGCAAGGCCCGTACACGCTGGGCGTCGCGGGCCGCGGCGGGGCTATCAGGCTCGAGCACCATGCGCGTGACAGCGCGACCGAAGAAATTGGCCAGGCCGCTGATGGCGCCGGTACTGCCCAGCCGCCCCAGGGTGGGCAGATCCGGCTCAAAGCCCACATACACGCTCAGGCCGGGCATGAAGGCACGCGCCAGAGCCACCGATTGATCACGCTGGCAGGCACTGTCCTTGATACCCACAATGAGCTCGCCGTGGCGCTCCACGAGCCGGCCAATCACTGCATGCGAGAGGCCGACCGCCGCCACCTGCGGGATGTGATAGAGATACAGGCGCCAACCGCGCCGGTCCATGCCGGCGAGCACTTGCTCGTAGCAGGCCACGATGCCGTCGTCGCTGAGGCCCTTGAGGAAAAAGGGCGGCAGCATCAGGCAGCCATGTACGCCACGCTCGACCGCATGCCGCGTCAGGGCCAGGGTTTCGGGCAGAGCCGCGCAACTGGTCGAGACCATGATGCGCTCGGCCGGCACACCGCGGGCCAGCATCGTCTGCAAGGCCTCGCTGCGCTCCTGCAGGGAAAACGACGGACCCTCGCCGGTGGTGCCAAACAAGGTTACCCCTTCGCAGCCCGAGCGCAGCCGCTCCAGAGCGTGGGCGGCCAGACGATCATGGTCAATGCGCAGCTGCGCATCGAGCGGTGTGAGCAAGGCCGGCCAGGCGCCACGAAAGCCGTTGCGGTCATTGAGGTAGGAAGCGGTCAAGCGGCAACTCCGGACAGATCAGACAGGGAAGGAGGCGGTCAATGCGCCGCAAGCCGTCAACCTGGCCGTGCCCAGCACGCGCTGCTGGGCACTGTCGATGTGATAAGCCAGACGCTGCACCACCGCTTGCGGATCGCGCTTCTTAAGCGCCTCGATCAGATTGAGGTGCTCCTGCATGGCCGGCAGCAGCACCTGGGCCGACAGGGTCGATCGCTCCAGGTGAATCAGCCGCACCCGCAGGCTGTTGATGCGGTAGGTCTGCGAGATCAGTTCATTGCCCAGAGCATCGATCATGCGGTCGTGTAGGCCCCAGTCGGCCGATTGCGCATCGGCCAGCAGGGAAGGGCCCATCCCGCCGCTGCGCGCCCGGGCCACGATATCGAGATGCTCGCGCTCGATATCCCGAAGGGCCGAGTCGCTGACCACCTGTACAAAACGCAGCGCCGCCTCGCGCTCGAGCAAAGCCCTGAGCTCGAAGGCGTCATGAATGAGCTGCAGATCCACATGCGCAATCTGCAGACCGCGCTGAGGCACCGTACGCAGCAAGCCCTCGGCCTCCAGGCGCGGGATGAGCTCGCGCACTGCCCCCAGCGGCATGTCGAGCAACTGCATCAGCTCGCGCTGCGAGACAAACTGCCCCGGCCGCACCTGCGCGTGCAGGATCTGCTGCGCGAAGCTTTCGTAGGCGCGCGCCCTCAGGGTTTTGGGGTTCGGGACGGGGGCCAGTTCTGGCATGGTCAGTCTTGGGCGATCACGCCCTTGCGCAGGAGGACATTGGCGTACTTGCGCTGATCACCGGTCTGCACCAGCAGCTGCGCCTGGCGGGCCCGCTCGTAGAAGGCCAAGCGCTCCAGGCGGGCCAGGCCGCAGTCCTGCTCGGCCAGCACCCGCCGCAACTCGACGACAGCCTGCGGCTGCGCTTCGGGCTGGCCGACCACTTCCATGCTCCAGGCGCAGTCGGGCCCGAAATCATCGAGCGGTAGCAGGGTCAGGACCGCCCGCAGCAGCTGTGGGGTCTGCAGGCCCGGGGTGCGAACCAAGACCGCGCTCGAGGCCAGGCGCGCCGCCGGGAAATGGGCATCGACCAGCGCTACCTCGTCGCCATGACCCATGGCGGCCAGAGCCGCCAGCATTTCGGGGGTGATGAGGGCGGGAATGAGTTTCAGCATCACACTAACATGTTAGACCTTCACGCCAGGGTTGAAATACGGGCTTCCCCGGATAGGATTCGACCCGGCATTCTTTTGGAATCAGCACTTATTACTGACATGTCATGACACTGGCCTCGACCCCGGGTACCCCGCCTGTCTTCCTGCCCTGCACTGACGGCACCCGACTGGGCCTGGGCGGAGCGGCGCTGGGCAATCTGTTCGAGGCGGTATCGCAGGACCAGGCCCGGCGCCTGATCGAGGCAGCCTGGGACGATG
>VGHR01000179.1 GCA_016868205.1 Betaproteobacteria bacterium
TGGCAACATATGCCAGCAATCGGGGGGCGCCCCACAGAGCCGTATCGGAGGCCAGATTCACCACCCGTCCGCGCCCGCTGGCCTTGAGGTGCGGATGCGCGGCACGGGTCACCAGCCAGCTACCCCGTACATTGATCTGCATGACCCGGTCCCAGGTTTCAATAGAAATTTCATTGAAGTACTTTCCGCCAGAGTTGGTGAGCGCCGCGTTGTTGATCAATCCATCGAGCCCGCCCCAGCGCTCAGCGGCGCGGGCCACGCCGGTCTCTATGTCCACCGGATTGGCCAGATCCATCGGTACATAACAGGCCTTGGAGCCCAGTTCCTTGGCCAATGCCTGGCCGCGCTCATGCAAGACATCGCTGAGTACCACCTGCGCGCCGGCCTCGACGAGAGCACGCGCGAAGCTCTCACCCAAACCGCGGGCCGATCCAGTGACCAGCACTTTGTGACCGTCCAATCGAATTTCCGAACTCATCGTGACAGCGCCTCAATGACCCATGCGATCGACGGTGGCAAGGTAATGCAGGACACGCAACTCGGCCAGCACCACCGCGTAATACGCCAGGATGCCAATCACCGTCAGTGCACCGATCACACCGAAGGCGCCGGCGGTATTGCCCTGCCCTTCGAGGAAAACCAGCAGGTACCCCAGACCCATATTGCCGCCCACCAACTCGCCAACCACCACCCCGATGACCGCCAGCGTGCTGGCAATGCGCAAACCGGAAAACAGAGGGGGCAGGGTACTTGGAAACTCAACCATTCGAAACACCTGCCACCGGGTGGCTGAGAATGAACGCGCCAAATTGATCAAATCCCCGTCCATGGTTCGCATAGCCGACAGCACATTGATCAAGACCGGGAAAAACACAATGAGGATGGCCACCAAAATCTTGGGGTAAATCGTGTAGCCCAGCCACATCACGAAAAGCGGCGCAAAAGCCACCTTGGGCGCAATCTGCAAGGCCAGCAAATAGGGCGAGAGCACCGCCTCCACCCGGGGCGACATGCCCAACGCATAACCAATTACTGCACCCATCACAGAGCCGAGCACAAACCCGACCACCACCTCGAAGGCAGTGATACCCGCGTGCCACAGCAAGCGTTCGGCCTGCCACAGGCGCAGGAACTCGGTCCAGACTTTACTGGGCGGCGGCAGAACGAAAGCGGGCACACCAAACCAACCGGGTAAGAGCTCCCACGCCAGCCCGAAGACCAGCAAAACCGCCAGACTCCAGCCGTAGGTGCTCAGCTTCTCGGCGTTCACGCAGGTCTCGACGCCTTACTTACCAACAAACTGGTTGGTGTAGAGCTCTTTGACCGGCACCTCCTTGGGCACCACGCCATTGCTCACATAAAACTTCTGCAGCTCAGACAGACGCACCTCGTCCATCAGGCCCGGTGTTTTTTGCTTGGCGTAGACATATTGGTTGTACATCTCAAAGGTCTTCTGAATGCTCGCCTCCTTGCCCTGATAACCCGGCACATGCTTGACATAGACAAGCGCGGCCTCTTTGGGGTTGGCCATGATGTCGCGCATGCCCTTGAGCGTTGCCCGCACCAGCTTTTGAATGAGTTGCGGATTCTTCTGAATCGTCTCGTCAGAAGCCAAGATAGCCTGCGCCATGCTCTTGAAATAGATATCGACGGGCAAGATGTCGACCTGCGCTCCGGCATCCATCACCATGACCGTCCAGTCGGGCACAGCAGCCATCGCCACGGCCTTCTTGCCCGCAAACTGCTGCCACACCCCGGCCGGTCCGGCCGCTTGAATGTTGACATCATTCTTGGTCAGCCCCACTTTGCTGAGCATGCCCAGCAAGGCGTAGTAGGTGGTGTCGGTATAGGCCAGCACGGTGACCGTCTTGCCCTTGAGCTCGCGCGGGCTCTCGATACGCTCTTCCTTGTGACTGACCAGTTGCATCAGCGAACCGGCACCCAGCACCGCTACGGCCTTGACCGGTACACCCTGGGCGCGCGCGATGATGGGTGTGTCCCCAATGGCGCCTCCAATAACCGCATTGCCCGCACCCACCTGTTTGGCCACATCGACACCGCCGCGCGCGGCGACAAATTTCACATCCAGGCCTTCGGCTTTGTAGTAGCCCTTGGCCTGCGCCAGCATCCAGGGGCCAAAGGCCGGCAGCGTTGCCGGGGCCGGCAGCAGGTAGGTGATTTCCTGCAGCGCCTGCGCCCGGGAACTCAGGGGCGCCGCGGCCAATACGGCCGCAGCCATCAAGCCAACACAGGCCGAGCGACGCTTGTTCAAAACAGATGTTGCGGTCATGGCAGTCTCCTTCGGGGGTGGATGGGTTCAGTGCACTTTCGAATGCGCGTCGAGCTTGAGCAACGACATCAGATGGGAAACCAGTTCGGACAAACGGGTGTGCTTCCGCCGCTGCATCGGGTTATCACGGTCAGGCATGTCCACGGCGATTTCTTCAATGAAGGTGCCGGGTCGCTCGCTCATCACCAGAATGCGGTCAGAAAGCGCCGCAGCTTCAGCCAGGTCATGGGTGATAAAAACCATGGTCTTGCCCTCGCGTGCAACGGTTTGCGCCAGGTCCTGCTGCAAGATCATCTTGGTTTGCGCATCGAGCGCAGAAAACGGCTCGTCCATCAACAGAACCAGAGGATCGACGGCCAGCGTGCGCGCCATCGCGGCGCGCTGACGCATACCCCCGGAGAGCTGATGGGGGTAGTGCTTTTCAAAGCCCTGTAGGTGACACTGCTGCAGCAAACGGTGCGACACCTCCTGGCGGCGCTGCGTTGCCACCGCGCGAAGCTCAAGCCCAAACTCCACATTCTCGGCAATCGTGCGCCAGGGCATGAGCAAGTCTTTCTGCAACATGAAGGCCACATGCTTGTTCGGCCCGGTCACCGGCTCGCCCCCCACCCGCACCAGCCCCGCCGATGGCCTGGACAAACCTGCGCCCATATTGAGCAGGGTGCTCTTGCCGCAGCCCGAGGGTCCGATGATGGACACCACCTCACCGCCAGCCACCCGAAAATTGATATCCCGCACCGCCAAAACTTCGGACGAGCGGCCGCGCGCGGCAAAGCGCTTGGACACCCCTTCGAATTGAAGGGCCGGCACGCTCAAGTGTGAGTGAAAGCCAGGCTGATTCATAGGTGAATCATCGATTCATTGCAGAGACATGTTACGCCGTCCTCGCGATCGGCCACAAGCGAGGGCAAACCCGTAGCTTGTTGACCTCGGCCCTCGCGCACATCGGACCTCGTCCGACAGGGAGCGCGCCGCCCGCCCCGCTAGTCTGGCGACTCAAAGTCCCGACCCCCGTGCGCCGCAAGTCCTGCTCCAACAGCCCCCACATCCTTGTGATTGGCGGCGCCGGCTACATCGGCTCGCACATGCTCAAGCGCTTGGCTCAGGC
>VGHR01000180.1 GCA_016868205.1 Betaproteobacteria bacterium
CTGGTCCGAACTGATCGCCTCGCTGCCCGAACCGGTGTTTTTCCAGCAGGAAGGTACCTTGATTGTCTGGCACCAGCAGGACCGGCCGCACGCCGAGCAATTGCGCAGACACCTGCAGCGCACTGCCAGTGAGCATCCGGGCTTGCCTCCATTCAAAACGCTCGATCGATCGGCCCTCAGTCTGCTGGAGCCGGCGTTGGCCGGCCGCTTCAGTCAAGGCCTCCTTCTTCCCGGTGAGGGCCAGCTCGACAACCGCCAACTGCTGCAAGCCCTGTTGTCTGCGCTGCTGGCCACGGGGGTTCAATTGCACTGGAACAGCCCTCGCGCGCCCGAATCCTTCGAGCCGCGTGAGCAAGGTCCCCGGGACTGGCTCATCGACTGCCGGGGCCTGGGCGCCAAACCGCAGTGGAATCAACTGCGCGGGGTCAGAGGTGAGGTACTCCGCGTGCACGCGCCCGAGGTGCACTTGAGCAGGCCACTGCGCCTGATACATCCGCGCTATCCGCTTTACATCGCCCCAAAGACGGATCAGATATTTGTCATCGGCGCGACCGAAATCGAATCGGAGGATCGCTCGCCGGTGAGCGTGCGCTCGACCCTGGAGCTCATGAGCGCTGCCTACTCAGTGCACAGCGGCTTTGCCGAAGCCCGGGTGCTTGAGCTGGCCACGCAGCTGCGTCCCACACTGCCCGATAACCTGCCGGCTCTGCGGCGCCTTGGGCCGCGCCAGTTGCAGGTCAATGGCCTGTATCGCCACGGCTTCCTGATTGCTCCGGCCCTGCTTGATGTGCTGGTCCAAATGATCGATGCTGGCCACAGCCGGCTGGCCCACGATTTCGGTCTGCGTGTCGAAGGGCTCGAGTTGCAGGCGGCCGCCTGGACACCATGAGAACAATCCACATACGCGTCAATCAGAGGGCCCATGAACTGAGCGCCGGCTGCACGCTCGAGGAAGCCCTCGCAAGTTTGGGCTTCAAGCCCCCTTTCGCGGTCGCTCTCAATCTCCATTTCGTACCCAGGGACCGGTACGCCGACACTACCTTGAAAGACCAGGACCAGATCGAAGTTATCTCACCCATCACCGGCGGATGAATCTACCACCATGAAGCCCCAGCCTCTTTCGGATCCTCTTGTTCTCTACGGTCACGCCTTCCCCAGCCGGTTGCTTTTAGGCACCTCGCGCTACCCGTCACCGGCCGTTTTGCAGCAGGCCTTGAGCGTCGCCCAACCTGCCATGATCACTGCGTCGCTGCGGCGGCAAACGGCGGCCTCAGTCGACGCGAGCCAAGGCTTTTGGCAATTGCTCGGCGACAGCGGTGTGCCGGTACTGCCCAACACCGCAGGGTGCCACACCGCGCAAGAGGTCATCACCACCGCGCAAATGGCGCGCGAAGTTTTTCAAACCGACTGGATCAAGCTCGAACTCATCGGCGATGATTACACCCTGCAGCCCGATACCCTGCAGTTGGTCGAGGTGGCCTCGACCCTGATCAAGCAGGGCTTTAGGGTGCTGCCCTATTGCACCGAGGATCTGCTGGTGTGCCGCAAGCTGGTCGATGTCGGCTGCCAGGCCGTCATGCCCTGGGCGGCGCCCATAGGGACGGGCAAGGGGCCCATCAACCCCTACGCCATGCGTATGCTGCGCGAGCGTCTGAGCGTGCCCATGATCGTAGACGCGGGATTGGGCCTGCCCTCGCATGCCTGCCAGGTGATGGAATGGGGCTATGACGCCGTGCTGCTCAACACCGCTGTGGCCCTGGCCACCGATCCGGTCACAATGGCGCAAGCTTTTGCGCTGGCCGTACTCGCCGGACGACACGCTTTCATCGCAGGCACCATGAACGAGCAGGAGGCAGCCCAGCCGAGCACGCCTGTACTGGGCACACCGTTCTGGCACCAGTCATGATCAGCGACATCGAAACAAGCGCGCAAGCCATCGTTGCCCACCACGGAAGGACCTTGGGCGTGGCGGGCTGGACACCGGTGGCCTGCAACCTCGAGCCGTGCCGCACCCCCGTCGAACAAGCCGTGAGGCTGGCTTGCCGGCGCATGGCCTTCGACGATATCGACGGACAGCTTATCGGTCAGGCGTGGCAGCGGCAAAGCGAGCGCCTGGGGCTGTTTGACCCGCGCGCCTGGCCGGACCAGCCCGAGGATTTTCAGATGCAGCCCTGGCCGCGCGAGCAGGCCTTTGCCATTTGCCCGAAAGATCTTGGGCTCTATGCGGTGGTGCCGGACGCGGCCTGGGTGAGCCGGCTGGCTCAGGCTGGCGTTACGACCTTGCAACTGCGGCTGAAGTCCGCAGACCCCAGGGTCATCGAACGCGAAGTCCGGGCGGCGGTGGAAAGTACCCGGGGCAGCGCGAGCCGCCTGTTCATCAATGACCACTGGCAGGCTGCACTGGAGGCCGGAGCCTATGGGGTACACCTCGGACAGGAGGACCTGGAACAACTGTTCGAGTCTGATGGGGAGGTGTTGCGCCGATCAGGTATTCGCCTGGGACTCAGTACCCATGGCTATGCGGAGATGATGCGGGCCGATCGATTGAGCCCGAGTTACCTGGCCCTGGGGGCCGTGTTTGCAACCACACTCAAGCGCATGGCCACCGCGGCTCAAGGCACTGGACGCCTGGCCCGATATGCCCGCCTGATGCACCACTATCCCTTGGTAGCGATCGGGGGGATAGACGACGAGCGTCTGCCTGCCGTCCTCGCCAGCGGGGTGGGCTCGGTGGCGGTGGTGCGGGCGATCATCTCTGCGGCCGATCCGCAGGCCGCGGCGCAGCACCTCATGCGCAGACTGACTCAACTTCGCGCATCTCAAGCCGATACCTGACTTGGAATTGCATGCCCGCTCATCGCCAGCCCCCTCCGGACAGACCCGATGCTTCGCCAGTCCCTCATCGACCCCGGCTCCGAGCCACCGACCGGCTCAGCAGTCCTCGCAAGGCATGCGGCCCGAGGGTTGATCGCCTGCATGACCAGCCTGGCTCTGTGGCCCCCCATCGCCCTGGCCAGCACGCCCCCTGCCCAGTCGGGCCCCAAATCGACGCAAGCGGGCGGTCTGTCGCTTCAAGCCTTAACGCAGATCGATTACCCCGACTTTGCGCAACTGGCCAGCGACTACCAAAGCCGCTTTTTTGCTCCGATGTAGTTCTGGTCCATCGAACACCTCAGCCGCATGGGCACGCGTAGAACGATATACCCATTTTCCGGGCCCGATGTGATCACGCCGCTCGCCCTGTTTGGCTAGGCCGGCCATTTGATTCTGGTCGCCGATCGAATGCCCGAGTTGTCGGCCTCCGACGGCCAGACGGCGCAACGCATCCACAAGGAATGCCAAACCCAGAAATTTTTTCG
>VGHR01000181.1 GCA_016868205.1 Betaproteobacteria bacterium
TAGTCGTCCACCAGAAAAGGCAGGGTCTCGATCGCCAGCACCGCGCCGCGGCTGGCGTTCTGGAAAAACGCGTATTCGGCCATCGGGACCACGCCGTCGGCCAGCGCCCGCAGGGACTCGTTGGCCTTGACGCCCAGGGTGCCGCCGGGGTGGGTCGTCATCACGACCTCGCCGTTGGTTTCCTTCTTCACCCTTTCGGCAAAGAGCCCCGCATTGACGGAGTGAAATTCGCCCGGGCCCCAGGGCACGGAGATATCAAGCTTGACCTGTGCCGAGACGGCGGCAGAGCCCGCCATGAGCAAGGCGGCCGTCCACGGCTTGAGAAGGCTGACGAGTTTAAAGACAGGACGCATAGCAAACCTCCAGAAAAAATCGGTGGATAAGACCAAGTCGGCGAGCCAACACGGCCTCTCGGCATGGGCCAAGTGATGGATCACTGGCCGCACGCGTCGACTTTAACAATATGTCCGGACAAGTGTAAAGGGGGCCGTGCCCTGCTTCGGGTTTGTGCGGATGCCCGGCGGGGCGCTTACTGCCGGCGCAGTGTGCTGGTGTAGGTGAACAGTTGCGATTGGTAAAGTGAGTGGGCAACCACCAACAGTTTGCCCGTGGCGTCGAAGTAACGGCGCACGGTTTGAAAGGCGGCGTCAGCGGCTTTGACGTGCAGCAGCTTGGCCGCGTCTTCTTCCAGATTGACCGCACTCAAGGCCTGCTCAATCCGGTCGAGCTTGGCCGGATCCACCGTGGCCACGATTTCCCGGGCCGCCGTGTCGGGGTTGAGCAAGCGTTTGGCCTGCGCCTTGGTGCGCACCGCCACATAAACGTCTACGAGGGCCAGCGGCCTGACGTCGTTGCGCAGGTAGCGGATGGAGCGGACCCGAATGCACGAGGCTTTGCCCATCAGCCCGGTTTGGCTGCTAAATGGGTTGGTCTGGCTGGGGATTTCCTCGCAGACCAGCACCTGCAAACGGCTGGCACTGCCTTGCTGCATCAGGTCGTCGATGCTTTGAATGCTCTGCTCGTAGCGCACACTGGGCTCGGTGGCGATCACCACCGAGCCTGAGCCTTGGCGGCGCTTGATGAGTCCGTTTTGCTCGAGCTGGCGCAGCGCCTCGCGCGCCGTGTGGCGACTGACACCAAAGGAGTCACACAGCTGCCGCTCGGTGGGCAAATTGGCCGCCAGCGCGTAGCGGCCTTCGCGAATACTGCGCGACAACTGGTTGTACATCTGCTTGTAGTAAGGTTCAGTCGCCATAGGTCCGAGCTTTCTGTCGATTGCCGCTTTTTCGCTTGATTTTTACATAGGCGCGACTGAGAATATGTACGGACAAATTTACCATCGCCGACCCCTATGCACCAAAGCTATTTTGATGCCATCGACATTCAGGCCTTGCGCCAGCAATTTCCGATTGGCCCATCATTCCTCGAGCGCTTCCAGAACCTGTCGCGCGATGCACTGCGGCAGCAACAAGAGGGGCAGTTTGCGCGCCAGCTCAAGCGGGCCTGGCAGTTGCCCTTCTACAAAAGGCTGTGGGGCCGGGCCGGTATCGAGCCGCACCACATCCGCAGCCTCGATGACCTGCCCAGGTTGCCGGTGTTTGGCAAGCAGGAGATCATGGAGTCGATCGAGCGCCACCCGCCTTTAGGCGACCACCACGGCCGCGAAATCCCGATCGACGGCCGAATTTTTCCCATGATCGTCCATGCGACCAGCGGCACCACGGGACGCCCGCAGCCCCTGGTGTTCAGCCCCCGCACGCGCGAGGTTCACAAGCTCTTGCTCGCCCGGGCCTACCTGCTCCAAGGCATGCAGCCTCAGGACGTGGTCCACTCGGTGTATGGGCACGGGCTGGTCAACGGCGGGCACTACATCCGCGAAGCGGTGGTTCACCACACCTCGGCCTTGTTCCTGCCGGCTGGCACCGGGATCGAGACCCCCTCGGTCAAGCAGGTGGAGTTCATGCGCGACTTTGGCGCCACCGTCTTGGTGGGCTTTGCCGACTACATCAAGCGCTTGGCCGATGTTGCTCGCGAAATGGGCTTGCAGCCCGGCCGCGACATTCCGGTGCGCATGATCAGCGGCCATATGGCGCGCGATTCTCGCGAGGTACTGTCGCAGGCCTGGGGAGGCGCCCAATTGTTTGACTGGTACGGCGTGGGCGACACCGGCCTGATTGCAGCCGAGGGGCCGGACCACGAGGGCATGCACATCATGGAAGATGCCCAGTGGGTGCAGGTCTGTGACATCGACTCGGGGCAACCCGTGCCCGATGGGCAAACCGGCGACCTGGTGGTCACCTGCTTGTTCACCCACGATATTTTTCCCATCATCCGCTTCAACACCCACGACGTCACCCGAATTTTGTCGGGCCCGTCGCAGCTCAAGCTGCCGTTTCGTCGGATGGAGGGCTTTTTGGGTCGCAGCGACAACATGGTCAAGCTGCGCGGGATCAATATCTTTCCCCAGGCCTTGGCGGCCATCTTGGCGGAGGCGCCAGGATTTCGGGGCGAATACGTGTGCATTCTCCGAAAAGACGCCAGCGGCCGCGAGGACTTGTTGGTGCGCATCGAATGCGAGGTACCGCCCAGTGCAGCCCTGAGCGAGACCTACAGCGCCTTGCTCAAGCAGCGTTTGGGCGTCGAGGTTCTGGTTGAACTCGTCGCTGTGCGCGCCTTGTCCGAACTGACCGGCGTCGAAACGCGCCAAAAACCGATCCGCCTGATCGTCAAGACCTGAGCCATGGCCCCCCTCGACCTTTTGCCGCCCGGCAGGCCTGTCGCCCAGGCTCTCCAGGCGGGCCAAATCAGCCCGGGGCAGTGGCTTGCAGCGCAGAGGCAGCGCATTTCCAGCCTCAACCCCAGCCTGCGCGCTTACCTCAGTCAGACGGACGATGGCCCGCCGTCCGAGCCTGCCAGCGGGGCCAAGTCTGCGCTGTGGGGCATGGGTTTTGCCATCAAGGACAACATCGACCTGGCCGGTCAGGTCTCGCATGCGGGCCTGGCCGCCTATGGCGCGCAGCCGGCCGAGCGCGATGCACCCGTGGTCAGTGCGCTCAAAGCCGCCGGCATGGTTTGCCTGGGGCGGCTGAACATGCACCCCATGGCCCTGGGGGCGACCAATCGCAATCGCGACTACGGCGATTGCCTTAACCCCTTGAGGCCGGGCTACACCCCGGGCGGCTCCAGCGGCGGATCGGCCGCTGCGGTGGCCGCGGGGCTTTGCACCGTCTCTTTGGGAACCGACACCATGGGCTCGGTGCGCCTGCCGGCCGCCTACTGCGGCGTGGTCGGTTTCAAGCCCAGCCATGGGCTGCTCAGTGTGCAGGGCGTGGTGCCCTTGTCGCT
>VGHR01000182.1 GCA_016868205.1 Betaproteobacteria bacterium
GTACTCCGGTTGATTGCTGAGCGCGAAACCGGTAAGTATGACGCTTATGTTCTGGCGTGCTTCGACGACCTGGCCCTGAACGCCGCTCGCCGTCGGGTCAATGTACCGGTCATCGGCTGCTGCGAGGCCGGAATTGGCGCCGCCTTGGCAGTGTCCCCGGCCCTTGCCATCATCACAACCTTTCCAAGCGCCTTGCCGGGCGTACGCCTGCTGATACACAGGTACAACGCCGGTCAAGGGGCGTCGGTTCGCGCCGCTGGTGTGGGGGTGGAGGATGCCGCGCGAGCGGGCCCCGAAACCAGACGGCGTCTCTTGCACGCCATTAAAAATTCTGTTGATGAGGATGGCGCGCAGGTCGAACTGCTGGCCTCCGGCGGTTTGGCGGGTCAGGCCCCAAGCCTCAGCGCAGAAGCCGGCGTGCCGGTGGTCGATGCGGTCGAGGCCGCGCTCGTGATGGCTGCGTCGTCCTGTCAGCCTCATGCGATAAAGTTGACCTAACAGGGTGCTGCCCCGCACCCCCCCTCGAGCACCGTCTCGATCACCGGGAGCAGGCCGCATGCAGTTACCCGCCAAACTCTATTCTCGACGCCGCAGCCTGGGGCAGCTAGCCGCCTGGCTGGCAGCGACCGCAGCCACAACAGCGACCGCACAATCAGCGCCCTCCTCGGCCCTGGCCCTGGGCCAAACCATCGCCTGGCCCTCCCTCACCCTGCTCGGAGGCCAAGCGCTGGCGGCCTCACACTTTGAAGGACGCGTCACCGTCCTGTATTGGTGGGCGAGTTGGTGCCCCTTCTGCCGCGAGCAAACACCCGAAATGCAAAAGCTCTGGGTGCGACACGGGCCGCAGGGACTGCGGATGCTGGGGATCTCGGTGGACTCCAAGGCAGATGCGGCCCAGCAGCACTGGAGCCGAAATGGCTTTACCTTTCCGACCGTGCTCTCCAACGACGAACTGGCGCGGGCATTTTCTCGCCCGCGCGGCGTGCCGGTAACAGCCGTCATCGACAGGCGGGGCCTGGTCGCGCAGATCGAGCGGGGGCAGATGTTCCCAGAAGACATCGCAGCGCTGGCCAAATGGCTTTGAGCGACGACGCTTGAGGACTTCCGGCATGTATTTTCTGGCACCTGAATACCTCTGGCTTCTGCTGGTTCCTCCGGGCTTGGTGCTGATCTACCTTTGGCTGATGCGCCGCAGGAGAAAGCTGGCGCTGCGCTACGCAAGCCTGGCCATCATCAAGCAGGCCGCAGCCGGCAGCCCACGCTGGCGACGCCATGTGCCGCCGGCGCTGCTCTTGCTCGCCCTGGCTCTGGCGCTCTTGGCAAGCTCGCGCCCTCTGGCCACCCTCAGGCTACCCTCATCGAGCGCGACCATCATCCTGGCCATGGATGTATCGCTGAGCATGCGCGCCACCGATGTTCAGCCCAACCGGCTGGTGGCCGCACAAGAGGCGGCCAAGACATTCCTCCAGGAACTGCCGCGTGACATCAAGGTAGGCATCGTCACCTTCGCCGGCAGTACGCAGCTGGTACAGGCACCCACACACGACCGCGACAGCCTGGTCGCTGCCATCGACCGCTTCCAGATGCAGCGCGGTACGGCCGTGGGCAATGCCATCGTGGTCAGCCTGGCGACCCTGTTCCCTGACGATGGCATCGACCTGGGCGAAATGACCTTTGGCAGCGTCCCACGCGGCAAGGGCTTGGACGAGAAGAGCAAGTCCCCCCAAAAAGAGGTGGAGCCCGTTGCGCCCGGCTCGTATGCTTCGGGCGCAATCATCCTGCTCACCGACGGCCGACGAACGACCGGGATCGACACCGAGCAAGCGGCCAAGATGGCGGCCGACCGGGGCGTACGGGTGTACGCCGTTGGACTGGGCACGGTAGATGGCGCGGTATCGGCCTTTGAAGGCTGGACCTCCATCTACATGAAGCTTGATGAACCCAGCCTGCGCGCGGTGGCGCAGAGGACCCAGGGCGAGTACTACTACGCTGGCGATGCCCAAGCGCTCAAGAATGTTTACACCACGCTCAGCTCACGCATCCAAGTGGAGAAGAAGGAAACCGAGCTGTCTGGGCTGCTTACACTCGTTGCAGCGGGCTTATCAATTGCGGCCGCCATGCTGTCCCTTCGCTGGTTTGGCCGGATCGCCTAAAGAAACCGAAAGTCGGGCGCACCAGGCCATCGCCAGGGGCAAGCACTGCTAGCGAAAGAGGGATTTAGTAACGATAGGTGCGCCCCCCCGCAAGCGCATCGCGCAGCGACACCTCAGCCCATGTGCCCTTGCCGCCCCGGGCCAAAATTTCTTGGTGCTGGCTGCGGGCTGAGCTCAAGTCGCCCGACTCAACAAAGCCCTGCCCCATGTAGGAGCGCACCAAAAGGTTGTTGGGGTTCTTGTCGATGGCCGACTGATAAATCCGGGCGGCCCGTTCAAGCTGACCGGCCTTTCGCATGAGAAAACCGCGATAGGTCAGCACCCGGTCATCCGACTGGTCAGACATGGCATCGAGCACCACCGCAGCAGAGGCGTAGCGCGCGAGGTAGGCCAACTCCCGAACCGCCTGATAGCGATCATCATCACTCAATGAAGGCGACTTGACCGGGACGCACTTACCGCTCTTGCGGTCATGGATCTGGCCTTCGGGGCACCGCGGCGTGGGCGTAGGTGCCGGCGGCGTCGTGACATCGTCTCCGGCAGCAAACGCCTGCGAGGCGACAAGTAACAACAAACCGAAGGCAGGAGCCCACTTGGGCAATAAAGTGTTCGCAAGGGACATGGATGGGCTCCGAGGTTGGCAAATCCAGTGTCGAAGAATACCCTGCAAACTGGCGGTTTGTAGCGAATGTGGTGGATCAGTCCACCTTGGCGCCGCTGATCTCAACCACACGCTTCCACTTTTGCAAGTCCTGTCGCAGATAGGCTGGGAAATCGGCAGAGCCCAGGCCGATGATCTCTGTTCCGTCTGACTGCACCTTTTCGCGGAACGCGTTGTCGCCCAGAGCCTTCTGAACCTCTTGGTCGATACGGCGAGCTATGTCGCCGGGAAATTTGGCCGGCGCCAAAATACCAAACCAGGACACCACTTCAAAGCCCGAAACGGTATCGGCCACAGCCGGCACCCCCGGCAAGGCCGCGTTACTCTTGGGACCGGTAACCCCCAAGGCCCTGATTTTTCCGCTCTTGACCAGAGGCACCGCAGTGGACAAGGTGGGAAAGCCCAGCAATGTGGCACCGCCCATAACCGCAGTGATGATCTCCGGGGCCCCCCGATAAGGCACATGCACCACATCGACGCCA
>VGHR01000183.1 GCA_016868205.1 Betaproteobacteria bacterium
CGGTGATACTGATCTTAGTGGCCCGTCAGCATGCAATTTCGAGCCTTCTGGAGAAAGTGCGACAGCGGCGGGGTGATCATGCCGGGTTACTTAGCCTGGTCGTCCCACAGCCGCAGGTGCACTGCGCCTTCGGCGCCCGGCCGGGCGATGAAGGCGCTGGCCTGCTCGGCGGTAAAGATGCTCCCTTGCAGTTGCAAGCTGCGCTTGGAATCTTCAGACAGTGCCGCGTGATAGCCCGCCCGGTTGGCGCACAGGTAGCGCTTGGCGTCACCATGGCCGGCAATGGCGGTGATGACCTCGTCGGGGAAAAGTCCACGCAGGAAAGGCACAACCCGGTACTGCTGCACATCATCAATGCCCTGCGCACTGGGGGTGCCGGACATGTCGTGCAGCAGATGCCCCAGGTCGTGCAGCAGGGCGGCGGTGATCAGCGCATCGCTGGCGCCTTCGCGCTCGCCCAGCGTGGCCGATTGCAAGGCGTGCTCGAGGTGCGTGACCGGTTCGCCGGTGTATTGCTCGTGGCCGCGGTGTTCAAACAGGGTTTCGATCTCGTGTAGGGTCAGAGCCATGGCCGTGGGTCCTGGGCTGGATTGGATAAAGACAGGGCGCCAGGCCTCAGTCGAGCCGCAGCTGCGATTGTTTGAGCCGGGTTTCAGCCAGGGCGCCCGCTTGTTCGAGGATGGGGTACGCGATCGAGCAAATGTGTGAGTTGATGCGCTTGAGCTCGCTGATCAGGTCGATGTGCAAGGAGCTGGTGCCTATGCTCTGGGGCGTGTTGTCCTGCAGGCGGGTCAGGTGCCGATGGGCATACTCCCGCTCGAGATCGCGCAGCTTGACTTTCTCTTCCAGAAGTTTCTGCGCGTCCTGCAGTTCGCCGTACAGGAAGACGCTCAGGCCCAGTCGCAAATTGGCCATCAGACGCTGGTGCATGTCCTCGATTTCCTCCAGGCCGGCTTGGGAGAACTCCCGGCCCTTGTGGATTTTTTTGTCCTCGATGTCTTGCAGTACCCGTTCGATGATGTCACCCATCTGTTCCATATTGATGGTGAAGGACATGATGTCCGTCCAGCGGCGGCTTTCGTTTTCGCTGAGGGCCTCGCGGGAAATCTGGGTCAGATAGAACTTGATGGCCGAGTACAGGCGATCGACCTGATCGTCCATCTCGCGCAGTTGTTGTGACAGGCCTGCATCGTTGTTGCGAATCACGGGCATGATCCCGCGCAGCATGCCCTCGACGATGTCGGCCTGGTGCATGGCCTCGCGGGCTGCGCAGGCAATCGCCAGGGCCGGCGTGCCCAGGGCCGTGGGATCGAGATAGCGGGGTTCGTGCGGGCGCTGACTGTCAGCGACCTTGGGCAACCAGTCTTCCAGCTTGCGTGCTGTTGCGCCCACAAAGAAGATCAGCGTGAGTGCCAGCAGGGTGTTGAAGATCACATGAAAGCTCACCACCGGGTGCAGCCCCCACTGCGACAGCAGGTCCAGCGGCGCGGCCAGTCCGTGCAGCACAGGCAGCGCCAGTATGCAGCCCATGATCTTGAAGCCCAGATTACCCACAGGCACCCGGCGCACTTCGGGGCTGGACTTTGACAGGTTCAGGTAGGCCAAGACCCCACTGCCCAGATTGGCCCCGAGCACCAAGCCCAGCGCATGGGGCAAGGTCAGGATGCCCGAGGTGTAGAGGGCGGCAGTAAGCAGCACCATGGCCAGGCTTGAATAGGAAATGACCGTCAGCAGGGCGCCCACCAGCATCAGGATGGCCCAGTCGCTGGGTAAAGCCATCAACAGGGCCTTGACACCCGGTGACTGCGTCATCGGCCGGGTGGCCTCGACGATCAGGTGGAGCGCCAGGGTCATCAGGCCCAGGCCGATAGCCACGCGACCCCACCGACCGGCGGTGTTGTTTTGGTTGGTCACGAATGTCACCACACCGGCGAAGATGAGCAGGGGCGAGAGCCAGCTCAGGTCAAATGAAAAGAACAGAGCCATCAGGCTGGTGCCAACATCGGCACCCAGCATGATGGCCAGCGCCGCGGCGGTGGTGATCATGCCCCGCCCAACAAAGGCGCTGACGATTAGGCAGGTTGCCGTGCTCGACTGCAGCAGGCCGGTTACGCCCAGGCCGGCCAGCAGGCCAACGAAGCGTTGGTTGATTCCGCGTGCCAGGATGTCGCGCAGCTTGCCGCCGATGACACGCAACACTCCGGTGCGCACCATGTGCGTGCCCCAGACGAGCAGGGCAATGGCAGCCAGGAGGTTGAGCAGATTGAGCATCAGGCCCAGGGCAGTGAGTAGGTTTTGAGATTGGTAAAGCTTTTGATGGCTTCCTGGACCCCTTCCTTGTAGCCCAGTCCGGAGTCCTTGATGCCGCCGAAGGGGGTGAGCTCCAGCCGGTACCCTGGAACCTCGCGTATATTGACGGTGCCCATGTGCAGTTCGTTGACAAAACGCACGATATCGTCGAGCCGGTTGGTGCAAACGCCACTGGACAGTCCGTAGGCCGTCGAATTGGCCAACGCGATGGCCTCGTCCAGGTTGGCAAAAGTGAGGATGGGCGAGATCGGGCCGAAAGTTTCCTCGCGCACCACGGTCATTTCGGGGCGCACCCGGTCGATGACCGTCGGTGCGTAAAGGGCGCCACGCCTTGTGTTGCCGCACAGAAGACGGGCCCCTTGGCTGACGGCCTCCTTGACCCGCATCTCGAAAAGTTGGGCTGCGGCCTCGTCAATGACCGTGCCCATCTGGTGGGCGGTATCGGCCGGATCGCCATAGGTCCAGGCCTGGGTGGCCTGGACCACCCTTTCGGTAAATTCGGCAGCCACTTTTTCATGCACCAGCATGCGCTTGACGGCAGTACAGCGTTGACCGGAATTTTTGTAGGAGCCCTGGACGGCAAGACTGGCCGCTTCCTGAAGGTCGGCGTCGTCCATGACGATCAGGGGATCGTTGCCGCCGAGCTCCAGCACGATGCGCCGGTAGCCGGCTTTGGTCGCAATGTATTTGCCGATCGCCACACCGCCGGTGAAGGTGATCAGGTCGACGCGGGGGTGGGTCAGCATTTCGTTGGCGATTTCGCGCGGATCTCCGGTGATGACTTGCAGCATCGGCGGGGGCAGGCCCGATTCGTAGAGCAACTGGGCCAGATAGAGGGCCGAAAACGGCACCTTCTCCGACGGTTTGAGCACCATCCGGTTGTTGGTGGCGATGCTCGGAATGACCTTGTGCGCCACCTGATTCATCGGGTGGTTGAAGGGGGTGATCGCAGTGATCAC
>VGHR01000184.1 GCA_016868205.1 Betaproteobacteria bacterium
CCTCAGGGGTGCTGGTCACCTCCCAAGGCTGGGCCTGGCTCAATCTGGGCTCGCTGCTTCCCCTGGGACTGACAGGGGCCGGCCTGATCTGGCTGATGCTCAAGCAGCGCAGGGGGTGCGTTAGCGCTGCCTAAGAAGGGGCACCCCGCTGCCCGATGGCTGTTGTACCCAGGGTGGGAGGCCCGGGCTTAGGGCAGGCGAGAGATCACATGGGCCACTGCGGCCGTCAGTTTTTTGGCGTAGGGCACATGCAAAAACTCATTGGGCCCATGGGCATTGCTGCGCGGACCAAGAACACCACAAACCATCATCTGTGCCTGGGGGAAGCCGCGGCTGAGCATATTCATTAGGGGGATGGTGCCACCTTGGCCTATCGTGGCACAGCCAGCCCCGAAGCAGGCTTGCGAGGCGTCCTGCAACGCTTGAGCAAACCAGTCGGCCGACGGCGGCGCGTTCCACCCTGAGGCACCGGCCGCGCCCTCGAAGGTGACCTTGGCCTGATACGGCGCATTGTCCTCAAGCAGGGCCTTGAGTTGCTGCACGGCTTGTGCGGCATCAACCAAGGGTGGCAGACGCAGCGAGAGCTTGAAGGCGGTGTAGGGCCGCAGCACATTGCCCGCGTTGCCAATCGCCGGCAAGCCTTCAGCGCCGGTCACACTCAGCGTGGGACGCCAGGTGCGATTGAGCAAGGCCTCGACCGGATCGGTGCTGACCGGCAGCGTCAAACCACCGGGGGCGGCGCAATCATGATGTGCCCAAGGGAAGCGGCGAAAAAGTTCGTCGCCCAAAATGCGCGCGGTCTCGCTGGCCTGGGCCTGGCGCTCAGTCGGCACCTCACAATGAAACTGCGCCGGCAGCAGCCGGCCGGTGGCGCTGTCCTCCAGACGATCGAGCAGCTGCCGCATGATGCGAAAACTAGAGGGCACCACCCCGCTTGCATCGCCGGAGTGCACGCCCTCGGTGAGCACATCCACACGCAGGGTGCCGGTCACATTGCCGCGCAGGCTGGTGGTCAACCAGAGCTGATCGTAATTGCCGGCGCCCGAGTCAAGGCAAACCACCAACTCGACGCGCCCCAAGCGCGACTTGAGCGCCTCGACATAAGGCAGCAAGTCGGGAGACCCGCTTTCCTCGCTGGTTTCAATCAAGCCGGCGATGCGTGGATGCTCGACCTTCTGGCTTTTCAACGCAGCGATCGCGGCCAGGCTGGCGTACACCGCATAACCGTCATCTGCCCCGCCGCGACCATACAGCCGACCGTCGTGATAACGCGCCGTCCATGGGCCCAGATCGCTGCGCCAGCCCTCGAACTCGGGCTGCTTGTCCAGATGGCCATACATGAGCACGGTGGGGCTGTCCACCGCCGACTGGCCGGGCGCCAGCGCACGGGTGCCGGCCACCTCGAAAAAAATCACCGGTGTTCGGCCCGGCAGGCGCACCACCTCCAGGTGCAAGCCCTCGATGTTCTGGGCCAGCACCCAGTCGGCCGCCTGCCGCACCACTGCGTCGATGTAACCATGCTCAGCCCACAGCGGGTCAAACAGGGGGGACTTGGCGGGTATGGCGATGTATCGACTCAGCTGGGGCACGATGTCCCGGTCCCACTGATCGGTAAGCTCGGACAAAGCCTTCGCATCGTCGAAGGCCGAAGCAGGCACACGCGCGTTCATGGGGTCACTCCTGGAAAAACACCGATGGCAGCCTGCCGCAGTCTAGCTCGCTCATCGGCTGCAGTGCGCCGCCCCGCGGGACGATCACCACGGCACCAGCACCAAAGCGCTGGCAGCCGATGCTGCCAGCAAGGGCAAGACGCTCCAACGCCAACGCACCAGCAGGAACACACCCAAAGCCACCATGAGGAGGGCCACCGCATCCATGCGGCTGTCCGCGTACGCCACCGCCCCAAGGAAGGTCCAGCCCAGATGGGCAATGACGCCGACGACCACGCAGTACACCGCCTGCAAGGGCAGGGTCCAGCCCACGCGGCTTCTCGCCGCCTCCACCCAGGGGCCCCCGGCAAGAATGAAGATAAACGAAGGCAGAAAAGTGAACCAGCAGGCGACCAGGGCGGCCAAGGCAGCGCCGGTCGCCTGGGCCTGGGGGCCAAGGACTTGCTGCGTCCACCCCCCCACATAGGCCACGAAGGCGACCACCATGATCAAGGGCCCGGGCGTGCTCTCCCCCAAGGCCAAGCCATCCATCATCTGGGCCGTGCTGAGCCACTGATAGTGCTCAACGGCGGCCTGTTGCACATACGGCAACACCGCATACGCCCCCCCGAAGGTCAGCAAAGCGGCGCGGGTGAAAAAGGCCGCCATCTGGGCCAGGGTGCCCGCGGGGCCCGAGAGCACGAGCAGCGCGGCCATGGGCAGGGCCCACAGCATCAGGCCCACGCCCACAACCAGCGCCAATCGTCCCCGGTGCGGGCGGGTGTGCGGCGGCGGCGTGTCGACATCGATCAGCGCGCGCTGAGGCGCCGCCTGACTTCGATCGGGCGGAGCCGAAGGCCCCGCCAGCGCCTGCGGTGCGGTTCGAGCCAGAACCAGGCCGAGCAAAACCGCCCCAAGAATCAGCCAGACAAAAGACAGGCCCGTAAAGGTCAACACAAAAAAACCCAGAAAGGCCAGGAGAGCCGGCAGGGGACGACGCCGCGGGTCGGCCAAACAGCGCTGGCCCAGCCTGCAAACGGCGTGCAGGACGATGGCCGCCACCGCCGGCTTGACGCCATAAAGCAGGGCCGCCACCAGCGGCTGCTGACCGTGGGCCAGGTACAGGTAGCTCAGGGCGATGAGCAGGAGCATGGACGGCAGGATAAAAAGCAGACCGGCAACCACCCCGCCCAGGGTGCGGTGCATCAACCAGCCCAGATAGGTGGCCAGCTGCTGCGCCTCCGGGCCCGGCAGCATCATGCAGTAGTTGAGCGCGTGTACAAAGCGCTGTTCGCTGATCCAGCGACGCCGCTCGACCAACTCGCGTTGCATGATCGCAATCTGTCCGGCCGGGCCGCCAAAGCTGATAAAGCCCAGGCGCAACCAGAACGCAAAGGCCTCGCGCATCGGCACCGCGTCGACCGGCTGCGCCCGCGCTGAGGTCGGCTCAAGGCTCATTGATGCTGCAGCTTAAACACCGCGCGGCTGGCCCGTGCGTTGGGCCACCAGCGCACAACGCGGCCTTCCTGCAGGCCAAATTCGTCCAGGATGCGCAGCTGGTTCTTCAGGGCCAGGGCCCGGAAGTCGCGCAAGGTGCCCACGCGAATGTTG
>VGHR01000185.1 GCA_016868205.1 Betaproteobacteria bacterium
TGGGGCTACTCATCAAGGCCTTGGAGCGCGAAGTCCGTGAGCTGAAAGAAAACGGGGTGCGGCTGCACGTGATTGGGGATCTCAGCGCATTTAATAAGAATCTTCGTGCTGCGATCTCGCGTGCAGAGTCGGCAACAGAAATGAACGATCGGTTTCATCTGACGGTTGCTGCCAACTACGGCGGTCGCTGGGACATCTTGCAGGCGACCCGCAAGATGCTGGATCAGCAGCCGCAGTTGGCACAGCCCGGCGCGCCCATTTCTGAAGAGTTACTGGCCCCGCATCTGGCCATGAGCTACGCACCCGAGCCGGATCTATTTATTCGGACCGGAGGTGAGGAGCGCATCAGTAATTTCCTTCTGTGGCAGCTTGCCTACACGGAGTTCTATTTCACTGACTGTTACTGGCCCGAATTCGATGAGGTCCAGCTCGATCTCGCGATCGAGTCTTATCAAAAGCGCGAACGTCGATTTGGCAGAACCTCTGCCCAGGTCGCCCAAGCATGCTCCGCACCCGCGTTCTAACCGCGGTTCTTGCCTTAATCGTTTTAATCAGCGCTGCGCTCTGGGCGCCTGCGCTTGGCTTTGATGTGCTCTTGCTGGCCATCATAATGGTGGCGCTTTTTGAGTGGCTGGGCTTATTGGGCCTTTTACCGCGGCGGGCAGCCGCGATTGCGGCAGCATTGGGGCTCGTGGGTCTGGCAAGCCTGATGTTTTCTCCTTCGATTGTGCGTGCAGCAGAAGGCCAGGGCGCAGCGCTTTTGCCCCTGTATTTGTTGGCAACACTGGCCTGGGTGGTGGTGGCGCCAATCGCCGTATCGCAGGGCCGCAGTATTGGCAGCCGGTCGGGTCTTGGCCCCGCAGTCGCCTTTGTGCTTTGTTTTGCGACCTGGCTTGCACTGCTGCAGGCAGATGGCATTGGAAAAGTTTTTCTGCTCTCGGTGCTGCTGTTGGTCTGGGTGGCCGATACAGCTGCGTATTTCGCCGGACGGGCCTTTGGCCGAAGAAAGCTCGCGCCCGCGATTAGTCCCGGCAAAACCTGGGAGGGTGTTTTCGGCGCGCTCGCAGGCAATCTGCTTTTAGCTGTGATGGCGATCACACTGGCCGGACCCCCGTCGGGCGGGCTTGGGCCGACCATCTTTAGCCTGATTGACGAGCAAGTCGGCGGAGGTTTTTTATTTTTATTTGTAATTCTGATCACGCTGGTCAGCGTGGTGGGCGATCTGTATGAGTCCTTATTAAAACGACTCCGTGGTGTGAAGGACTCCAGTGGTCTTTTGCCTGGCCATGGCGGCGTGCTGGATCGTATTGATGCGCTGATGGCAGTCTTTCCGGTGACAATGGCCATGGTGAGTCTGCTGGAGCTGGGGCGTCGTGGCCCCGCATAACTGAACCGCCAAGAAAGCAAAAGGACATCGCGTGCAGGGGGTAGCTGTTTTCGGATCAACGGGATCGATTGGCCAGAGCACTCTGGACCTGATTGGCCTGCATCCTGAGCGCTTTCGGGCTGAAGTGCTGACTGCCCATCGGCAGGTCGAGCCGATGCTTCGAGATTGCGAACGCTTCAAGCCCCGCTGGGTAGTCATGACTGACCCGGATGCCGCGCAGACGCTTCAGTTGCGCTTGCGTGAGGCCTCATGGGGCGGGCACATCAATGTGCTGGCCGGCCCGCAGGGCCTCGTCACTGCGGCGGTAGTGCCCGAGGTCGACATGATGGTCGCCGGCATTGTCGGGGCCGCAGGGCTGGCCTCGGTGTTGGCGGCGGCACGTGCCGGCAAGAAAATTCTTTTGGCCAACAAAGAGGCCTTGGTGATGGCCGGGCCGTTGATGGTGCAGGCCGCGCGTCTTGGTGGCGCGACTGTTATTCCGGTCGACAGTGAGCACAACGCGATTTTTCAGTGTCTGGGCGAGAACTATCGTTGCTTTCAGCCGCCGGCCGGGGTGCGGCGATTGCTGCTGACTGCCTCGGGTGGCCCATTTCGATCCTGGGAGAAGGCCCGAATGTTTTCGGCATCCGTCAGCGAAGCGATCGCACATCCGAACTGGTCGATGGGCCGGAAAATTTCAGTTGATTCGGCCACGATGATGAATAAGGGCCTTGAGCTCATCGAGGCCCACTGGCTTTTTTCTCTGCCGGAGTCGGCGATCGAAGTTGTCGTACATCCCCAGAGCGTGGTGCATTCGATGGTGGAGTTCGATGACGGCTCCACACTGGCACAGCTGGGCTCCCCCGATATGCGCACACCGATTGCTTGCGCGATGAGCTGGCCTTCTCGGATCCATGCTCCCGTCAAGGCCCTTGATTGGCAGTCCGCCCAGCGGCTTGATTTTGAGCCGCCCGATACGGAGCGCTTTCCGTCCTTGGCGCTGGCGCGCGCATCTCTGCGAACGGGCGGCGCCGCCCCTGCGGTTTTGAATGCTGCCAACGAAATCGCAGTAGAGGCCTTTTTAAATGAGCGTATTCGGTTTGGGGAGATATTTGGCGCCGTTGAGGGCACGCTTGCGCAACTCAGCCATCAGGCCGCGAACACACCTGCAAGCGTTGATGAGCTGCTTGAGATCGATCGGCAGGCCCGCGACATCGCACAGGCACGCGTTGCCAAAATCGCGGGATAATTCACCGATCTGCCATGATGACCGTTCTGTTTTTTCTGCTCGCTATCGCCATCCTTGTCTTTGTGCACGAGATGGGCCATTACCTCGCAGCCCGGCAATGCGGTGTTGCGGTTGAGCGATTCTCAATCGGATTCGGCCGGGCCCTTCTGAAGTGGCATTCCAAGCGCTCCAACACCGAATGGGTGGTTGCCGCGATTCCGCTGGGCGGTTACGTCAAAATGGACGAGCCAGACTTTGAGGCCAAGCCGCTGGCGGCCCGCGCATGGATCGTCTTTGCTGGCCCCTTGGCCAATCTGATTTTTGCTGCGCTGGCCTACGCCGTTTTATTTCATTCGGGCCGCGAGGAACCAATCGCGGTGTTGGCCCAGCCCAAGGCCCAGTCGGTCGCCGCCATAGCAGGGCTGCGTGAGGGTGACCGGGTCATCGGAATCGCTGGCAATGAGATTGCCAGCTTTAACGACATGCGCTGGCGGCTTGCTCAGGCCCTCGTGGGCGAGGGCGCTGCCTCAGTCAGCATGAAGGTTGAGCGCGCGGGCGGGGAGGTGATCTCGGTGGTGTTGCCGCTTGCGGCGATCCAAGGCGGTGAGGGCGCTGAAGCGAATGACCCCTCGGCAACGGTA
>VGHR01000186.1 GCA_016868205.1 Betaproteobacteria bacterium
CGCCGAAAGCGCGTTCGAAATCGGCGCGCACATCGCGCTCGTAGTCAAGCCAACGGTTCAGGCCGCCAGCGCCGGACTCAATGACCATCTTGCGGATGCGGTCGGTACGCCGACTAACGACCACCGAGCCCACCGGCAGATCGTTGGACCAGACATACATCAGCGTGGCGTACGGCATGTCTTCGCCGGTCACCGCACGCGCCAGATCAGAGAGCATGAGGTCCCTGGACGACAGACGGGAACGGTCGCCATCGAAGGTCATCACCACACCCAGCGGTGAATCGCTGCGGCTGCTGTCTTGCAGGTCGGCCTTCTCGATCAGCCCGGCCAACCGCCAGGAAAATCGTAGACCATCCAGCCTCTCTGATGGGGTCATCACCACCTGCCGCATTGCACTGATGGCGGCGTCGGACTGCACGGCCAAGGCCGGCCGACCTTCGCGCCAGACATACTGAAAGCGGTTCTTGCGCTTGCCCGGAAAAGTTTGGTGACGCCACAGGCTGACCGCATCGGCCGGCCCAGTCGCACGGACCGGGGTCTCGCTCTCGGCCAGCAAGCCCGCGCGCTCCCAGGGGGTGGCCGTCGCGGAAGCGTCGCTTGCCGGCAAGCTCGTGCAAGCCGACAGCGCCAGAACCGCCAAGGTAAGCACTAGTCGCCACTGGACCGAGAGGATTGAACTTGCCGTCATCGGTCCCATGCTGCCACAGACCCGCGACAAAACATCCATCCGCAGACCTTGGCCGTTGCATAAACCACAAAGACGCAGGGCTCAGGCAGCCCCAAACAGGTCCCCCCCCGAGCTGGATCGCCCGGCGGGCGCAGCCAGCCCCAAGTGCCTGTAGGCCGCCGTGGTGGCCACCCGCCCTCGCGGGGTACGCTGAATGTAGCCCTGTTGAATCAAATAGGGCTCGATCACATCCTCGATGGTCCCCGGCTCTTCGCCGATGCTGGCGGCAATGTTGTCCAGCCCCACCGGCCCCCCGTCGAAGCGATGAATCACCGCCTCCAGCAGTTTGCGGTCCATGATGTCAAAGCCCTGAGGATCGACATCGAGCATGGCCAGCGCCCGATTGGCAATCTCCAGCGTGATCGAGCCGTCCGCCTTGACCTGTGCGTAGTCACGCACCCGCCGTAGCAGCCGATTGGCAATCCGCGGCGTGCCCCGGCAGCGCCGCGCAATTTCCAAGGCTGCCTCATCGCTCACCGGAGCCTGTAGAAGACCCGCACTGCGTCGAACGATAAGCAGCAATTCCTCGGGCGTGTAGAACTCAAGCCGGGCCACGATGCCGAATCGGTCACGCAGCGGGTTGGTCAACATGCCGGCCCGCGTGGTCGCCCCCACCAGGGTAAAGGGCTGAAGGTCGAGCTTGATGCTGCGCGCCGCCGGTCCTTCGCCGATCATGATGTCAATCTGGTAGTCCTCGAGCGCGGGATACAAAATCTCCTCAACCACCGGTGAAAGGCGATGAATCTCATCGATGAAAAGCACATCGTTCTTTTCAAGGTTGGTCAGCAGGGCGGCCAGGTCTTTGGGTTTTTCCAGCACCGGGCCGCTGGTCTGCCTCAGGTTGACACCAAGCTCGTGCGCCACGATGTGCGACAGCGTGGTCTTGCCCAGACCGGGCGGTCCGAAGAGCAGCACATGATCAAGCGCTTCACCGCGCTGACGCGCCGCCCCGATGAAGATTTCCAGCTGCTCTCGCGCCTTGGCCTGCCCGATGTACTCGGTCAAAAGCTTGGGCCGCAAAGCCCGCTCCAAAGCCTCTTCCTGGGGTGAGGCGGCCGTGCCCGAGATCACGCGGCGCGAGTCCGAGGCGAATTCATCGGTCTGTATGCTCATACAACCGCCTTAACGCGCCAGGGCCCGCAAGGCCATCTTGATCCCCTCACTGACACCCACATCGGCCGGCAAGGGTTTGATCGCCTGCGCCGCCTCACGGTCGCTGTAACCCAAAGCCAAAAGCGCCTGAACGATATCGCCGTGTGCATCGCCAGCCGCAGCAGGCGTGGGCCCCAGATCAGCACCGAGCTTGCCCTTGAGTTCCAGCAGCAAACGCTCGGCCGTCTTTTTGCCGATGCCCGGCACCTTGGTCAGGCGGCCGGTGTCCTGCGCCGTCACCGCCTGGGACAAATCCTGGACGCTCATGCCGCTCAGAACGCCCAGTGCCGTGCGCGGCCCGACGCCAGAAATCCGAATCAACTGACGGAAAGCAGCGCGTTCGGCCGCGGTGGCAAAGCCGTAAAGCGTCTGGGCATCTTCCCGTACGACGAAGTGCGTCAGCAGGCTCACGCCCTCACCGACAGCAGGCAGGTTGTAGAAGGTGCTCATCGGGACCAATAGCTCGTAGGCCAGCCCGTGGCAATCGACCAGAACCTCGGGCGGGTTTTTTTCAGCCAGCTGGCCGGTGATGCGTCCGATCATGAGCAAATCTTATCAGTGCAAGGTTCAGCTGCCAGCGCCGCGCTAGCAGGCAGCCCAAAGGGAGGACAATCACTACTTCGGCCCCAAGCTCCAAGAAAGTCCCGCCCCTTGATCCTGCGACACAGCTTCTCACCGCCCAACAACACCCGGCTGGATCACCTGTGCGGCCCAACCGATGGGCATCTGCGCAGCATCGAGCAGGCGCTCGATGTGCGCATCGCACACCGCTTCGAACAGTTCAAGGTCGAGGGACGCAAGGCCCGGGCCGAACGGGCCCTGGAAGTGCTGCAGGCCCTCTTTGAGATGGCCTCGCGCCCCCTACAGCCCGAACAGGTACAGCTGATGCTCGCCGGCGACCCTGACACGGCACCTGAGGGGCAGTCCGGCACGCTTTTGAACACGCGCCGCTCCGATCTGCGCCCGCGCACCGGCAACCAGGCCGCCTACCTCGAGCATATTGCGCAGCACGACATCACCTTCGGCATCGGTCCGGCGGGCACCGGCAAGACCTATCTGGCCGTGGCCTGTGCAGTTGACGCGCTCGAGCGACAGACGGTGCAGCGTATCGTGCTGACCCGTCCGGCCGTAGAGGCAGGCGAGCGACTGGGCTTTCTACCGGGCGATCTCTCGCAAAAGGTCGATCCTTACCTGCGTCCGCTCTATGACGCGCTGTACGAACTCATGGGCTTC
>VGHR01000187.1 GCA_016868205.1 Betaproteobacteria bacterium
CGGCACAGGAGCGGCTGATCGCCTTCATCGAGGACGAAACAGCGCGTTGCGCATGGCCACCCTGCCTACTTGCCAGGCGCGGCGGCTGGAACGCCGGCCGTCCGGGCGATCCGCACATGGAACTCGACCACGTGCCCACCGCCTTCGTGGCATTGGCCAAGTGCATCGGCAGCCTGTGGCTGAGGGACAGGCGGCCGCACCTCGCGCCGCTGCAAGCGCCCACCCTCATCGAGCCCGGCAGCACGCCCATGCGCGGCGTGCGCTGGAGCCAGATGCTGTGGTTCCCGCAGGGCATCCCGCAGGAACTGCTGTCGCGCATCGGCACACCGCGGGCGACGACCCCGACCACATGAGGCTGCAACTGCCGGCCTCCCGCCCCACACACCTCTTCAGGAACCAGACATGAATTCCACGAACCCCGCCACCCTCAAGGACCGCCTCTTCGACTGCCTGCCCGCCGGCCGCTACGCGCTTGCCGGGCTGCTGCGCCTGGTGGACGTCGTCGAGACCGACGTTGTGCCCACCGCCGCCGTGGAGTGCCACGCGCAGCCGCGGCTGCTCATCAACCCTGCCTTCGTCGCACAGCACGCGCAAACACCCGAGAAGCTCATGATGCTGGTGCTGCACGAGATTCACCATGTGCTGCTCGGCCACACGCGCCGCCTGTCGGGGCCCACGCCCACCGACAACTTCGTCTTCGACGCCATCATCAATGCGCTGCTGTGCCGGATGTTCCCGCAGCCGGCCTACACGGCGCTTTTCCGCGACTTCTACGCCGGCGACGACTTCCCGGCTTGCCTGCTGCGCCCGCCCGAGGGCTGGGACCCGGCGGCCCGGGTGGTGCCGGTGCCCCCGGCGCTGGAGCCCAAGGGAATGGGTCCGGCGCGACAGGTCTACACCAGCCTGTACAGCCGCGAGGGTGCGAGCTACGACGATGTGCGCCACGTGCTGCGCGCCTTCCTGCAGCGCCACGAGAGGGCGCTGGCTGGAGTGCCGCTGCTGGGCGACCACGAAGGCGAGCCCAATCTCGCCAGCGCCAGCGGGAGCGCCTTCGCGCAGGGGGTGGCCGACATCGTGCGCCAATGGCCCGCGCCACCCGAGCCGGTGCGCGGCCTGTCGCTGGATGGCCTGCTGCGCGACACCCGTGTGCGCGTGCAGCGCCCGCCAAGCGTGCGCAGGCTGCTGCGCGATCTCATCTCGCGGGTGGCCGCAGGAGGTTTGACCCGGCGCGGCGCCGTGCGCTGGACGGTGGCGCCGATGGTGGTGGAGACCCCGGTGCCCGTGCCCGACCGGCGCGCTGCAACCTGCCGTGCGCTGGGTATGACGCCGCTGCTGTATCGCGGGGAGGTAGCGGTGGCGCAGCGCCTTCCCGAGCAGGAGCGGGTGCACATCTACGTGGATGTCTCCGGCAGCATGGAAGGCATCAAGGGTCCGCTGTACGGCGCGGTTCTCGACTGCCAGGCGCTGGTGAATCCGAGGGTTCACTTGTTCTCGACTGAGGTCGCTGAGGTCACGACCGTGCAGATGCGTGCTGGGGTATGCCGCAGCACCGGGGGTACCGACATTCAGTGCGTCACGCGGCATATGGCCCGGCACAAGGTGAAGCGCGCCGTGGTGCTGACCGATGGCTACGTCGGCCAGGCCGGGCCCTCGGACGCGCAGTGGCTGAAATCAGTGCGACTCGGCGTGGGCTACCTGGGCGACTTGATCGACGAGCGGCCCCTCGCGCCCTACGCCGACGCCACGGTGCGCCTGCCCATCTACGCTTGACAGGGGAGCCGACATGAACACAAACGTGACCCTGCGCGCTGCAGAGTGGGTGCTGCCCGGCCACCCCGATAAGTTGGCCGACGCGGTGGCTGACGCCCTTGTGCAGGCGGCGCAGCAGCGCCAGCGGGAGGCGCTTTGCGCCATCGAGGCGGCAGTGCACCGCGACCAGGTGTTCCTCACCGGACGCTTGGCCTGCGAGGACGCGCATACGCTGCCGTTGCAGGACCTCGTGCGCGAGGTCTACCGCTCGGCAGGCTACGGGCAGGACACCGGCCCCTGGCGGCCCGCGCCGCAGGACATCGCCGTGGGCGGCAACCTGTGCGTGGAGCCGCTGGTGCCTGGTGAGGAGGGCATCCGCCATATCAGCGACGACCAGTCGATCGTTACCGGCTATGCGGTGGACCTGCCCGGCATCGGCTCCATCCCGCCCGAACAATGGCTCGCGCGCGAGTTGGCGCGCAGGCTGTTCGCGCTTGTGTACTCGCCGCTGCAGCTGTGCCCAGACGGCAAGGTACTGGTCGTGCTGGAGGAGTCGTCCCCTGTGGAGGGCTATCCGTGCACATGGAAGCTGAGCGCTGTCTCTTGCTCGCTGCTGGCACAAGCCGGGGATGTGGAGCTTCACCGTGCTGCAGCACAGGCGGTTCGCGAGACTTCAAGTGAACTCGCGATTCGGCTGCCAGGTTTCGAGCCATCCAATACGTATGAACTGGTCGTGAACGGTAGCGGCACCTTCTCCATCGGCGGCCCAGAGGGCGACAACGGCCTGTCAGGCAAAAAACTGCTGCTGGACCACTACGGCCCGCGTGTGCCCATCGGCGGCACCGCGCTGAGCGGTAAGGACTTCTGGAAGCCGGACCGCGCCGCAACCCTCCTGGCGCGCCGCCTGGCGCTGGCCGTGGTGTGCGGCGGTATGGCACGCGAAGCCCAGGCGCAATTCGTATCCTTCCCCGGCGACGAAGCGCCGCGACGGGTGCGCATCACCACGCCGCAAGGCGATCTGCCCGAGGCTGCGCGTTGGCTGAAGCTGCTGGACTGCAGATTCGAGACTGCCAGCGGCTGGGGCTGCGGCGTGGATCTCGTGCAGCGGGCGCGGTGGGGGTGGTTCGGGGAGGCAGAGGCAGCTCCCTGGGAGGCTCTATGTCTGAGGTGAGAGACGCTGACCACGGCACCCTTCGTCCCATGGCAGGAATTTCGCGATGGCCGCTGGAGACCCGACACGATTACTGACAACCATCTCTCCCTCGATCGCCTCCAGTTGGAAGCTGAACTACACGGGCAAGGCCACCTGCTCCGTTCAAAGTCGGCTCGCTTTAAGACATAACCCGCTTGAGTTCTGCATAC
>VGHR01000188.1 GCA_016868205.1 Betaproteobacteria bacterium
ACCCGAGCGGGTGGCTGAATTGCTGATCCTGCGCTCTGACATGCCCCGCTCTCTTCATGGCTGCTTGCGCGAGGTGATTGCCAACCTGGACAGCGTCACCTTGGATCCTGCCAGCCAGAGCCGCCGTCGGGCCGGCAAGCTGCGTGCTGACCTGCAGTTCGCTCGTATTGACGAGATTCTTGCGACCGGACTGCACGCTTTCTTGACCCAGTTTCTCGACCGGATCAATGAAATAGGCGCCCATGTCAGCCGCGAATTTTTGGTGCCGGCCTGAGCAGGCCTTTGGCCTGGGTCCTGAAAATCTGTTTTTCAGCCGTCGGTAAGACTTCTACTCGGTCTCCCTCTTGCGCGAGGGCGATCTTGCTGTAATTCTCTCGATCGCTTCCCGCCTCCACGGGGTGGGTCTTGGCGATCCGGATCGCGTCTGGCAGCCGATTCGGGTCATCTTTATGTTCATGCCATCACCGCAAGGACCGCTCATGAAAAGACTTCTCACCGTACTGACCGTTGCCTGTGCCGGCCTGTTGGCTGCCTGCGGCAGCGTGCCGCCTGCTCCGGCCGCCAACGCGCCCAAGCAGGAAGTTAGGGTCAATATCTTCCCCGGAGGCTTTAACTGGCCGATCTGGGTGGGTCAGGAGCGGGGCTTTTTTGGGCGCAACGGGGTCAATGTCACCACCATCAACACGCCCAATTCACGCGAGCAACTCACGGGCCTGATTAACGGACAGTTTGAAATTGCCATGACTGCGGTTGATAACCTGCTGGCCTATCGGGAAGGCCAGGGTGCGGTGCCTATCGATGGCGCCAATCTGATTGCCGTGATGGGGGCCGACAACGGGTTCCTGCGCGTGGGGGCGCAGCCCAACATCAAGACATTTGCCGACTTGCGCGGCACCACTTTGTCGGTGGACGCCCTGACCACCGGCTATGCCTTTGTGTTGCTCGAGGTCCTGGAGCGCAACGGCCTGGTGCTAGACCGCGATTACAAGACCGTCTCTGCCGGCGGAGTGCTCAGTCGGTACAACGATTTGATCGCGGGCAAGCACTCGGCCACCATGCTGATCTCTCCTTTCGAAGTGCTGGCCAAGGAAAAGGGGATCAATGTGCTGGCCGACGCATCAGCCGCGCTTGGCAGCTACCAGGGCCTGGTTGCGGGTGTACGCAAGACTTGGGCCGATAACAATCGCGACACCTTGATCGGATACATCCGCGGCTACCGCAGCGCCCTGGATTGGCTCTACGACCCCAAGAACAAGGAGGCTGCGCTTGAGATTTTCATCAAGAATGTCAATGGGGCAACGCGCCAGAGTGCCGAGACCAGCTATGCCATTCTGCTCGACCCAAAGAATGGCTTCACCCGCGACGCAGCGATCAGTGTTGAGGGCGTTAAAACCGCAGTTCAGCTGCGTGAAAAATACGGCAAGCCGCAAAAGAAAATGCAGCCGGTTGAGAGCTATGTCGACACCAGCTTCCACCGGGCTGCGCGTCCCTGATCGGCGACTTGGGCCGGGCCATGGGCGCGCGGCGGGGCCTGCGCTTAATGGCCCCGGTTTTTGCGCCGAGCGATCTCCTGGCCCAGCTCAATGACGGCCATGGCGTAGTAGCTGCTCCAGTTGTATCGGGTAATGACATAGAAGTTTTCGGTGCCCGCCACGAAGGTGGGCGCCTCGCTTCCGTTGAGCAGTTCAATAAGCGCCAGGGGCCCAGTGTGTGAGGTCGCCGGCTCCTGAAGAAGGGCCCCCTTTTCCTGAAAAACCTGGGCGCTGAAGGTGGGCAATATGTCGGGCGCCAGCAAGCTGGACAGATCGGCCTGCTTGTCCAGTTCAACCCGGTAGTGAGTCGGCATGCCCGGCTTCCAGTTGAAGGCCTTGAGGTAATGGGCCACCGAGCCAATTACATCGCTCACACTCGAACGCAGATCAATGCGACCGTCTTTGTCGAAATCGACGGCGAATGAGGCAATCGACGAGGGCATGAATTGCGGCATGCCGGTGGCACCGGCGTAGCTGCCCAGCGATTCGAAAGGGTCGGTCTGGCTGCGGTGTTGCGCCAGCAGAAACTGCTCGAGTTCCTTGCGAAAGTATTCGCTGCGCTCGGCTGCCCGAGGGTGGCGCGCGGGAAAGTCGAAAGCCAGGGTGGCCAGCGCATCCATCACCCTGAATTGACCCATATGACGGCCGTAGAGCGTCTCCACGCCGATGATGCCTACCACAATTTCCGGCGGTACGCCGTAGATGGATTCGGCCCGATTGAGCTCGCCCTCGTGGGTCTGCCAAAACCGCAAGCCCGCTTGGATGCGGATGTCCTCGATGAAGCGGCCGCGATACACGCGCCAATTTTTAACGAAGGGCGAGGAGGGTGGCTGCATCAGTTGAATAACCAGCGGCGATCGCCTGGCCTGGCCGATCGTCTGGCGCAGCCAGTGCGCCGGCAGTCCGCGTTCGAGGGCCAGGCGCTCGGCAAAATCCATGGCTTCGGCGCGTTCGGCATAGGCCTGGCCGCTACCTATCAAAACGGTGGTCCCCTGGCTTGCTTTCGGGGCCGCTTTGGGGCGCTGGGGCCGCTCCGGCCGGGCTTGCGTCTTGCCCTTGGCCCTAGGCGTGGCCGGCTCAGCGGCTGCTGATGGGCTACCCGACGGACTGCTCGATGGGTTGGCCGCGACCTGCGAGACAGCCGTCAGCGGCTGAGCCGCCGCAAAGGCCAACAACGCGACCCACCGGTTCCAAAGCGGCCGATGCCAACGCGCAAGCACACGGACTTGGGCCGATGGCGTGTTAACCTCAAAAGTGAAGCGGGTGGGTTTAAAGTTCATGGTCAATGAGCGCTTGAACAAGCCCGCACCATAACCCATCCTGAGGCTCAACCCCGCCTCGCGCCTGAGGGTTTGCATGTCTACCGGTTTTTTTAGCCACAGCCTGTGCCGCGACCATGAGATGGGAGCTGGTCACCCCGAGTGCCCCGAGCGGCTCGCTGCCATTGAAATGCGTCTTCGGGCGTCGGGCTTGTTTGAGCAGTTGGTCCATCGCCAAGCCCCGCAGGTTGAGCGGACCGATTTGCTTCGTGCCCACGATGGTTTGCTCCTTGCCCAGGTACAAGAG
>VGHR01000189.1 GCA_016868205.1 Betaproteobacteria bacterium
GCGCACACAAAATAGTTGTGCAGCTCCGGCGCCCGCCCCAGGATGAAGTTGCCATCCGGGGTGAAGCTCTCGGGTCCGTTGAGCAGCATCTTGATCTCGGCCTTCTCCAAACAGGGGGTGCGAAGCAGGGCGTTTTGCATCAGGATTTCGAACTGATCCCAGTCCTCGTCGAGCAATTGAAATTGGAAGGTCGACGGAATGGGGTCGACTTTCCAGGGCTTGGCCACCGGCTCGAAGCCACCCATCAGCAGGCCGCCGACCTCTTCTTTGTAGTAGATGAAGCCATCGGGATCGCGTACCACCGGCCACATCGGGTGGATGCCTTCGATTTTCCCGGTCACGATATAAAAATGCTCGGCCGAGTACAGGGGCACATTCACGCCAGCGAGCGCGCCGAACTGCCGCGCCCACTGACCGGCGCAATTGACCACGAGCTCGCACTGCGTGTGGCGTTCGGCGCCCTCTTTGAGCCAGCGCAGTGCGCTGACCCGGCCGCCGGTCTGCTCCACGCCGACGACCTGCGCTCCCTCGACGATGCGTACGCCTTTCTGGCGCGCTCCCTTGGCCAGGGACATCGTCAGATCGGCGGGGTTGGCTTTGCCATCGCCCGGTATCCAGATACCGCCCTGCAGATCATCGGTGCGCAAGCCTGGCGCGCGCTCGCCGACTTCGCGGGGGCTGATTTCGTGGACCTCGACACCAAAGCTGCGCGCCAATGCGATCTGACGCCGCAGTACTTTCATGCGCTCGGGGGTACGCGCCACATTGACGCTGCCGCACTGCTTCCAGCCTGTGGCCAGTCCGGTTTCAGCTTCCAGCCGGCTGTAGAGCTCGATGCCGTACTTGCTCATGCGGGTCATATTGCGGTTGGGCCGCATCTGGCCGACCAGGCCGGCTGCATGCCAGGTGGTGCCGCAAGTCAGCTGGCCCTGTTCGAGCAGCACGACATCGCTGCAGCCCATGCTGGCCAGGTGATAGGCCACCGAGCAGCCGGCAATGCCGCCGCCGACAATCACCACGCGGGCCTGTTGGGGTAATTTGTTCTGATCCATGCTCACAGACTCCGGGTCTTGATAGCTATCCCAGCCGCAGGACGATCACGCCCGCCACGATACTTACGGCCCCCAGGATACGCCAGCGTGTCCAAGGTTCTTTGAGCAGCCAGGCCCCCAAAGCGACGGAAAAGAGCACCGA
The DNA here is from genome assembly GCA_016868205.1 of Betaproteobacteria bacterium. Classification (GTDB taxonomy): domain Bacteria; phylum Pseudomonadota; class Gammaproteobacteria; order Burkholderiales; family Burkholderiaceae_C; genus Polaromonas. Next base: position 1,195 of record VGHR01000189.1, read on the forward strand.
GGTTTCGCGCAGAGACGCCACCAGGGCCACCGGGGCCACCGTCATGGCCCACAGGGCAATCGCATACGAGCCCACTGAGGCGGCCGCGCCGACCGTGGCCAGCGGCCAGCGCGCGCGCACATAGGTCCAAACCTGGCCCTTGCGACGGAGAAAGACCAGCAGGGCAAAGGGCCAACCGTCCAAGGCAAACAGCAGCGCAATGTACTGCGCCACCTGGCCGCTTTCGCGCGCCCCTTGGGCATCGACCACGGTGTAGAGCGCGATCAACACCGCATTGCTAAGGGCAAACAGCACGGCCTTGCGGTGATGCAGCAGGCCGGCACTGACACCGAGCATCAGCACGCCGCTGCTGATCAACACGATACCCAGCCAACCCCAGGCGGCGATGGCTTCATCGAGCAAAAAATAGGAGCCCAGGGCCACCAACAGGGGCGCGGTGCCGCGCATCAGGGGATAGGCCAGCCCAAGCTCGCCGTGCTTGAGGGCGCCGGCCAGGGCCATGTAGTAGCCCACATGGATGATCAGTGAAGCCAGGATCTAGGGCCAGACATGGGCTGGCGGCAGCCCCACGACAAACAGCACGGGCAGGGCCAGGATCGAGCACAGCACATGGATGAGCGCGGTATCCATGGCCTTGTCGGCGCTGGATTTGACCAATGCATTCCAGCCGGCGTGCAACAGGGCGCCGGTCAAGACCAGCAGGACCACTGGCCCGGTGATACTCATCTCAGTGGCCGGTGAGCATGCAATGTCGAGCCTTCTGGAGAAAGTGCGACAGCGGCGGGGTGATCATGCCGGGTCGCTTGGCCTGGTCATCCCACAGCCGCAGGTGCACCGCGCCCTCGGCGCCCGGCCGGGCGATGAAGGCGCTGGCCTGCTCGGCGGTAAAGATGCCCCCCTGCAGTTGCAAGCTGCGCTTGGAATCTTCGGACAGTGCGGCGTGATAGCCCGCCCGGGTGGCGCACAGGTAGCGCTTGGCGTCAACATGGCCGGCAATGGCGGCGATGACCTCGTCGGGGAACAGTCCACGCAGGAAAGGCACAACCCGGTACTGGTGCACATCATCAATGCCCTGCGCACTGGGGGTGCCGGACATGCCGTGCAGCAGATGCCCCAGGTCGTGCAGCAAGGCGGCGGTGATCAGCGCATCGCTGGCGCCTTCGCGCTCGCCCAGCGTGGCCGATTGCAGGGCGTGCTCGAGGTGCGTGACCGGTTCGCCGGTGTATTGCTCGTGGCCGCGGTGTTCAAACAGGGTTTCGATCTCGTGTAGGGTTAGAGCCATGGCCGTGGGTCCTGGGCTGGATTGGATAAAGACAGGGCGCTGGGCCTCAGTCGAGCCGCAGCTGCGATTGTTTGAGCCGGGTTTCAGCCAGGGCGCCCGCTCGTTCGAGGATGGGGTACGCAATCGAGCAGATGTGTGAGTTGATGCGCTTGAGCTCGCTGATCAGGTCGATGTGCAAGGAACTGGTGCCTATGCTCTGGGGCGTGTTGTCCTGCAGGCGGGTCAGGTGCCGATGGGCATACTCCCGCTCGAGATCGCGCAGCTTGACTTTCTCTTCCAGAAGTTTCTGCGCGTCCTGCGGTTCGCCGTACAGGAAGACGCTCAGGCCCAGTCGCAAATTGGCCATCAGACGCTGGTGCATGTCCTCGATTTCGTCCAGGCCGGCTTGGGAGAACTCCCGGCCCTTGTGGATTTTTTTGTCCTCGATGTCTTGCAGTACCCGTTCGATGATGTCACCCATCTGTTCCATATTGATGGTGAAGGATATGATGTCCGTCCAGCGGCGGCTTTCGTTTTCGCTGAGGGCCTCGCGGGAAATCTGGGTCAGATAGAACTTGATGGCCGAGTACAGGCGATCGACCTGATCGT
>VGHR01000190.1 GCA_016868205.1 Betaproteobacteria bacterium
AGCACCGGGCAACGCAGGTCCCTCTATGACCGAAGTTGTCCAGTGCTGTGGTTAACGCGTCTTCTGTGCTCACAGGGTGGGAGGCGTCCATTCAATTCTCCTTTGAATCGTCAGTGGCGCCTGCAGGCAAGGGCGACCCTGGATCCTCATTGTCGCGGTAAGACGCAAAAACATCACGCAAGGGTCTCGGACTGACCGGCCCCTGGGTCAGGGAGCTTTCAAGCTCACCCAGATACCGCCGCATTTCGGTAGCGGCCGGCGCACCGCCGCGGGCCAGGGCCTCGATCAGATCCACGTGGCGGTGTGCCACACACACCTCACTACCATGTATCTTGAAGCGTGCCATTAGCAAGGAAGTGGTCGGCAGCAGGCCCGACAGCAGGCGGGTGTACACCGGGTTGCCGTGCATGCGTGCCAGGGCCAGGTGAAATTCGCCCGAGCAGCGAATCGCCTCGGCGCGGTCAGCCCGGGCGTCGGCATCTGCTTCAGCCTGAGCGATGTGTTCGAGTTCGGCGCGCTGGGCAGCCGTGAGCCGGCCGCCCAGCCGGCGCGCGATTTCGCACTCCACCACGCGTCGCGCATCGAACACATGGGTAGCGTTTTCCAGGCTGGGCATGGGCACGCGGGCGCCACGGTTGTGCATCAGCTCGATCACCTCCTCCTGGGCCAGCCGCTGCAAGGCCTGTCGGATCACGGTGCGAGAGACCCCGAATTCGGTGGCCAATTCCTCTTCGCGCAGCCAGGCTCCCGGGGTCAGCCGGTGTTCCAGCACCGCCTGGCAGATCGCCTGGTAGACACGGACGGTGGCTGTGCGCGTGCGATTGTTGCCAAAGCCGGGCCGGGCGTTCATCAGCGCGCTCCGCGCCTCAGGCGCACAGGGGCTATGCCATCATGCGGGGGATGAATGACAGTCTTGAACCCCGTGTCGAATCGGCCAGTGCATCGCCTGAGCCCCGCAGACTGCAGGCCCAGCCACTGAGCGCCCAGCCACTGGCCGGCTGCGGCTGGATGATGGACATCGACCAGGCTTTTGAAGGAAATGCAGGTCATCCGATCAATGCAGGGACCAGCCGGCGGGCGGCCATGCCCGGCACTCTGTCCTTGCACGCCCAGGAGGGACAGGCACAAATGACCGTGTTTCGTGCCAGAGCCCAGGCTGTCGACGGCCCTTGGCGTTTGATGGAGCGACACCAATGGGGCAGCCAGACCTTCGTGCCGCTGGGTCCATCCCATGAGGGCGGCCCCGCCTGCATTTTGCTGGTGGCCCTTGGGGCATCGAGCCCGGATGAAACCACACTCAAGGCTTTTGTGGTCGGGGAGCGGCAGGCCTTCACGCTGCAACCGGGCACCTGGCACCACCCATTGATCGCTTTGCAGGAACGCGACTTTCTTGTCATCGAAAGACGCGGTCCGCGAGAAGATTGCGAGGTGATGCATCTGTCGCGTCCCGTGCAGGTCTGGCTCTAGACGGTCTCAGGTGCGGGCCGCGCCGAGCCTCTCTGCCAAGGCAATCAGGCTGCGGTCACTGCCGGCGGGTCCCAGCAGGGAAATGCCAACGGGTGCACCTGCACGCGACGCCAGGGGCAGGGAAATCTGGACACATCCGGACAGACCTGCAATGCACAGCATGCGGATGGCGCGGTTGCGGTAATCCTCCAGCGAGGCCTCGCTGTCGGTTCGCAAGGGTGCCACATCGGGCATGGTGGGCATCAGCAAAACGCCATCACGACCCAGCAGCGTAGCCAGATGGGTCCGGTAGCGCTGACGATAGGTGTGGGCCTGGGCGACCTGCTCGTCGGTCACAGTCCGTGACCAGGCAAAGCGGTCGGCCACGCCCGGCCCCAAGGGAGGCGAAAAGCGTTCGATCAGCGGCCCATCGGTCATCCAGGCTTCTCGCCCCTGGATATAGCGGAAATTCCAGTACATCGCATCGAAGTCATCGAGGACTACCCGCGTAGCCTGACTCGAACCGAGCACCGATTCGATGCGCTGACGGGTCGGGGCCAGGGCCTGCCGCGCGGGCTCATCTAGCAGCCCCCACACATCCTCGGGCAAAAGCAGGCGCACCCGATCGGGCAAGGGCTGCGGGTCTGCACCAAGGAGCACATCGGCAGCGCGGGCGAAGGTCTGCACATCGCGCGCAAACCAGCCACAGGTATCAAAGCTGGGCGACAGGTCCATGCAGCCCTGCAGACTGACCCGCCCGTGGGTGGGCCGGATGCCATACAGTCCGCAATGACTGGCCGGAGCCCGGACCGAACCGCCGGTGTCGGTGCCCAGGGCGATATCGGCCAGCCGGTTGCTGACCGCTGCGGCTGAACCTGAGGACGAGCCCCCGGTGATCCGATCGGGCGAGCTGCCGTTGATCGGCGCACCGAAATGGGCGTTGTTGCCGTTCATCGAAAAAGCCAGCTCATCGGTCACTACCTTGCCGACAAAGCGTGCACCGGCGTCCAGCAGCTTGCCCACGGCATCGGCATGGTGGGTCTTGATCCCCGACATGGCCAGCACGAACGGCTGACCCGCGCTGGTGGGGTAGCCCGCCACGTCAAAGAGATCCTTGACAGCAAAACTCAGACCGGAGAGCGGCCCGGTGGCCGCCTGGGCTACCGGAACTTCGGGATAGGGCATAAAGGCCCTGGCGGTGTCGTGGACCCATGGCATGTTCAGTCTCCAGTCGATGGGGTGTTCAGGCTCAGGCCGGTTGGGTGGCACTGGCGGTCAACTCGGTGCGCAGGCACCGGGCCTGGTGACCGGGGCCCAGCACCGCTGGCTCGGGGCGTGCCTGCAGGCAGGCCTCGCTGGCCAAAGTGCAGCGCGGGGCGAAGGCGCAGCCCGGGGGCAGCGCAGACAGATCGGGGGGTGCGCCGGCAATCGTGTGAAGCCGCGCTCCCTTGGCTAGCGCGCCATGGGCACGGCTGGCGAGCAGGGCCCGGGTGTAGGGGTGGCGGGGGGCGCGAACAAGTGTGCGTGCTGGGCCCTCTTCGACAATCCGGCCGGCGTACATGACCGCAATCCGGTCG
>VGHR01000191.1 GCA_016868205.1 Betaproteobacteria bacterium
TCCTCCATCCAGATGACAGGGGCATCGGCGACCGCGTCCCCGATGACCGCTCCTCAAGGCGCTGGGTGGTCGTGGCCGACCTGGAACGTCTTTAACGGTCAATCGGTTCCTCGCGGCGAACCGGTCTCTGGCACGTTTGCCAAGCGCCGCTGAATGTAGTAACGTTTATACATTTTGCAGCGGCACCTCAGGAGACTGCATGTGACGAAGACAGTTTTTTCCAGCCGGGAGTTCAACCAGGACGCTGGCGGTGCGAAGCGGGCCGCCCGAGAGGGCCCTGTGATCATCACGGATCGCGGTCGGCCCGCGCACGTATTGTTGAGCTATGAGGCCTACCAGAAGCTCACCCGGAAGCCGGCAAACATCATCGACCTGCTAGCCATGCCCGGTGTGGCTGACATCCCATTCGAAGCGCCGCGCATGGGTCCCATCGTCCGGCCCACCGACCTGCCCTGATGTTCGTCCTCGATACCAACGTCGTCGCGGAACTACGCAAGGCCAGAGCTGGCAAGGCCGATCAGGGCGTGGTGACCTGGGCATCCGGTGTGCCCCCCGAGGATCTCTTTGTTTCGGTTATCACGATACTTGAACTGGAGACCGGCGTATTGCTGGTGCAACGTCGCGATCCCAGGCAAGGCGCTCTCATCAGATCCTGGTTGGATCAACATGTCTTGCCTGCGTTTTCAGGGCGGGTGCTCTCCGTGGATACCGCTGTGGCACAGCGCTGTGCCGCTCTGCATGTGCCCGACCCGAGGTCCGAGCGAGATGCTTTGATTGCTGCTACGGCGATGGTCCACAACATGACCGTGGTCACTCGCAACGTAGCGGACTTCCTGGCAACAGGTGTGTCGTTGCTCAACCCCTGGGACACCGTGCCAAGGCCACGTGGACGCAGAAAACGTTGAGTCCCCGGAACCTGGCCGGTGACCGTAGACCGGCTGGTCGTGAGGGTCTCTTCGTGGCTGAGTCCGTGAGTTCGCGGCCACTTCAGGAAGCTGCCATCCAGGGGATGACGGCGCCTCGTTGGTCCAGCCGGGGCGCCTGAACGACAACCAGCACCGGTCCGCCTTGCTCAGGGGTAGGCGAACACGAGTCCGTCTGAACTTGCCCGGGCCGTCGATGCGGGTGACCTATTGGAGTTGAGCGATGACCACCAGGCCTGAGTTCAAGAGCGATGCCTTCGAGGCCATCCACAGTGCTGCCCAGGGGCTGCTCCGGGCAGGGGCTGCTCCGGGCAATTGCCCTCGGAGGGGCAGTCGGCCGCCTACAGGGAATTCGTCTGGCGCTTCGTGAACATGATGGCCCGGGCGCTGGTGGCACTGGGCCGCACACCCGGCCACGAGGCGATCAACCGCCTTGCCGGAACGACGCTCCGCATCGTCAAATTCGTTCATGATGGTCTATTCGCTGCGCAGCAAATATCCACGAAATCGTGAACATCAAGCGCTTGAGAAGCGCACAGGCTGAAGACCGGGTGCTGCATTGCTCAGGCCCGCCACGGCTGCGGGCGTTTCGGTCCCGGCACGTTGAGTACCGGATCGGCGCCTTGGCCACCGGATCGATCCAGTCCGGCTTGCCCCTGGCCCAATCGAGCCCGATGCGCTTGTCGTCGCCGAGTGTGCCTTGCGCGGCTTCCATCTCGGACTCGCGGGTCTGGTGCTCGGCCTGCCAATGGCGCTGTTTCTCGATCAGCTTGACGCCGCCGCTGCCGATACCGCTACAGCTGCTGTTGGCAGCGCAGCCAGAGTTGGTCACGCCGACGCTGGGCGTGGCGCAGCGCATGCTCGGGCAACACCTGAGGAATCGGCGGGGCTTCCCGGGCGTGCGGCTCGAAGATACGGGCCGGGGCTGGCTGACCGAGGCGGAACCCCACGGCAAGGAAGCACGCACGCTGCGGTGCGCATCGAAGCACACGATCGCAAGCGGTTGGAGCGGCTCTGCCGCTGCATCACCCGCCCTGCGTGGCCAGTCGAGCGCATCCAGGTGAACAGCGGCTCCTCGCTCCAGTCGAGTCGGCCGCCTCGCATCAGCCAGCAGCGCCTGCTGCACGGCAGCAACGACCTACCGCGAAGCGGCGGGCTAGATGACACGGCGCAACACTTCGGCAATGGCTTCTCGCTTGAGCTTTGCCGAAAGAGTCCCGATTGAATCCAGGCGCCCGGCTACCAACAGGTCGGCCAATCCGTGAGCCACCGCCCAGATGGCCGCCACATGCCGCATCAGGTCGACATCGCGCGTTGACCCGTGCAGTTCATGTTGGGAATGCCCTTCCATCCTGAGCTTGGCCACATGATGCACCAGGTCGTCGTAGGCCTTGCCCGCAGAGCGCGCCAGATCCGCGTTTTTGAAGTTGGTGCGGTTGGACCCAAACATGAGGCGAAACAGGGCGGGGCTTTCCATGGCAAAGACCACATAGCCCAGGCCTGAAGCGACCAACTGCGACCGAGCGTCTGAATCGGCCCGGCGCCGGAAATCCGCCTGCCTTCGGACAAAGCGCTCGAAGCCGCGCGTGGCCACGGCCGTCAAAAGGCCCTGCATATCCACGAAGTGGTGAGCCGGTGCGGCATGGCTCACACCGGCTCGCTTGGCCACGCCGCGCAACGAAAACCCCTCAATACCCTTTTCCGTCAATTCCTCCTCGGCGGCATCCACTAGCGCAGCGGCGAGATCTCCATGGTGGTAGGGGCGCGTGACGGTATCCAAGGACTCTATCTTGACACAGTCAAGTCAAGTTGCAAAAATCTTGACACTGTCAACCAGCGAGGGCTACGGCGTCTCTCACAACCGCACCTATGCCGCTTCCGGTCCCAAGTGGGAGGAGTCGCGCTTCACCGCGACATCTCGGGAGCCCTTGGTGCTCAAGGTCAGTCTGCGGTATTGACGGGCCTTCGATGGAATTTGATGGCAATTGACGACCTGAACAGGGAGATGGCCGTGAACAGTGGAACCGTGACCTTGATGACCGGTGGCAGCGGGGGCATTGGCTTGGGGATGGCG
>VGHR01000192.1 GCA_016868205.1 Betaproteobacteria bacterium
CCTCCCCGCCGAGTGCCCGCACCGCGTCAATCTTCACCTGCGGCGTGGTCACCGGCATCACGATGACCGCGCGCGTGCCGAGCTTGCGCGCGCTGAGCGCCACGCCCTGGGCATGGTTACCGGCCGAGGCGCAGATCACGCCCTTCTTAAGTTGCGCGGCGCTCAGGTGCGCCATTTTGTTGTAAGCCCCGCGCAGCTTGAAACTGAACACCGGCTGCTGATCTTCTCGCTTGAGCAGCACCGTGTGGCCCAGCCGCTCGCTTAAATTGTGCGCCACTTCCAGCGCCGACTCCCTGGCCACATCGTAGACACGGGCGGTCAGGATTTTTTTCAGGTAGTCGGCAGGTTGCAGCCTGGCAGTGCGTTTGCCCGGGCTGCGGCTGGGTGGAGTGGCTGGAGTCATGGGGCTTTGGGCAAAAGAACGATGATAAGTGGGGTCAGCGCGCTGGCCCAGGCGGCGGCTCCGCGTGAGGGGCGGGACCAAAAAAACAGGCCCGGACCTTGCGGCGCGGGCCTGTGAAACCACCCTTTTGAGGAGTGGAGGAGACAAGCGGTGCAACAATGCGGGGCTTTTGGCCGAAGCCGTCACTCTTGCTCACCCGCAATTTTAGGCGCTACCGTTGTGCTTGAACAGCAGGCAAGGTCTTTCTGAGGCTTGGCATCTTTTAAATCTGTAAAACTGCAGGAGCATTGACCCATGGAATGCACCGTCAGCTGGAGCGGCCCCCCGCCCATCACCGGCCACGCCTCGGCCATGTCCTTTATTGCGCAGACTGGCAGCGGTCATGTCCTGATGATGGACGGTGCGCCCGACCCGGCCCAGCCGGCCACCAGCGGTGCCAACCTCGCCCCCCGGCCCATGGAAACGGTGCTCGCCGGTGCCGGCGGTTGCACCGCCTACGATGTGGTGCTGATCCTGCGCCGGGGCCGGCACGATGTGCAGGGCTGCAGCGTCAAGCTCCGGGCCGATCGCGCCGAAACCGACCCCAAGGTGTTCACGCGCATCCATATGCACTTTGAAGTCACCGGCCGCAAGCTGCCAGCCGCGGCGGTCGAGCGCGCCATCGCCATGAGCCACGACAAATACTGCTCAGCCAGCATCATGCTGGCCAAGACCGCCGAGATCACCACCAGCTTTGAAGTCAACGAAGTGGGCTGAGGCCCCAACGCCGCGATTCAGGCCCGGCTCAAGCGCTCGGTTTCGACCCTGACCTTATCGACGGTCTCGAACAGCAGCCGACAGCTTGAAAATGCCTCGAACAGGCTGTCAAGGAAGAGCTGCGGGTCCTGCATGTACTCATGCACCAATGCGTTACGCAGCCTGCGTGCGGCCAGGAAACCTTGCGCGTCCGATAAGACCTCTGCGCGCTCAGCGAAGGCCAGCGTGTCGATCATTGTTTTGGGATGGTTGCCAACCCAAGCCGCAAAACGAGGCAGCAATTTCTCGCCCAGATGGTCTTGAAGTCGGGCAAATCGGCTAACGAAAGCCTCCACCTTCTCAGCCAAGTCGGGCCGTTGGTCCAGGCCCACCACCCAAGCCAAGTCAGGCGAGAGCGCTTGCAGCGTATCGCGGCTGTAGCGCAGATGTGCGGCCTCCTTGTCGGCCAACTCCAGGGCTTGCTTTACCTCTTGCGTGGACGGGGTCATCGCGCTTACAGCCTGATGCCCGTTTCCCGTGCCCGCTGCAGCACGGGCGCGTCCGGGGTGTTGGCGTCCTTGAGGAGAACATCGATCTTGCGATCGCCCAAGCGCTCAATCAGCCCCGCATAAAGACGACCTATGATTTGGGCTCGGTTACCCGTTTCCTGGCGCGTCTCAAAGAGCAAATCGATATCGCCGCCTTTGACCGCGGCATCGGTTCGCGAGCCGAACAGGATCACCTCGCAGTCCTCACCGAGGACCTGATGGGCCACCGTCTTGATGGCCTGTACTTGCTCACCGCTCAAGCGCATCGAGCGATTGTCGGGTAAAAAACCAGGTTCCATAGGGCACATCCCCGCGCCGCCGCGCTCAAATCCGGTGCGCGGTGGTCGTCATCACCTTGGCCGAGGCCTTCATCAGGGCCCGTACCGGCCAGGGCAAATCGGCTGCGCCGGCGTGGGCTGCGTCGCTGGCGTGGCGCGCCTCGTCGTCCCTCATCTGCCTGACGATGGCCCGCGAAGCCAGGTCGCCCGCTGGCAAGCGCTCCAGATGGCCAGCCAGGTGCGCCTCCACCTGCCGCTCGGTCTCCTGCAAAAAGCCCAGGCTGACCGCATCGCCCAGGCGGCTGGCCACCAGCCCCAAGCCAAAGGCGCCTGCATACCAGAGCGGATTGAGCAGAGAGGGTCGCGCGCCCAGTTCATCAAGCCGCTCCTGCGTCCAGGCCAGGTGGTCTTGTTCCTCGCGCCCGGCCTGCTCAAAATGCCGGCGCAGGCCTTCGTCACGGGTGCCTAAGGCCTGCGCCGCGTAAAGCGCCTGGGCGCAGACCTCGCCCACATGATTGACCCGCATCAGGGCGCCCGATTCGGCCTTTTCGGCCGCACTCAATGGCACCGCCCCCACAGGGCCCGCCGGCTTGGGGCGACGCGCCCGGGGCTGGGCAAACAGGGTGCGCAGGGCACCATCGGCGGCGCTGAGCAGGGAGTCGGTGAGGGTCATGGTGGACAAGAGGTGCGGGGCCTCGACCGGCGCGGTCAGAAGGCTGGAGGCGCAGGCCCAGGGTTTTCCCTAGGGGATTGGAGTATAGGGCGGCCCGAATACCCCCTCTCAGGGTCTGCCCGACCCTCGGACAGGCCCTTGTTGCACCCCGACAACGAAGTCGCGGTTTTTTAGGCGCATTCCTTTGCCTTGCCGCCTCGAGTCTGGTGCAATCCCTTCAGCTTCCTAATCGGAGCTCGAGCCGGGATCTTTAGCCCCGGTTCCGATGTTCAACTTTGGAGAACTCTCAATGAAAAAATCCCTAATTGCTTTGGCTGCTCTGGCAGCTACTAGCGCCTTCG
>VGHR01000193.1 GCA_016868205.1 Betaproteobacteria bacterium
CACCGCGAGCCTGGTGTAGCGGGGCGAATCGTGCGCCAGGCGGGCCAGCGTCCAGGGCCCGGGCGCGGTCATGGCCGCCGCATCCCCAGGATGGTTGCGTGCCGCCCGGTGCGCCGCACGCAGCGACTGGAACAGCAGATACCCCGCCGGTCCGAACAGAAAGGTGGCCAACAGGCAGGGCAGCACCGCCAGATGCGCAATACCCTCGCGGCGCGCCGTCCGGACCTGCCAGGCGCCCAGCAGCAAATCAAGGGCCAGGTAGTGCACCCAGCCCGCCAGCAGCAGCCAGCGGCTCTCGAACAACTGCGCAACTGCGCCAAGGCTGTCAAAGCCGCCTTGCCCCGAGGCCCAGTGGGCCAGCACGATGGCCGTGTAGCCGCCTGAGAGTAGCAGCGGCATGGCGATGCCACCCAGCAGGCCCAGCAGACGCGGCGCGATTGGGCTGAACGCCAGCGCCAGCCAGCCGGTGAGTGCGATTGTGTTCGCCACCTGGAACCAGGCCTCCGGGCTCATGGATCGCTCCGTTCGGGCTTCGATGTACGAGGCATGTCAGCCCGGGTGCCTCTGCTGATGCAAGGTCGTTTTGGCCGCGTTGTCCCCCGGGCTGACATACGGGTCACCACCGATCGGCAAACCGGGGTCGAGCACAAGCCGGCCCTCGACCTGGCCCGCCTCGATGAGGCGATGCGCCTCGACGGCATCTCCCAGTCCAAAGACACGCTGAATCCGTGGCGTGATCCGGCCTGCTTCGAGCAAGTTGAACAGCGATGAAAGATCCTCCTGAAACCATTGCGGATGCTGGCGCCGACACGATGCAATATCGTAGAAGCTGACCGCTGCGTTCGGCCGGTGGGACAACCACTTGATCCGCAGGAAGTCATATCCGAAGCGCAACCGCGCGAGCAGGCCCGGCTGTTCGCCACCAGCCTTGTAGGCAGTTCGGAACGGTGCACTGAAGCCCAGTGCGACCAGTCGTCCGCCTGGCGCAAGCCGCGCCATCACAGATGACAAGGTTTCGCCCCTTGCCGCATCGAGAATGACCTTGAAGCCTCCAAGATCACGCGTCAACCGGTCCAGTGGGCCCGCCGGATCGGCCGTGTCGTAAGCGACGAATGTCGCCCCCAGGCCCTCAACCACGGGCTCCCTGCGTGCCGAGGCCACACCGACCGCCGGCAGCCCGAAGGCGCGGCACAGATCCAGCGCCGCCAGGCCCACGGCGCCGCTGGCGCCGTAGATCAGCACCTGGTCGCCCGGCTGGGCCTTTGCCTCGCGAAACAGCGCCTGCCAGGCGGTCATGTAACTCAGGATCAGCGGCTCGGCCTGGATCGCGTTCACCCCTTGTGGCACCGCCACGAGGGAGGCGGCGGTACGCACCAGATGGGTCGCGTTGCCGCCGATCTGGGTCAGGTCGGCGACGCGGTCGCCGACTCGCCATCGGCTCACGCCCGAACCCAAGGCCTCGATGCGGCCCACAAAGTCGTACCCTGGCGTGAGCGGCAGGCGCAGCTTCAGCACGGGGTACAGGTTGCGGCGGATCAGCATGTCGGTGAAGACCAGGCTCGATGCCTCGACCCGGATCCGCACCTCACCTTCACCCGGTTGCGGCAGTCTGGCCTCTTCTACCAGCCGGATCTGCTCGGGGCCACCGAAGGCTCCGATCTCCAGACGCCTGAGCATCACAGCCGGCAACCTCATGCGGACCGCCGAAGGGCGCGCCAGAGGAATAGCAGTCCCAGCGCCATGAACCAGAGCTGGATCGCCGTCGTGGACAACACGATCGAAATCGGCGGCGTGATGCCAAAGAGCTCAAGCGCCGGCATGGCGACCAGCAGGCCAACGACCAGCCCGCTCAGACCTGCCCAGGCCGGCAATTGCCGTTCGCGCAGGATCACCAGGCTGGTGGCAATGGCCCAGATCGCGGCAAAGGCCGCCACGCCCAGCATCTCGCCAATCGCCCCGCCCCAGGCATTTACGGCGGACTGCATGTGCTCAATCGCAGCACGGCTTTCCACCGACAGGCCAGGGGCGGCATGCGCCTCGGCCAGGCTCACGCTGCCGGTCAGCCAGCGCAGGATGCCGATGGCCCGGGCCAGCGCCGAGGCCGCCGCCGCGCCGATGGCGATGAGGGCCAGTGCACCCAGCGCACCAGGCCGCGCGGCCAGCCGAACCGTCAGGACACCGGTCACCAGAAATAGCAGCGAATAGCCCAGGTACAGCCCGTAGCCCAGCCGCACGGCGTCAAGCTGCTCGCGCAGCAGCGGCAGCATCTTCGCGGGTGCATAGTCGAGGCTGTCGGGCCAATGGATAGCGCCGCCCAACACGGCCATCGGCGCAAAGAGACTGAAGCCCTGCAGGAGCAGGACCAGACCGGCGACCAGCCACATTGGGCGGGACGTGTGGCTGTCCGTGGAGGGGTCATGGGCTGTCATGGGGACTCCGATGAAGGTCTTTAGAGTTTTTGTTTAGAGCTATTGTCTAGAGTCCTCATCCTGTGCACAATTGTAGATCTTTGCATCTCTGAGTTTCATTCATGAATAGCTTGTTTGACTGGTCCCTTGTTCGCACATTTCTGGCCGTGTTGGAACAGGGTAGCCTGCTGGCCGCTGCACGGCAGCTGAAATCGAGCCAGCCCACCATCGGCCGGCATGTGACGGAACTGGAATCTCAGTTGGGCTTGGTGCTGTTCGAACGGACCGGTCGGGGATTACTGCCCACCGAGTCGGCACTTCGACTGGCCGAATCTGCGCGTGCCATGCAACTCGGGGCTGATGCACTCGCCCGCAGCGTCATGGGCGCTGATCACTCTGTATCAGGGACAGTGCGCATCACGGCGAGCCAGCCCGTGTCGTGCTATGTGCTCCCGCCCCTGCTTGCACAAATGCGCCTGTCACTGCCCGATGTGCAGGTGGAACTGGTAGCCAGCAATGCGGTGAGCAACCTCCTGCGACGCGAGGCCGATATCGCGGTGC
>VGHR01000194.1 GCA_016868205.1 Betaproteobacteria bacterium
ACGGCCTGGTACCAGTGCACGGGTGAATTGGGCGCGCCTTGGCCAGCACCGATGCCAGAGCGGCTTCAGCCCCCTGGCCTACGGAACGAGTCAAAAAACGGATCGGCTCTACAGCGGTGAATTCCGCATCACCAAGAGCGAACATCCCGCCGCTTACGCCAGTGCAGGTCTGAGCTACGACACCAAGTTTGATTTGAGCAAGGTGCTCGAGCTTCCGCACAACGACGACTATTTTTCCGTACCACCCCATGCGCCGCATGGGCAGAACCCCAAGTTGGGCACCTTGCACCCGAGCATGGTCCGGATCGCTGCCGCTGCTTTTGCGGCCTCGCGCAGGTAGCATTCATGCAAGTGTTGCCAGGTCTCAATAAACGCGCGCTCAGGAAAACACCAATCAGTCCGCCCCAGATGCAGGCTTAACATGACGGCTCTCAAGCGATCGCTTGACGCACTGAGACGCAGTGTGTGGGCGGCCTTGGGTTCCTTCAAGATGGCCTATGCTCCTCCCTTCTAAAACACTTGCCGTCGTTGGCCTGGGCTCGATGGGTCTGGGCGCCGCGCTCTCGGCCCTGCGCAGGGGCGTACCGGTTTGGGGCTGTGACCTGCGGCCCGAAGCCCGGCAGGCCTTGGTCAAGGCGGGAGGGCAAGCGGTGGCCTCGGTGGGCGAGCTTCCCCCCTGTGACCTGGCTTTGGTGCTGGTGGTCAACGCCGACCAGACGGAAGAGGTGTTGTTTGGCGAGCAGGGCTTGGGTGCGCGCATGCGCGCCGGCAGCGTGGTGGTGGCTTCGGCCACGGTCGATCCGACCTTGCCTCCGCGCTGGCAGGAGCGTCTGGCCGATCGCGGTGTGCACCTGATCGACGGCCCCGTCTCGGGCGGAGCCAAGAAGGCTGCCGAGGGCCAGATGACGATGATGGCCAGCGGGCGTCCGGAGGCTTTTGCGGCGGCGGGCGATCTGCTGGCCACTTTCACTGGCAAGGTCTATCGCTTGGGCGACCAAGCCGGCCTGGGATCGACGGTGAAGATGGTCAATCAGCACCTGGCTGGGGTGCATATTGCCGCTGCCTGTGAAGCCATGGCCCTGGGTTTGCGCGCCGGGGCCGATCCGCGCCAACTCTACGAAGTGATCTGCAATTCCGCCGGCATGAGCTGGATGTTTCAGAACCGCGTGCCGCATATCCTGGAGGGCGACTACACGCCCTTGTCTGCAGTGAATATCTTCGTCAAGGATCTGGGCATCGTGCTCGATGCGGCGCGCAAGATGTCTTTCCCCTTGCCCTTGGCCGCCTCGGCTCACCAGCTGTATCTGGCCACCGCCGCGATGGGCCACGGGGCCGAGGACGATGCAGCCGTCGTGAAGTACTACGCCGCCCTGGCCGATCTGGATTTGCCGGGCGGAGAGAGCTCATGATCCTCGGCGTTATTGCCGACGACTTCACCGGCGCCACCGATGTGGCCAGCATGCTGGTGCGTGCGGGACTGCGCACGGTGCAGGTCATCGGTGTGCCCGAGGGGGACGCGCCGGCGCAGGCCGACGCCGTGGTCGTTGCGCTGAAGTCGCGCACCATCGCGCCGGCCGATGCGGTGCGCGACAGCCTAGCGGCCTTGCGCTGGCTGCAGGCCTGCGGCGCGCGCCAGTTTTACTTCAAGTACTGCTCGACCTTCGATTCGACTGCCCAGGGCAATATCGGTCCGGTGGCCGAAGCCTTGCTGGAGGCGCTGGGCAGTGACTTCACCGTCGCTTGCCCCGCCTTCCCTGAAAACGGCCGCACCGTGTTTCGCGGGCATCTGTTCGTGGGCAACCAATTGCTTAGCGATTCGGGCATGCGCGATCATCCGCTCACGCCGATGACCGATGCCAACCTGGTGCGCGTGTTGCAGCCTCAGTGCCAGGGCCGCGTGGGCCTGGTCTCCTACGAGGTGGTGCAGCAGGGCGTCGAGCCTTTGCGCCATGCCCTGGAGGCCCAGCGTGCGCAGGGTGTGCGAATCGCGGTGGTCGATGCCATCGACAACCAGGCCCTGCGTAATCTGGCCGCTGCCTGCTCGCAACTGCCCCTGATTACCGCGGGCTCGGGCGTGGCCTTGGGCCTGCCGGCGGTCTACGAGGCCATGGGCTTGATGAAACCCGACGCACGGGCTGCACAGCTGCCGCGCGTGGGCGGAGAAGAGGCGGTGATTTGCGGCTCGTGCTCCAAGGCCACCCAGGAACAGGTGGCGCGCTGGCTGGCCCAGGGCTTGCCGGCCTTTCGTGTCGATGCCCGCGCCCTGGCCCGGGGCGAAGAGGTGGCGACTCAAGCGCTGCAGTGGGCCCGTGAACATCGAGATACGGCGGTACTGGTGTATGCCACCGCATCTGCCGAGGAGGTGCGCGCCATCCAGGCCGAGCTCGGTGCTGCGCGTGCCGGCGCGTGGGTGGAGGCCTGTCTGGCCCGCGTGGCGCAGGGCTTGGTGCAGGCGGGTGTGCGTCGCCTGGTGGTGGCCGGCGGCGAGACCTCTGGCGCCGTGGTGCAGGCTTTGTCGGTGGCGCAGTTGCGTATTGGCGCGCCCATCGACCCGGGCGTGCCCTGGACCTTGGCCCAGGTCCAGCCGGCATCGGATGCAGCCGCCGAGCCCTTGCTTCTGGCCCTCAAGTCGGGCAATTTTGGCAGTGTCGATTTCTTTGCCAAAGCGCTGGCCCAGGTTGGCTGAAGGACAGTTTATGCAAGGCGCTCAGCCCTTTACCCTTCAAGCCCTGCGGCAGGAGATCTGCCGTATCGGCCGCTCGCTGTTTGAGCGTGGCTATGTGCATGCCACCGCAGGCAACATCAGCGCACGGATACCACCCTCGGCCGGTGGAGGCTTCTTGATCACACCCACCGATGCCTGTCTGGGTTTTCTTGAGCCGGACCAGCTCGCCTGGCTTGATGCCGGCGGTCAGCAGCACAGCGGGCTGCCGGCCAGCAAGACATGGGCGTTGCACCGCC
>VGHR01000195.1 GCA_016868205.1 Betaproteobacteria bacterium
TCATGCCAGCCCTCAAGAGCATCATGGCCGCCTTGCATCGTGACCCGGCCTGGCTGCGGGTGCGACCGCCCCTGATGCCGTTCGATGCCCAAACCCATGCCCGCTTTTCTGCGTCGATCGATGCTTTTGGTATTGACCAGGATCAGGACTAGTGGCCGCCAAAGCTTGCTCAGCCCTATGGCCACAGACGCCACACCGAGGGATCCCCTGTACAAGAAAAACAGGGCGCCCCTGCTAGCATTTGTGATCGCTTGGATTGTTTGTTCGTAAACCTATCGGGAGTCTCATCATGCAACAGCTTACATCACGCCGCAGCCTCATCACTTCGGCGGCCGCCGCATCGCTGGCCCTGGCGACAGGCAGCGCTTTGTCTCAGGGGAAGGTGAGGTTGCGTCTTTCCTCACCTGCCTCACCGACCGACCAGCGCGCGGTCGCGATGACCTCGATTTTTGCGCCCGCGGTGTCGGCCTTCGCCGATTTTGAGCCGCACTGGAATGCCTCGCTGTTCAAGCAGGGCACCGAGCTCGAAGCGATCTCGCGGGGCAACCTGGAAATGTCGATCGCCTCGGCGCAGGAGCTGGCCGAATTCTTTCCGGAGTTCAGCGTGTTCTCCGCCGGCTATGTGCACCGCGATGCGGCGCACCAGGTGCGTGTCTTCAATTCCGATTTTTTCCAGCCGTACAAGAAGAGGGTCGAGGACCGTCTCAAGGTCAAGCTGCTGTCGGTCATGTATCTGGGCCGCCGCCAGATCAACCTGCGCACCGACAAGCAAATCAATACGCCGGCCGACCTGGCGGGCGTGAAGTTGCGCATGCCCGGCTCCGAGGCCTGGCTGTTCCTGGGCCGCGCTCTGGGGGCCAACCCGGTGCCGATGGCCTTTACCGAGGTCTACACCGGCTTGCAAACCGGCGCGATCGATGGCCAGGACAATCCGCTACCCACCGTGCGCGATGCCAAATTCTTTGAGGTGACCAAGCAGGTGGTGCTAACCAGCCATCTGGTGGACTTGAATTACCTGACCATTAGTAAAACCCTTTGGGACCGGATGACGCCCCAGCAGCAGGCGACCGTCCAAAAGGCGGCCGATGACGCCGCCCAATCGGCCCGCCAGCGCCAGCTGGCCCTGGAGGGTGAGCTGGAGGCCTTCCTCAAGGAAAAAGGTCTGAGGGTCTACACGCCCAACCTCGATGCCTTCCGCAAGCAGGTGCAGGAGGCTTACCTCAAGTCCGATCTGGCCAAAAACTGGGAGCGCGGCGCGCTCGAGCGCATCAACGCGCTGTAATTTTTGGCAAGAGGCTCCCCGGGTATGCCGAGCAGAAACTGGTGGCAGGCGCGGGCCGATGATGTGGCGGCCGGCTTGCTGGCCGCCATGTTTCTGGCCTTCATCCTGCAAATCACCGCGCGCTATGTGTTCAATTCGCCTTTCGAGTGGACCCTCGAGGTCTGTCTGACACTTTGGCTGTGGACCGTGTTTTGGGCCTCGGCCTTTTGCCTGCGCGATACTGACCACATTCGCTTTGACATGCTCTACCTGGTGATGGGCAAGCGGGCGCGGCGCGCGATGGCCGGCTTGAGCGCGGCGGCCATCATCGCCTGCATGGTGGCTGCGTTGCCCGGGACCTGGGACTTTGTGAGTTTTCTCAAAATCAAGAAAAGCGCTTCGCTTCGCATCCCGCTCTTCTACATTTTCAGCATCTATCTGGTGTTCATGGCGGCCACGATTGCAGCCTACGGCTGGCGGCTCTGGAAGATCATTCGAAGCGAAGACGCTTTGAATGAAGAAGGCGTGGCGTCATGAGTACCGCTTTCATGTTGTGCGTCGGCACCATGTTCCTGCTGGCCGCGCTGGGCGCGCCGATCGCGCACTCCATCATCTGCGCCTCCGTGGTGTATTTGCTGGCCACCCGGCAGGACTTGGGCCTTGCGGGCGAGCAAATCATCTACGGCTTGTACGACAGCTTTGTGCTGCTGGCCGTTCCGCTGTTTATCGTGGCAGCCAACATCATGAACGCGGGCAGCATCAGCGAGCGCCTGCTGCAGTTTTGCGTGGTGCTGGTGGGCCGCCTCAAGGGCGGGCTCGGGCATGTGAACATAGTCGCCAGCTTGATCTTCTCCGGCATGTCGGGCTCGGCTGTCGCTGATGCGGCGGGCATCGGCAAGGTGATCATCAACATGATGGTCAAAAGCGGTCATTACACGGCCGGTTATGCCGCCGCCATTACGGCCGCGTCGGCCACTATCGGCCCGATCATTCCGCCCTCGATCCCGATGGTGCTGTACGCTTTAGTCTCAGATACATCGATTGGGTATCTGTTTTTGGGCGGCGTACTGCCCGGCCTGCTCATGGGGCTGGTGCTGATGATCATGAATGCGCTCATTTGCCACCGGCGCGGCTTTGCAGGCGACGAGGCGCCCCCTCTGTCCGAACTGCCGCGGGCCACTGTGCGGGCCTTTCCTGCGCTCCTGCTGCCGGTGATTTTGCTGTTCGGCATATACGGCGGCGCGACCACGCCGACCGAGGCCGCCGCCGTGGCTGCTGCGTATGCGCTGTTCGTGGCGGCCGTTTTATATCGCGCGCTCAAATGGGGCGATTTGCGCTCCGTCATGATGGAGAGCGTACGCTCCTCCGCATCGGTCGGGCTGGTGATCGGAGGCGCGCTGATCCTGAACTACATCGTGGCCTCCGAGGGCATCCCCAATCTTCTGGCGCAATGGCTGCAGGGCATGAATGTGAGTCCCATGGGCTTCATGATCGCCTGCAATTTGCTGCTTCTGGCCTTGGGCTGTCTGCTCGATGCCAGCACCATCATTCTGGTGATCGTGCCCTTGTTCCTCTCGACCTGCAAGGCCCTGGGCATTGATCTCGTGTACTTTGGTGTGGTGATTGTGGTCAACTGCATGATCGGCTTGATCACGCCGCCCTA
>VGHR01000196.1 GCA_016868205.1 Betaproteobacteria bacterium
CCTTGCCCCTGACCGGGGTGGGTGTGGTCGATCGCATCATCACCGACCTCGGCGTGATGGATGTCACCCCACAAGGCCTGAAGGTGGTTGAATTGGCCCCCTGCGTCAGCCGTGAGTTGATCGCATCGAAGTCCAGCGTCAACCTGATCTTCTGATCCGCGCTGACCGGCCGCGATGAGCGACGAGCTGATTGGCTATCTGCTGGCGGTCTGTAGCCTGAGCAGCTTCACCCTGTCGATCATGGTCACACGGCTGGCCTCGCCACATTTGTCGATGACCCTGGGCTTTGTTGTGTCGACCGCCGTCAATGTGCTGGTGGCCAGCCTGATCGTTGTGGCGGATCAAGTGTGGCAGCCGCACCCGATTGGCTGGCACGCCCAGGCTTTTTGGGCGTTCGTGGCGGCGGGAGTGTGTGCCACCTTCATGGGGCGATGGCTGTTCTACGAAGCGGTTTCGCGCTTTGGTCCGGAGCGCACCAGCGTCTTTCAGATCGGTATTCCGGTCTTCACTGCTGCGCTGGCGTGGCTGTTGTTTGATGAGCGCCTGAGTCTGCCTGCTTTGGTCGGTATGGCCCTGTCGGTCACGGGCTTGCTGATCGTCGGCCACAAGCGCGGCGCTCTCCGGCTCGGCTCGTCCGGCGGGGGGGGGTCTTTGGCGAACTCGCTGCTGATCCTTGGTTTTGGCAGCTCGGCGGCCTACGCCAGCGGCAATCTGATGCGCGGCTATGCGGTGCGCGAGTGGCCCGAGCCGGTCATCGGTGCCCTGGTGGGGGCGGTGGCCGGATTGATCCTGCATGTGGCGATCACGCCCGGCAAGGGTGATTTGCTGGCGCAGTTGATGCGCGCATCGCGGCGCGGCCTGCTGATGTTCGCTGTGGTGGGTCTGGGCAATATCGGCGGCCAGATTTTCAGTATTGCCTCCATGCGCTACATCCCGATCAGCATCGCGGTCCTGATCGGAATGTGCACGCCGCTGCTGGTGTTTCCGCTCAGTCGCTTGATGTTGGCTGACAGCGAGCCCTGGACCTTTAAGCTGCTGGGCGGTAGCACCTTGGCCCTGGCCGGCATTGTGCTGGTGGTGATGCGCTGAGCAGTCTTGAATCGATCGCGCCGAGGCGGCGCTCTCACAAGTGGCGGTCCCGCATAAAGCGCTGGACCTGTGCCTTTAATCGAGGCACACTGGCGGCTGTAGTCGAACTTCCATGAGCATCCAATTTCTGATCATCGGCATGCACCTGGCTCGCAGCACGCGCGGCCGCTCAGGTGCGCCTCCTGTCTCAAAACCTTGATCTTTTTTCTAGGTTTTGGTTTTTTTACAGGAGTCATGTATGCCTGATCTTTTTGACAATCCGATGGGATTGTGTGGTTTCGAGTTCGTCGAATTTGCCTCTCCGCAGTCGGGCGTGATCGAGGCCTTGTTCGTCAAGCTGGGCTTTTCGGAGGTGGCGCGTCACCGTTCCAAGGATGTTTCGCTGTACCGACAGGGCGATATCAATTTCATCGTCAACCGTGAGCCGCGCAGCCTGGCTGGCTTTTTTGCCGCCGAGCATGGGCCGGGGCCCTGCGCGATGGCGTTTCGGGTGCGCGATGCCCATAAGGCGTACGCGCGCGCCTTGGAGTTGGGGGCCCAACCCCTTGAGGTGCCGACCGGCCCGATGGAGTTGCGCTTGCCGGCCATCAAAGGCATTGGTGGCACGCCCCTGTACTTGATTGACCGGTTTGAGGAGGGCAAGAGCATTTACGACATCGACTTCGAATGGCCACCTGGCGTCAACCGCCATCCGCTGGGGCACGGCCTGAAGTCCATCGATCACCTCACTCACAATGTCTACAAGGGCCGCATGGCTTTCTGGGGCGGTTTCTACGAGCGCATTTTCAATTTTCGCGAGATCCGCTACTTCGATATTCAAGGACAACACACTGGCCTGACCAGCCGGGCCATGACGGCGCCCGATGGTCTCATCCGCATACCGCTCAACGAGGAGGCGGGGGGGCAGGGGGGGCAGATTGAGGAGTTCCTGATGAAGTTCAACGGCGAGGGCATACAGCACATTGCCCTGTCCAGCGAAGATCTCCTCGCCAGTGTCGATGCATTGCAACTCGCCGGGGTGCCCCTGATGACTGCGCCCAACCACATCTACTACGAGATGCTCGAGGAGCGCTTGCCCGGTCACGGTGAGCCGGTGGCGCAATTGCAGGCGCGCGGCATCTTGATGGACGGCTCGACGGCCCAGGGTGACAAGCGGATCCTCTTGCAGATCTTTAGCCAGTCCTTGCTCGGACCGGTGTTTTTTGAATTCATCCAGCGCAAGGCCGATAAAGGTTTTGGTGAAGGCAACTTCAAGGCTCTGTTCGAGAGCATGGAGCGCGACCAGATCCGTCGCGGCGTGATTACAGGCGCGACGGCCTGAATCCGATCGTCTGCGCGGCAGCTCCGGGGTCAGCGCAGCGCGCGGCGCAGGGCCGCGCCGCTCACATCGAGTGCGGTGCGGGTCTCGCTGATGATCTGCCCCAGACCCAGAAAGCCGTGAATCTGGCGCTCAAAGCACAGGTACTGAGTGGGCACACCCGCATGCGAGAGCGCATCGGCATACAGACGCCCGTCATCGCGCAGGGGGTCAAAGCCGGCCGTCAGCACCAGGGCGGGTGGCAGGCCCGCCAGGCTGGCTGCCTTGCTCGGGCTGGCGCGCCAGTCGTCCCCGGGATCCATCCCGCCCAGATAAGCGGCAAAGTAGGCGGCCATGCCGGCCCGCGTCAGGCCATAGCCTTCGCCGTTGGTCTGGTAGCTCGGCGTATCCGTCTGCACCGAGGTCGCCGGATAGACCAGCAACTGAAACACGGGTGCGTGGGCCAGGCCGCGCAGGCTCAGGCAAGCCACTGCGGCCAGATTGCCGCCGGCGCTGTCGCCGCCA
>VGHR01000197.1 GCA_016868205.1 Betaproteobacteria bacterium
GTGCCCGAGATCGAGGCCTTCACCAAGTGGTGGGGCCCCAATCCCCAGAGCCAGATCGTGACCTTTCCCTTGAGCCTGGGGCGTGAGACTTTTGTCTTTGCCACCACCGGGCAGTGCGACTGGACCGAGGAATCCTGGACCTGCCCCGGCGATGTAGCCGAGCTGCGTCATGTGTATCGCGACTACCATCCCGACGCTAGGGCCTTGCTGGCTGCTTGCGATTCGGTCCTCAAGAGCGCCCTCTATGAACGCGATCCACTGCCGCAGTGGTCGGTCGGCCGCGTCACCTTGATGGGTGACGCCTGCCATCCGATGCTGCCCTTCATGGCCCAGGGTGCCGGCATGGCGATTGAAGATGCGGTGGTGCTCTCTCGCGCCTTGGCCCAAAGTCCAAGCGACATCACGGCGGCCTTGCGGCGCTATGAAGACGCGCGGCGCGAGCGCACTGCCCAGATACAGATCGGCTCGCGCGGCAATCAGTGGATGAAGACCCAGGGCAATGCCGATGGAGTCTATGGCTACGATGCCTGGCGCGTAGCTTTATGAACTGGGCCCTCTCGTTTTTCTCGCACTTTTCAAAGGAGACACCATGAAGTTCAAAGTTTCGGCTGTTCATCGCTTGAGTCTATGGGCGGTTCTGGCTGCGCCGCTGATGGTCTGTGCTCAAGCTTTTCCCAGCAAGCAAGTCACTTTGGTGGTGCCCTTCCCGCCCGGCGGTGGGCCCGATGTGGTGGCTCGAGTGATTGCCGAGAAGCTGGCGCCGCGCTTGGGCCAGCCAGTGGTGGTGGAAAACCGGCCCGGCGCCGGCGCGCTGCTTGGCGCCAGTTTTGTAGCCAAGGCGGCGCCGGACGGTCATACCCTGCTGCTGACACCCAACACCATGGCTATTTCGCCGCATGTGTTGCCCCCCGGTGCGGGCGGCGGCATCGATGTCAATCGCGATCTCATGCCGGTGATTGCACCAGCCACCACGCCGCTGGTGTTGGTGGCCAGCCCTCAGTTAGGCGTGAACAATCTCAAGGGTTTGCTGGAGCAGGCGCGCAAGCAGCCGGGGCTGGCCTATGGAAGCCCGGGCAACGGATCACCCATGCACTTTGCCGGTGAAATGTTCAAGCGTTCGACTGGGCTCGATCTGATGCATGTGCCCTATCGGGGCGTGGCCCCTTCGCTGACAGCCGCGCTGGCCGGCGAGGTCAAACTGCTCTACACCGGGGTTAGCGGAGCCTTGCAGCACATCAAGTCGGGCAAGCTCGTTCCGCTGGCCCTGACCGAGAGGAGCCGATCGAGCCTCCTGCCCGATGTGCCCACAGCCACCGAGCAAGGGGTGGCTCAGGTCGAGGTCAATGCCTGGTACGGGGTGTTCGCCCCGGTGGGCACGCCCGCTGCGGCGATACAGCGCCTCAATCAAGAGATCAATGCGGTGATCAAGTTGCCCGATGTGCGCGAGCGTCTGGTTGGCGCGGGTGTCGAGCCGCTGGGTGGTGCGCCGCAGGTGCTGGCTGATTTCATGAAGGCCGATACGCAGCGCTATGGACAGCTGGCGCGAGAGCTCAACATCAAGGCCGACTGATGAACCCGCTGCGCGACTGAGCCGGCCGACGCACTGGCTGCGCGGGCGCTGCGTTTTGAGCAAGCCCATGCCGCCACGCCCATTTGCCAGCCCAATCGCGCCAGTCTGATGACCAGCCGAATCGCCGCGAGGGCGCGGCTCCCACGAATGCCGGGGAATCGCTGCGAGGGCGCGGCTCCTACAGATTCAAACAGGGCCTGTGAGGGGGCGGTAGGAGCGCCGCCCCCGGCGCGATCGCATCGCCGCGAGGGCGCGGCTCCCACAAATGCCGGGGAATCGCCGCGAGGGCGCGATCTAACCCGCGCTCAGAGGTCCAGCACCAGGCGCTCGCTCTTGCAGCCCGAGACGCAAACCATCATGGCTTTGTTTGCCGCTTGCTCGGCAGGGGTGAGCACCATATCGCGGTGATCGACCTGACCTTCGAGGACGCGGGTTTCGCAGGATCCGCAAATGCCTTCCTCGCAGCTCCACGAGACATCGACCTTGAGCTCGAGCAATTTTTCATGCAGGGTCTGTCCCGCCTGAACTTCAAACTCCAGGCCGCTTTTGCGCAGCTCGACCCGGTAGTGGGTTTGCGCATCATCGGCGGCGGCCACCGGTTTGGCGCTAAAACGCTCCAGATGGGCGTGGGCCAGCCCGAGTTCGGCGCAGCTGGTTTCGAAGGCATCGAGCATAGGGGTCGGACCACAGGCATAAAAGTGTGTGCCCTCGGCCTTGCGCTGGGCCAGCAGGGCCTTCAGATTGGGCGCTCCACCGGCCTCGTCGTCAAAGTGCCAGTGCACGCGGGCGCCCAGACTTTGAAGGACTTGCGTAAAGGCGGCGGCGCCGCGGCTGCGCGCAAAGTACAGCACCTCGTAAGAGCGGCCGAGCTGGCTCAGGCGGCGGGCCATGCACAGCAGGGGCGTGATGCCAATACCTCCCGCCACCAGGACGCTGTGCGCTGCCGATTCATCGAGCGGAAAGTGATTGCGCGGCGCGCTGATGGTCAGGCTCTGGCCGATGCGCAGCTGCTCATGCACCGCGCGTGAACCACCGCGGCTGGCCCGGTCGCGCAGTACGCCCACCACATAGCGGTCGGTGGCGCCTGCCTCATTGCAAAGTGAATAGCTTCGCACCAGACCGCCGGGCAGATGCAGGTCAATATGGGCGCCGGGTGTGAAGGCCGGCAGGGCGGTGCCCGTGACAGGCCGCAGGTCCACGCTGATGATGTCCTGGGCTTCGTGGCGCAGCGTATGCACCCAGGTTTTTAAGGTCGCAGGGGTCGTCATGAGACAAGAAGACG
>VGHR01000198.1 GCA_016868205.1 Betaproteobacteria bacterium
TTTTGCCGCCAGCCTCTGCGCTGGGCTGCTGCGCGGGTGGGCGGTGTGCGCTGGGCAGTGCTGCTGCACCCCCATGTCACCGAGACAGAACCTTCCAGCGGCCTCTCACAGAAAATCTATGAAAACAGCTTGGAAAATCTAATAGAAGTAGTATGGGACCGGCATACTACTCAAAACTTAAACAAAAGCACCTAAAGTCGCCTTTAAGTGCTTGATCTTGTTGGAGAAATTTTGGTGGGCGATACATGGATCGAACATGTGACCCCTGCAGTGTGAATGCAGTGCTCTACCGCTGAGCTAATCGCCCAAAGACAACGATTATAGCTTGCGCATCGCATCGCTCGGCCGCGTCAGCTAGGCAGTACGCCAGAGGGTTTTGCCTTTGCTGGCTTTGTCCAGATCCAGCAGTACAGACTCGTGGGCTGCCAATTCAGATTCGCTGGCCTGGACTACGGTCAGCTCTAGTTGACTTAAATCGGTACCCTGGGCCCACGACTGATCGGCAGGCGTGTCATCTAGGTCCATTGCCAAAGAGTTTTGACCGCGCGTGAGTCGGATGTAGACATCGGCAAGTAACTGCGCATCGAGCAGCGCACCGTGCAAAGTGCGACTTGAGTTGTCGACCTCAAGTCGATCGCACAGGGCATCGAGCGAATTACGCTTGCCGGGAAACATCTGCTTGGCCAGGACCAGGCTGTCGATCACATGGCCAGCGAAGCTTTGGAGTACGGGCCGACCCGCAAGCTCAAGCTCTTTGTTCAGGAAACCCACATCAAACGGTGCGTTGTGGATGATTAGCTCGGCTCCCCGCAGGTAGTCGATGAGGTCGTCAACGATGGCCGCAAACTTGGGCTTATCCTTAAGAAATTCGCTGGTCAAGCCGTGAACCTTGAGCGCGTCTTCATGGCTGTCGCGCTCGGGATTGAGGTGTCTATGGAAGTGCTGTCCGGTAAGCTTGCGATCGATTAGCTCGACGCATGCAATCTCGATGATGCGATCCCCGGTCTCGGCCGAAAGGCCTGTGGTTTCAGTGTCAAGGACGATCTGGCGCATGGGCGCATTATCGTCAAAGCGCTCGAGCTTGGCTCAGTGATTTTCTTTGGCGTGGTTGATGGAGTAGCGCGGGATTTCAACAGTCAGGTCCTGCTGTCCCACGATGGCCTGACAACTCAGGCGCGATTGCGGCTCAAGACCCCAGGCGCGATCGAGCATGTCTTCTTCGTTTTCGTCCAGAGGGTTGAGCGAGGCATAGCCCTGACGCACCACCACATGGCAGGTGGTGCAGGCGCAACTCATGTCGCAGGCGTGCTCGATGGGGATGTCGTGGTCCAGCAGAGCCTCGCAGATTGAGGTGCCGCTGAGGGTGCTGATCTGCGCACCGTTGGGGCAGTACTCCGGATGCGGTAGAACCTTGATGATGGGCATAGACAGTTTCAGAGAGTTTCGATCTTGCGGCCGGTCAGGGCCTGGGCGATGCCCTTGTTCATGCGTCGGGCTGCGAAGTCTTCAGTGCCTTGCGCCAAGGTTCGGCTGGCTGCCTCAATCGCAGGGACATCGCCACCTGTGCGGGCCAGCCGCAAGGCAGCCATGTGCGCCCTGATGTCTTGTTGCTCCGAGTCATTGAGCAGCTGCGCATCCAGGGCGAGCGCAGAGTCTGTGGCCAGCAGCAGCCGGTCCGCATCGACCTGGGCCTCGGCTAGCGCCCGCGCTTGCGTGTCCTGCTGGGCGGTGGCAAAACTTTCTTTGAGCATGCGTGCGACTTCTTCGTCCGACAGGCCGTACGAGGGTTTGACATCGATGTTCGCCTCCACACCGCTGACTTGCTCTCGTGCACCGACGGTCAACAGCCCATCGGCATCGACCGTGAAAGTGACGCGGATGCGGGCTACGCCGGCGGCCATGGGGGGGATGCCGCGCAGTTCAAAGCGGGCCAGGCTGCGGCAATCGGCCACCAGATCGCGCTCGCCCTGGACGACATGCAAGGCCAGGGCGGTTTGTCCGTCTTGGTAGGTGGTGAAATCCTGGGCCATCGCCGTCGGGATGGTTTGATTGCGCGGCACGATGCGTTCGACCAGGCCGCCCATGGTTTCCAAGCCCAGCGACAGGGGAATGACATCGAGGAGAAGCAGGTCTTCGGCGCCACGATTGCCGACCAACTGGTGCGCCGAGATCGCTGCCCCCAAGGCCACCACTTCGTCGGGGTTGAGATCAGTGAGTGGCTCTTTCGAGAAAAACTCGGCAACAGCACGCCGAATTATCGGCATACGGGTCGAGCCTCCGACCATGACAACGCCCTCCACTTCGGCGGCTTGCAGCCGTGCATCGCGCAGGACACGCCGTACTTCGGACATGGTTCGTGCGGTCAAAGCTGAGGTCAGTTCCTCAAAAAGAGCGCGTGAGACGCTGGAGCGGTAGGTCTTGCCGTCCCACTGGAAGGCCACCTCTGCCTGGCTTGCATCGGTCAGCGCATGCTTGGCTTGACGGGCATGGTGCAGCAGCGTGGCCTGCAGTCGGGGGTCGGCATCGGCGCATCCCAGCTGACGCGCCAGGGCCTGGGCCAACATACGGTCGTAGTCGTCGCCGCCCAAGGCCGCGTCACCGCCGGTGGCCACGACCTCAAACACACCGTGCGTCATACGCAAAATCGAGATGTCGAAGGTTCCGCCTCCCAAATCGTAGACGGCAAACAGGCCCTCGCTGCCATGGTCCAGGCCATAGGCAATAGCAGCAGCGGTAGGCTCATTGATCAGGCGTAAAACATGCAGCCCGGCCAGCTGGGCGGCGTCCTTGGTCGCTTGGCGCTGCGCATCGTCAAA
>VGHR01000199.1 GCA_016868205.1 Betaproteobacteria bacterium
CGCCAGTTCTTCGATCAGGCTGACATGGTCGGTACCCAGATTGGCAAAGACATAGTCGATACCCAGGTCGGTCAGGCCCTGCAGAAAATGGTGCGCGCCCGATGAGCGTTGGGGGGCACTGTCAGTCATGAAAATAAGCGGGCATGAGCGAGGCCGATGATGCGACCGACCGAGTCGGGGGGGTACAGGGCAATCCCTAAGTACACAAACGATCGTTTCATCGCATCCTCCGGGGCACCCGGAGGCTTGGAGCCTGCCGGCCCCAACCCTCCAGGAAGAACCATGAAAAAAACCCTGCCACTCCTTCTCGCCCTTGTACTGGCCGGATGTACCAGCGTGCCGCAAACCCCACCGCCGCCCAACGATCCGGTGACCCTGCGCATCAATGTGTTTCGCGGTGCCAGCAACTTGCCCATTTACATGGCCCAGGAAAAAGGCTACTTCAGCCGCCGCGGGATCACGCTGCAAGTGTTCTTCACACCCAATTCAACCGAGCAACGCGCAGGACTGGCCGCCGGTCGATTTGAGATTGCCCACGCCGCCGTGGACAACACCGTGGCCATGATCGAGGTGGCCAAGGCCGATGCGGTGATCGTCGCTGGCGGTGATGGGGGCATGAACGAGGTACTGGTCCGACCCGAGATCAACAAGGTCACCGATCTACGCGGCCGCACCTATGTGGTCGATGCCCCCAACACTGCTTATGCGCTGATCGGTCGCAAGATCCTGAAAGACGCAGGCCTGAAAGAGGGCCAGGACTACAAAATCTTTCCGCTCGGCGGATCAGAGGCACGAACCAAAGGGCTGGATACGCCAGACGGGGCAGCCACGCTGCTCAACCCGCCCTGGAACTTCCTGGCCAAGGAGCGGGGCGCCAAAAGCCTGGGCCGTACCATCGACCTGTTCGGGCCTTACCAGGCTCAGGGCGTATTCGTGATGCGGCCCTGGGCCGCTCAAAACGGGCCGGCGCTCGAACGCTATCTGGCCGCCTACATCAAAGGCTGTCGAGCCGCCCAAAATCCGACTGAGCGCAGTTTGGTGCTGCAGGTTTTGATGCGCGAACTCAAACTGACACCCCAGGTGGCCGAGATGACCTACACCGAGTTGATGACCCGGGGCAGCGGCCTGGCCAAAGACTGCGCCTTCGACATGGCGGGCTTTCGCAATGTGCTGTCCTTGCGGGCAGAAATTGAGGGGCAATGGGGCGGCAAGGCGCCCGAGCCCTCGCGGTTCGTCGATCTGACGCTCTACAACCGGGCCCTCGGACACCTCCGGCCTTGAAGAAAATCGCCGGGGCCCTGGGACACGGCCGAGGCCGTAGCAGGCCGGAGCCACCCGACCGGAAAACCGCATGTCTGCTGAAGAACTGATAGGCTACGCCGCCGCCATCCTGACCACGGTCTCCTTCGTCCCCCAGGCCATTTTGACTCTGCGCACACGCGATGTCAGCGGCATTTCTCTGGGCATGTACAGCTGCTTTACGCTGGGTGTGGCGCTGTGGCTCATCTACGGTGTCAGCCTGGGGCGATGGCCTCTGATCATCGCCAATGCCATCACCCTGGCGCTGGCGATGATCATCCTGTTGACCAAACTGCGCTACCGTCGAAAGAGCGATCCCGGCACAGCCGCGAGAGAACAAAAAGCCCCATCCGACGGGTGAGGCTCAAGGCTTGATGTCATTGCCACTCAGGGTCGTACCTTCTCCCGCATGGGTGTGCGGGACATTCTGGATCGTGCTGGGTGACGCCTTTGGATGCACTTGTTCAGGCGATGACCGTGTATCAAATCGCCAAAAGAATAAAACTTTACTGACCTGCCCCTCGCCAGCCCTACCAGTCTGAAGTTAGCGAAGTCCGTCACCCAGGAGAATGACGGGCATGAAGAAAAGCAGATTCACCGAGGAGCAGATCATCGGCTTCCTCAGGCAGGCCGAAGCGGGTATCCCGATCAAGGAGGTCTGCCGCAGCGGTGGCTTCAGCGATGCCACGTTCTACAAGTGGCGCGCCAAGTTCGGCGGCATGGAGGCCTCGGAAGCTCAGCGGCTGCGTGAGCTGGAGGCCGAGAACGCCAAGCTCAAGAAGCTGCTGGCCGAAGCCCATCTGGACATGCACGCCCTCAAGAGCGTTCTCGGGGTAAAGCGTTAGCCCCACAGGTCAAGCGCGAGGCGATCCGGCAGATGGTGGACGAACACCACCTGTCCGAGCGCCGAGCGTGCCGTCTTGTGGGGCTGTCCCGTGACTGCTATCGCCACCCGCCAGCCCTCGATGCCGCGACCCAGGCCCTGAGCGCTCGAATCGTGGAGATCGCCCATGAGCGGCGCCGGTTTGGCTACAGGCGTATCCATGACCTGCTGCGCCCCGAGTTCTCGGGTGTCAATCACAAGCGGGTGTATCGGCTGTACCGCAACGCCAACTTGGCCGTGCGCCGGCGCCGCAAAGGCAAACGTCCGGTCAATGAACGCGTGCCGCTGCAACTGGCCAGCACGGTCAATGAGGTCTGGAGCATGGATTTCGTCTCAGACAGCCTGGCCAATGGTCGACGCCTGAAGTACCTGACGGTGGCTGATGACTTCAGCCACGAATGCGTGGACATTGCCGTGGACTTCGGCATCTCGGGCCAGTACGTCACCCGGGTGCTGGAGCAGGCTGCGCGCTTTCGGGGCTACCCGCTGGCCGTGCGCACCGACAACGGCCCGGAATTCACCAGCCGCATCTTCATGGCCCGGACTCAAAAGCATGGCCTTCTCAAGGCTAAGCTCAGCCACTAGCTTCTTTAGGCGGTTGTTCTCTCGCTCGATCTCTTTGAGTCGTTT
>VGHR01000200.1 GCA_016868205.1 Betaproteobacteria bacterium
GTGAGCAAAGTCGACGCGGCCATGTGCAAGATCCGCGATGCGGGAAAGCTCAAGGCCCGCGACCGCATCGCGGTGTTGGCCGCGCTCAATCTGGCCTTCGAATTGAGCGACCGTGGTTCCGCTCCCGCTCCAAGCGTTGGCACGACCGAACCCAACTCGCAGCAAGTGACGGCACTGATGGCACGGCTTGACAAGGCCCTCGGTGACGACGGCCAGCTGCTCTGAGGAACCATCGGTCGGGTGGCCGACTCCAAGGCCGTCGCGAGGGGCTAGAATGGGGCCGTCTGCGGCTCGCACCGGGTTTTATATTTCCTTGAACCAATGCTCTTTGAGCTCGGGCTTGGTACATCGGCTGGTGAGCGTGATCGTCTCGCGTCAGATGAACCCAACGCCAGCCTGCCCTCGCCCACCTGAACCCCTGGTTCAGGATGCCGGCCCGGTGGTTCCCGCAGACACCTTCTTTGGGGCTGTATCCATGCCCAGCCATCTCGCCGCGGCAGTGCCCCCCCACCCTCGTGCATGCAGCCGCAACCGGCCGCCCCCACTCCATGGCGCTTGATCCGATCCTGATTCTCGAACTGGTGGGCCTGGGCTTAATGTCCGGCTTTCTTGCAGGCTTGCTGGGTATCGGAGGGGGCATGGTGATGGTGCCTTTCCTGACCCTGATCATGAGCACGCGCGGTGCTGGGGCCGACCTGGCCGTCAAGATGGCCATCGCCACCTCGATGACCACCATCGTCTTTAGCTCGATTTCCAGCGTGCGCGCCCATCACAGGCGCGGCGCTGTGCGTTGGGACCTGGTGCGCGGACTGACGCCGGGCATCCTGCTGGGCAGTCTGATCAGCAGCGTCGGCCTCTTTAGCCTGCTCAAGGGCCACTACCTGGCCATCTTCTTCGGCCTCTTCGTTGGCTTTTCTGCGACCCAGATGTTCCTCGACCGCAAGCCCAAGGGCAGCCGTCAAATGCCAGGGGGCGCCGGGCAGTGGATCGCCGGCGGCCTGATCGGGCTGCTCTCAGGCCTGGTAGGTGCGGGTGGAGGTTTCATCAGCGTGCCCCTCATGGCTTGGTGCAATGTGGCCATGCATAACGCGGTGGCCACTTCGGCCGCACTGGGTTTTCCAATCGCCGCGGCCAATGCCGCCGGCTATGCCTACAGCGGGCTGAGCGCCTCCGGGGAGTTGCCACCGGGCTCCTTCGGCTTTATCTGGCTGCCCGCACTGGGCATCATCGCCAGCTGCAGCGTGCTCATGGCACCAGTAGGAGCCCGACTGGCACACCGGTTGCCCGTCAAGCAGCTCAAGCGCATCTTTGCCTTGGTGCTTTACGGCCTGGCCGCGTACATGCTGTGGAAGGGCCTCTCCTCCCTCTGAAAATCGCGTGCCTGGGGGCTCCACGGCACGACCCCACCGCGCTTTCAAGCCGGGGAATATGGTCTGCCAGAGGAGAAAGCCTGGTTTTTCGGGGTAAATCCGCAACAAAAAGGCCTGAAAAAATGCGTTTTTCCCTTTGAAAACATGTTTTTCTCCAGTAGCATCCGCAGTGCCTCGAAAGAGCGCGCGCTCCTGCGAGGTGATGTCTCAACTTCTAGAAGGAACAATTGATCATGGCAACTGCGAAAAAAGCTTCGGCAAAGAAAGCCCCGGCCAAAAAGGCCGCCGCGAAGAAGGCACCGGCCAAGAAGGCCGCTGCAAAGAAGCCTGCTGCTAAGAAGGCACCCGCCAAGAAGCCTGCTGCTAAGAAGGCGCCCGCAAAAAAGGCGGCTGCAAAGAAGCCCGCCGCCAAGAAGCCTGCTGCCAAAAAAGCCCCCGCAAGGAAGCGCACACCCAACGCTGCTTTCATGAAGCCGCTGACGCCCAGCGCCGCTTTGGCCGCCGTGGTAGGCGACAAGCCGCTGCCGCGCACCGAGATCGTCAGCAAGATGTGGACTTACATCAAGTCCAAGGGTCTGCAGGACAAGGCCAACAAGCGCATGGTCAACGCCGACGACAAGCTCAAGGCTGTGTTTGGCAAGTCGCAAGTCTCGATGTTCGAGATGGCCGGCCTGATTGGCAAGCACGTCAAGTAATCAGCTGCGCGCTGACTGCGAAGGCCGGTGGCAACACCGGCCTTTTTTCTTGGGCCCCGCCGACCACGAGGCCGGCAAGGCTGAACATCCCACGCTAGCCTGGCGGCGACTTGAGCGCCTGCTCGGTGATCGCCGACAGCGTTCCCCGTGTGGTGATGACCTCGGGGTCGAGCAGCACCTCGATCAGCGTGCCACGGTCGGCCGCCAGGGCTCCCAGCAGGGCCGGCTCGAACTCTTCGGTGCGAGTAATGCGCGTGGCCGCGTACCCGTAGGCTTGCGCAAGTGCCACAAAGTCAGGGTTGCGCAGCTCCGATCCGCTGGCGTGCTGCGGAAACTCACGCTCCTGATGCATGCGAATCGTGCCATACATGCCGTTGTTGAGCAGCACGATGATGCTCTTTCCCCCATGCTGTACCGCCGTGGCCAACTCCTGCCCGTTCATCAGAAAGTCGCCATCGCCCGCCATGGTCAGCGCCACACGGCCGGTGGTAATGGAAGCGGCAATACCTGCGGGCACGCCGTAGCCCATGGCACCAACCGTTGGGGCCAACTGCGTCTTGTGGCCCTGGGCCAGGCCCCGGTGCTTGAAGAAACGGTGCACCCAACTGGCGAAATTACCTGCCCCGTTGGTCAGTACCGCATCGCTCGGCAGGTGCTTTTGCAGCACGGCAACAAGGGCGGGCATATCGATGGTCCCGGGCCAGGTGCCTGCGGGTGGCGGTTGCAGGTTGGCCAGGTAATCGGCA
>VGHR01000201.1 GCA_016868205.1 Betaproteobacteria bacterium
GAAGGATCTCCCAATACATCTCAATGTCTCGCTTGACCGAGGGATATTCATGGCCTGCATCAATGTAAATAAGCGGTGCACGCACACCCAGTTTCTTGAGAATGAAATAGGCCGATTCGCTGGGCAGACTGAGTGGGGTAATGAGATCCTGACACTGGTGAAACACCACGTTGGCCAGAAATGTCTCGTAGATACTGGGTCTGCCATGGCGGATCCCCAAGGACCTCCAAGAGGCTTCGCGAGGACCTTTCGCCAACCAGTGCTCCGGCGAGCCGAGCCAGGTGTCCACACACAGCACTTCCCCAGAGATCCCGGCGTTCTTGAGAGCCTTGGCCATGTTGATCGCCGACCGTCCCTTCCAGGAGCCGACCTCGATAATCAATTCTGGCCGCAGCTTCTCGATGAGCCACGGCAGCAGCGGGTGATCGGAGCCCCAACCCTGCATGTCTGTTTTCGATGCGTCTGGGCGCAGCCCCGCGTAGACATTCAGGCCCCGGAAGAGAGTATCTCTCAGCATTTGTTCACGCCCTCACAGGACTGCAAAAGTAGCGGGGAGCATATCCACGCCGTGGACGAAGGTCTATCCGCTTGCCACGTCATTCTTGTGTCATAAATCCGCGCGGCAGACAGTCTGCCCTGTGATCCCTCGAAAACCTGAACGCGCTTGGGTAACCTAGATGACCAAAGTTGGTTATTTTTCAGGTCTGAGCTCGCGCTCTCCGACCAAGCGGAGGAAGATTAGCGATGATGAGAATTTTGCCGTGGATCACGGATGGCGCCATCAATTTTCTGGACGGTTATCTGTTTGCGAACGTCAAAGCTGGCTCTGACCTGCCCGCTTTCTTCGCCCCACTGATTTCTAGAAGAATGGCTCCTGAAGAGCGAGGAGCCCATGAAGAAGAGTCGATTCACCGAAGAGCAGATGGTCACCGTGTTGCGGGAGGCAGATCGGACGTCCGTCGCCGAGGCCTCGAAGAAGCACAAGGTCAGCGAACCCACGATCTATGCCTGGCGCAAGCATTTCGGGCAGATGGAAGCCGCCGACGTCAAACGCCTCAAGGCGCTCGAGCATGAGAACGCGCGGTTGAAGAAACTGCTGGCGGAAGCTGCGCTGGACATCGAGGTGTTGAAGGAGATCAACGCAAAAAAATGGTGAGCCCGCAGGGTCGGCGCGACCAGATAGACCTCGCCCGCGGGCGGGGGCTGTCGTTGCGCAGAGCTTGTGGGCTGTTATCGGTGGCGAGGTCGTCGCTGCGTTACGCGCCACGCCTGCCGGCGAAGGATGCACCGGTCCTCGAGGCAATGAGGGCCCTGTCGGCCCGATACCCGCGGTATGGATACCGGCGTATTCGAATCTTTCTGCGCCGGCAGGGCTTTGAGTTGGGCTGGTCCAGGACCCATCGCCTGTGGCGTCAGGCGGGCCTGCTGGTGCCGAAAAAGCGTCCCCGGAAGCGCGTGGCGGTCAGTCGGCCGCGGCCGCTGACACCGCTGCAGGCGAACACGGTCTGGGCTTACGACTTCGTGTTCGACACAACGGCCAGCGGTCAGCAGTTGAAGTGTCTGACGGTGGTGGATGAATACACCCGGGAATGCCTCGCCATCGAGGTGGCCGGCTCCTTGCGCTCCCGGCGGGTCATTGACACCCTATCCCGGTTGGTAAGCCTGCATGGCGCGCCGCTGTTCATGCGCTCCGATAACGGCCCGGAGTTCATCAGCCGGGCCATCCTGGAGTGGATAACGGCGAGCGGCATCGAAACGGCCCTTATCGAACCTGGGAAGCCTTGGCAGAATGGCACCGATGAGAGCTTCAACGGCAAGCTGCGGGACGAATGCCTGTCCTTGGAGTGGTTCCGGTCACGCCGCGAGGCGGCGGTCATCATCGAGGCTTGGCGTCGCCATTACAACGCCGTGCGTCCCCACAGCAGCCTGAATTACCTGACGCCCCACGAGTTCAAGCAAGGACATCAGACCAACCCCGAAACCGCCATTCTCTAGAAACTATTGGTCCGAAAAAGCCGAGCAGGTCAATTCCGAGGTCTACTCAAAAGCTCTGTTGTGAAGTCAATTTTGCTCTGACACGGGGCATTGATGAGATGGGCACCACCCCGCTAACCTCACCCCGCCACGCGCACCCAGCCGCGGCGGACCCACAAGAGGGCGAATACCCCGGATTGCAGCATCCGGAATGCAACCTGGCAGAGCCAAATCCCGAGCAATCCGTGACCGAGGACCGGTCCAACCACATAGGCAGTGGGCATGAACAGGCACCACTGATTGAGAATGGCCACCTGCATCACCCGTCGGCTGTCGCCGGCGCCCAGCAGTGCATTCTGCAGAATGGTGCCGATGGCTTCGAAGATCATGGTCAGCCCAATGAGGCGCAGCGGCCATAGCGCGAGTTCCAGCGTGCGCGGGTCGAGCGTATAGATGCTGGTCAAAAGCAGGCGCGGCGCCAGCAGCATGGGCAGGCCCAGGACCGTCAGCCCAACCGCGGCAATCTTCACCACATCCCAGCCCCAGCGCGCCGCATCCTCGGGTTCCCGCCGCCCGAGCGCTTGACCCACCAGTGTGGAGGCGGCCAGGCCGAAGCCCATGCCGGGCAACCAGGCCACCAGCATCACATTCACCAGCACATTGCCTGCGGCCACTTCTGCCGTGCCCACCTTGCCGATGATCCAGAAGAGCCCCAGCCAACCTGCGGAGAAAAAAATCTGATGAACGCCGCTGGGCAGCGAAATCCGAATCAAACGGGTGATGTCAT
>VGHR01000202.1 GCA_016868205.1 Betaproteobacteria bacterium
AAGCCCTGTTTGTTTCCGCAGGGCTCGTGGCCTTGGCAGAGATCGGCGATAAGACCCAATTGTTGTCCCTGGTCCTGGCGGCTCGGTTTCGACAGCCCTGGACCATCGCCCTGGGTATTGGGCTGGCCACTTTGGCCAATCACGCGCTGGCCGCGGCGCTGGGGGCCTGGATCGGCCGTTGGCTTGGGCCTGACCTTCTGCCTTGGATCCTGGGCGCCTCTTTTCTGGCCATGGCGGTCTGGATGTTGATTCCCGACCGCCTTGAGGGGGATGAGGCCGTCAGGGCCCCTGCTTTGGGGGTGCTGGCCACCACGGTCGTGGTCTTTTTTCTCGCAGAAATGGGGGATAAGACGCAGGTGGCCACCGTGGTGTTGGCGGCTCGGTATGAGGCCCTGATTCAGGTGGTGTTGGGCACCACAGCCGGCATGATGCTGGCGAATGGGCCGGTGGTTTTTCTGGGGGAGCGCTTGACGCGCCGCCTGCCGATGACTGCGGTTCGTCGAGTCAGTGCCGGTATTTTTGTACTTCTGGCACTGTTGGCCTTCCTGCTTCCCCCCTCGGCTCTGGGGGCTTGAGCCGGCTATACTTCCCCAAGCGCCGATTTGCTCCGCTTGCGGGCGCTCAAAAAATTCAGCTAAAGACGATGTGCGCGCAGCCCGAATCGCCTTAGCGATGCCGGGCTTGTTGTTTTTCCGGGTGCTTTTCGGACCATTACCTGTGACTCTCATCGCCACGCCGCAATCCATGCACTTTGCGACGACCCTGGAACTGGCCGGCGGCGGCAGCTTGCAGGCGTATGACCTGAGCTACGAAACCTATGGCCAACTCAACGGCGAAAAAAGCAACGCCGTGCTGGTTTGCCATGCCCTCAACGCATCGCACCATGTGGCCGGGGTGTATCTCGATGCGAGCGGTCAGATCCAGCCACGGTCGCAGGGCTGGTGGGACACACTGATTGGACCGGGCAAGCCGCTCGATACCGATCGATTTTTCGTCATTGGCGTTAACAACCTGGGTTCCTGTTTTGGCTCGACCGGACCCATGCATCGCAACCCTGACACCGGGGAGGTTTACGGCGCGGATTTTCCTGTGCTCACGGTGGAGGACTGGGTTCGGGCGCAGGCCCGGCTTCTTGATGCCTTGGGCATTGAGCAGCTGGCTGCGGTCATCGGCGGCAGCCTGGGCGGCATGCAGGCCTTGAGCTGGACGCTGCAGTACCCGCAGCGGGTGCGTCATGCGGTGGTGGTGGCCAGCGCCCCCAACCTCACGGCCGAAAACATCGCCTTCAATGAAGTGGCCCGGCGCGCCATCATTACCGACCCGGACTTTCACGCGGGCCACTTTTACCGCCACCAGGTGGTGCCCAAGCGCGGCCTTCGTATCGCGCGCATGATCGGGCACATCACCTACCTGAGCGACGATGTGATGAACGAAAAATTCGGGCGTCAGTTGCGCGCATGGGCCGAACAGGTCGGCGCCGACCGTGCCTATCGCTTCACGACGCAGGAGGTGGAGTTTGAAATCGAAAGCTATTTGCGTCATCAGGGCGATAAGTTTGCCGAATACTTTGATGCAAACACCTATTTGCTGATCACCCGTGCGCTCGATTATTTCGATCCGGCGCGTGATTTCGGGGGCGACCTGGCCCGCGCCTTCGCCCCGGCCTGCGCCCGTTTTTTGCTGGTGAGTTTCACCACCGACTGGCGCTTTTCCCCGCGTCGCAGCCGTGAACTGGTCAGGGCCTTGCTCGATAACCAGCGCGATGTCAGCTACGCCGAGATCGACGCGCCGCATGGCCACGACGCCTTCCTGCTGGATGACCCTCGCTATCTGGCGGTGGTGCGCAGTTATTTCGAACAGGTTCGGCTATGAACAAGCCCTCGCCGGCGATGGCTGATCTGCAAACCCTGGCCGCGCTGGTGCCCCGTGGATCGCGCGTGCTCGATCTGGGCTGTGGCACGGGCGAGTTGCTGGCCCACCTGATGCGCGAGCGCGGCTGTTCGGGTTATGGTGTCGAGCTCGACGACGCCAATGTGCAAGCCTGTGTGGCGCGTGGCGTCAATGTCATTCAGCAGAATCTGGAAGAGGGCCTGGCCCTCTTTGCCGACAGCTCCTTTGATGTGGTGTTGCAAATTGATACTTTGCAGCACCTGCGCAACACCGAAGTCATGCTGCGCGAGACGGCCCGGGTGGGACGCACGGCGCTGGTTGTTTTCCCCAACTTCGCGCACTGGCCCAATCGCCTGGCGGTGATGCGCGGGCGCATGCCGGTGACCAAGGTGCTGCCTTATCAGTGGTACGACACGCCCAACATTCGCGTGGGCACCTTGCGCGACTTCCGGGCCCTGGCCCTGAAGAACCAGCTGCGCATCCTGGACGAATTTGGCCTGCAGGAAGGCCGCGTTGTGCGCTGGTGGCCCAACGCACGGGCCAGTCGCGCGGTGTTTAAGCTGCAGCATCAATGAGCCTTGAGCCGACCTCAGCGCGGGCGCAGCCGGTCGATGCGGTGCCGATGCGCGAGGCCTTTGCGTTCTGGTTGCGCCTGGGCTTTATCAGCTTTGGCGGCCCGGCCGGACAGATTGCGATCATGCAACGCGAGTTGGTCGAGCAGCGTCGCTGGATCAGCGAACAGCGCTTTGTACACGCGCTCAACTACTGCATGATGCTGCCGGGCCCGGAGGCGCAGCAGCTGGCCACCTATCTGGGCTGGTTGATGCACCGCACCTTGGGCGGGGTGGTTGCCGGT
>VGHR01000203.1 GCA_016868205.1 Betaproteobacteria bacterium
CCGGCCTTGGCATGCCTTGATGCTACGCCGCGCCCAATCGCCGACGCCCGATCAAACGAACAGGGGCCGGCGCGTGGCCGGCCCCTGGGGATCACCGTGGATCAAGCTGTCGTCGATGCGTCAGTCCGGAGCCGACAGCGTGTGGGTGATATTCCCCGCGTTGCCCGAGCACTGCGAGACGATCGCCATGTAGATGTCCGAGCGCTTGCCCGCACTCGGGTCGCCGGTCTGGCCTTGGAATAGGTTGTCCAGGACACCGACCTGGCCGCCGAAGGTGATCGTGTCCACGCCTTCGGGGACGAACGACGACTCGAACTTCACGTGGTTGTCGTTGTAGCAGGTGTTACCTTCCCAGGTCTTCGGCGCGCCGTGGATCTCGAGGGTCTTTGAGGTCGGATCGACCGACTGCGCACCGTTCGAAGAAATGATGTTGCCGCAACGATTGCCGAGGACCGCGTGACGCGAGTTGCCGGAGTTCTGCCACTCCTTGGTGCGGCGCTCGGTGCTCGGAAGCAGCACCATGCAGGCGTATGACGTGCTGCACTTGGCCAACAGGTTCGTGGTCACGGAACGGGTCGCTACGACGTTGCCGTCGCCCTGAGCCGTGTCGCCGTCCCAGTAGCGGTCCTGGGAAGGTTGGTAGGCGTTCTGGTTGTAGTTGGTGGCCACGGCGACGTTACCGCTGACCTCAGAGGGGCTGACGAGGACCTGTGCGCTGAACATGTTCAGAGCGATGGCGCACGACCAGAGGTTGGCGTGGCTGTTCTTGACTTCGTCGGCGGCACCACGGCCCTTGATCTGCTGGCCGTTGATCGCTTGGCGGTTCACTTCGCCCGGCAGCAGGAAGGCCTGGCCCGGGTTTTCGATGGCTTGCACCAGCAGTGCCTTGTGGATCTGCTGGAGCTGGGTCGAGCACTTGACCTGGCGCGCCGTGGCACGGGCCTTGGCGAGGGCAGGAAGCAGGATGCCGAGCAGCAGGGCGATGATGGCCATCACGACCAGCAGCTCGATCAGGGTGAATGCACGAGAGTTCTTCATGGGATGTTCCTTGATTGCTTTGGTGGTTGTTTGTGGGATGACTGGTTCACTACAGCGATCGACATCAGGGCAGCAGGGCGTCGAAGGCCGGGATCATGGCGGTGGCCGTCACGTTGTTCGGGAAGATCCCGAGCCACGTGTCGCCGCTGGTCGCGCCGTTCGGCGTGCCGGGGCCGGCGCCTGGGCCCGAGCTCGAATAGCAACCGACGCCGTCGTTGCCCCACTCGCAGAAGTGGAGGATGTCCTTTTTCAGTTCGCTGTTGCCGCAGCGGTACTGCACTTCACCGAACGGGCCCTCGGCCATCGCGCCGTGACCGTCGGTATAGACAATGTTGCCTTCCCAGTTCTTCTCGTCTTGGTGCAGGCGAAGGGTCGGGCTCTTGGCGAACGCATCACCGGCGAGCGGGTTGGTTTCGGAGGAGATCTGCCAGGCGCGGTTGCCGATCATGCCCCGTTGGCCGCCATCAGGCGAGAACGCCTTGAACCACACCAGGTTCTTGCGAAGACCGATGATGGCCAAGTGGGCGTACGAGGTGTTGCACTGTGCCCCGCCGCCACCCGCGATCTGGGCCGAGAAACCTTCATCCCAGTACTTGTCCTGCGCGGGGTTGTACTGCGTGAAGTCGTAGCCGGAGAAGTTGTTCGCGGCGGTTCCCTTGTACTCCTGCACGACCGTGTTCACTTCCGTCGGCCCGATGAGGATCTCGGTGTTGAACATGTTGCGGGCGAGGCAGAGCGAGTAGAGGTTCTTGCTGTTGTTGCGGGTCACGTCCTCGTTGCCCTGGCCGGGAACCTGAATGCCATTGAAGGCAAGTCGGTTGGCGTAGCCGGGGGTCGGAAGGCGGTTGCGCTCCAGTTCGTTGGCGGCGGTCAGCCAAGCCTTGTAGATGTTCTGGACCTGGGTCAGGTCCTTGACCGTCTTGGCTTGCTGCTGGGCCTTGGCCAGCGCGGGGAGGAGCAGGCCAACCAGCACCGCGATGATGGCGATGACGACCAGCAGCTCGACCAGGGTGAAGGCACGGGGGGTCTTCTTCATGACTGCGAATCTCCTTGCTTGGCTCAGTGCACAAGGCACCGGCCGCGGTTGCCCATCACAATGGGTGCGCAACCATTGAACCGTGGAACGGGCAACGGAACATCCGATGCCGCGCTGCGAGTGATCACAGGATCACTCGTGGCTGGAGCGCCGCACGAGCAACGCAAGGGCTTGCCATGTGGCAGTATCCCTGCGGGACTGGTGCATGTGGTCCAACCTCATATGAACTCGAGGCTTCGAGGCACACAGCGGAACCGCATGCCGACGCCACATGGCGACTGATGCGATTCGAGCCAGAATGTCGGCTGCTGCGGCGAAACAAGGGGTGACCGAAACCGGTCGAATAAGTACAGCTGGGGAAACGAGCCGCGGCAGGCCTGTGGCCTGGAGGCCACACGCAAAATTTACATCAGATGATACGTCGGTCAAGTCGGATAGGTCGCACCAGGCGCCGTATTTCACCCTCTTGATGGCCACCCGGTACTGTTTCGTCATGCCCACTCCGTCCGAAGCCCTGTCGGCCCTTGGCCTTGTCCTTCCGCCAGCCCCCAGGCCGGTTGCCAGTTACGTGCCGTTCGCTCGATCCGGCAATCTGGTCTGGATCTCGGGTCAGCTC
>VGHR01000204.1 GCA_016868205.1 Betaproteobacteria bacterium
CCTCATTTCAGGGCCCACCGGATGTGGCAAGCCTTTCAGTCAGTTTCTTTTGGCCGCTTGCTGGTGGCTATCATGTTATTGCCCTTGATAATGAGCATTACCGCTGGGCGATGGTGGCAGGCCCAACGAGGGGATATCTTTGGATCTTGGCACGTGAACCTCAATTAGATCAGGCAGTACTAGGCATGCTCATAAGAAAGGCGAGTGATCTGCGCTTTCCGATTGAAGAGCTGGTCGCGGTGGATCATTCTAAAATAGAATGTTAAATACATTTCCGATATGGTTACGCATCCCGTCCTCGAAAATAAAGATGTAAGAGACTGGCTGGGTGATATCATGCCAGTGTGGACGCTTCTGGATGAGCGGAGTTTCTTTGCGTTACATCACCCGCCATCAAGGGATGACGCAGCCATTCAAATTGCGACCAACCTAACGCGTGACGAGATTAATATATCGCCCATATCATGTAACGCTCTTTTACTACTGAACCGCCCTGGGTTTGTCGGAGGCTCCAACTTCCAAATAGGATGGAGCTGTTATGAGCAAAACGACGAACAAATTCTTCCCTGAGGTCCGAGCCCGAGCGGTTCGGATGGTGCTGGATCACGAGGGGGAACACCCCTCTCGCTGGGCTGCGGCGTTATCGATTTCGGCCAAGATTGGCTGTTCGGCGCATACGCTGCTGGACTGGGTCAAGCGGGCTGAAGTGGACAGCGGCAAGCGGGCTGGCGTGCCGAGCGATATGGCCGAGAAGCTGAAAGCGCTGGAACGCGAGAACCGCGAGCTGCGCCAGGCCAATGAGATCTTGCGCAAGGCATCGGCATATTTTGCGCAGGCGGAGCTCGAC
Source organism: Betaproteobacteria bacterium (assembly GCA_016868205.1). GTDB lineage: Bacteria > Pseudomonadota > Gammaproteobacteria > Burkholderiales > Burkholderiaceae_C > Polaromonas. The sequence continues at coordinate 848 of VGHR01000204.1, forward strand.
CGCCGGTTCAAGCCATGATCGCTTTCATTGATGATCAGCGCACGATTCACGGTGTCGAGCCGATCTGCAAGGTATTGCCGATTGCAACATCAACCTATTTCGATCATCAGGCGAAGCGCGCCGATCCTGATCTTCTGTCTGATCGGGCCAAGCGGGATGGGTTGCTGCTGCCGGAAATCAGGCGAGTGCATAAGGAGCATTTCGAGGTCTATGGCGCACAGAAGGTCTGGCGCCAATTGGGTCGAGAAGGTTTCAGTACCGCGCGCTGTACTGTTGAGCGCCTGATGCGTGCGAATGGGATTGAGGGAGCGGTTCGCGGAAAGCCTCTGCGCACGACCTTTTCTGACAAGGCGGCGCCTTGTCCGAAGGATCACGTCAATCGGGCATTCCAGGCTTCGGCGCCGAACCGGCTTTGGGTCTCTGATTTTACTTACGTCTCGACCTGGACTGGCTTTGTTTATGTCGCCTTCATCATCGATGCCTTTTCGCGCCGGATCGTCGGCTGGCGTGTCAGCCGCACGGCGCATACGGGGTTCGTGCTTGATGCACTGGAGCAGGCTTTGCATGACAGGCGGCCCCTGCATCGCGGCGGCCTGGTCCATCACAGCGACAGGGGCAGCCAATATGTCTCGATAAGGTATACGGAAAGGCTACTGGAAGCCGGGATTGAACCCTCGGTCGGCAGCGTCGGCGACAGCTATGACAATGCGCTCGCCGAGACCATCAACGGGCTTTACAAAACCGAGGTCATACACCGCCGCGGGCCGTGGCGTAGCTTCGAGGCCGTGGAATTCGCTACCTCGGAATGGGTAGATTGGTTCAATAACAGACGCTTGTTGGCACCAATCGGCTATATTCCGCCCGCAGAAGCCGAAGAACGCTACTATGCCTCACTGGATAATCCAGCCATGGCAGCGTAACTTAAGCAAAACAGCCTCCGGCAAACCCGGGGCGGTTCAAACCGCCCAGCAGGGCATAAACAAGCATCAGAGCAAACTCAAAGCTGGATAAAAGATCGGGGCAAGGTCATTGCTCAACACCACCGCTTGATACATCGCTACATCCCAATTTAATCTTGCCTGCGGATCAGTTAGTTACTCCGTTAGGCACCCCACCTATTTGTCTCATTTAATTCGACGACGGACACAATGCACATCGTTTGGTTCAAGAAAGACCTGCGCGTTGCGGACCATAGGCCCCTGGCCATGGCGGCTTCATGTGGCGCGGTCTTGCCGCTTTATATCGCTGAGCCCGGTCTTTGGGCGGAGCCGGATGCATCCGCGCGCCAATGGGCTTTCGCCGTGGAGTGTCTTGAGGAGCTGCAGTCCGATCTCGCAGCGCTTGGGCAGCCTTTATGCGTGATGCAGGGTGATGCCGTTTCAATCTTCAGACAACTTCATCAACACCGCAGCGTCACGGGCTTATGGAGCCATGAAGAAACGGGCAACAGCTGGACCTATGCCCGGGATGTGGCCGTGGCCGCATGGGCCAGGGAAGCTGGTGTGCCATGGCATGAAATGCCACAATTTGGCGTCATCCGTAGGCTCAAAACGCGCGATGGCTGGGCACGGACGTGGGATCGCAGCATGGCCGAACCCATCACCCCGGCCCCGCTGGCCTTGCAACCGCTTCAGGGCGAATGGCCAGCTTCTGTGCCCAGCGCAGCCGCGCTTAGCCTGTCGCCGGATCTCTGCCCGCAACGTCAGCCAGGCGGCAGAACAGCCGCGCTTGCAAACTTGCATAGCTTTCTGTTCGAACGCGGTCGCGATTACCGGTTTCAGATGTCGAGCCCTTTGACCGCCTTCGATGCTTGCTCACGGCTTTCGCCGCACCTT
>VGHR01000205.1 GCA_016868205.1 Betaproteobacteria bacterium
GGCGATCTGGATGGAAGGCCTTAACCTCGATAACCCCAAAAAATGGGAAGAAGAGAAGAAGCGTCAAACTGCTGCTGGCATCCAGCCGATCGTCTTCCCGCCGGCTGAAACGGCAGCCTACGCCAAACGCGCCAACGACACCATCTGGGAAAGCATCAACAAACGCAGCCCAGAGCATGGACCCAAGCTGCGCCAAATGTTGACGCGCTGAGCATCGCCACCCATGTCAGAGCCGCCGGCCTTGATCTGGATTGATCGCCTTGATGCGGCCTGGGCCAGGCTGCTTACGGCCCTGGCCTTCGTCGCCTGTGGGCTGGTGGCGCTGATGGTGGCGGTGATTTGCGCCGATGTGCTCGTACGCAACTTGCGCCTGGGCAACCTCCCCTGGGCCACTGAGGTTGCGGAGTACACGCTGTACTTGTCAACTTTTCTGGCTGCGCCCTGGCTCCTGCGTCAGGGCGCGCACGTTCGAATGGACATCTTGCTCAAAGCGATGCCACCCAAAATGGCCTGGACGCTCGAGTTGGTGGCCGACACCATCGCCATACTCACTTGCGCCGCCTTGATGCTTGCGAGCGCCAATGCTGCCTTGGCCAGCGCCAAGCAGGGCTCTCTGATTTTCAAGATCTTCGTGTTTCCCGAGTGGTGGCTGATCGCGCCAGCCAGTGTGATGTTCGGTGTGCTGACGCTCGAGTTTGTTTGGCGCTTGAGGCGTCAGTGGAAGGGTCCACCCGCTGTTCGTGAAGAGGCCACGTCCGTAGCATGAGCCAACGGATTTTTTCTTTGCTGATATTGCACGGAGCCGTCTGATGGACTGGACCTTGAGCCTGATGTCTTTGCTCGGAGGTGTGGTGCTGCTGATGTTCATCGGCCTGCCAGTGGCCTTGGCTTTTCTGGTGACCAACGTGGTGGCCGCTTTCGTCTTCATGGGCGGCGTGGCCGGCGTTGATCAGCTCGCCCGCAATTCGATCGCCTCGGTCATCACGTTTTCGCTAACCCCAATACCGCTGTTCATTCTGATGGGCGAGGTCTTGTTTCAGACGGGACTTGCGCTCAAAGTGATCGACGGCTTTGACCGGCTGATTCATGGCGTACCTGCACGCCTGCCCGTGGTGTCTGTGGTGGCAGGAACGGCTTTTTCGGCCATTTCCGGATCGACCATCGCCACCACGGCGATGTTGGGCCGGTCCATGACACCAGTCATGCTGGAGAAGAAATATCACCCGACCCTGGCGATGGGGCCGATCATTGCAATTGGCGGGGTGGATATGCTGATTCCACCTTCGGCACTGATCGTGCTCTTCGGCAGTTTGGCCAACATTTCGATCACCAAGCTGCTGTTTGCAGGCATTGTCCCGGGGATCCTGCTGGCGGTCACCTTTATCGCCTACATCATCGCAAAGGCGCTCCTAGTGCCATCGAGCGCACCGGCCAATGACGAGGGACCGATCTACACAGGTTGGCAGAAGTGGCGGCCTTTTGTGGTTTACGTGATTCCACTGCTGTCCATCTTCGGTGTGGTCATCGGGGCCATGTCGACCGGAATTTCCACGCCCACCGAGGCGGCAGCGCTCGGTGCAGCCGCCACCATCGCACTAGCGGCGGCCTTTCGGGCACTGACTTGGAAAAACCTGGTGCAGTCGCTCAAGGGCACCGTGCATATTTCCTGCATCGTCCTGTTCATCATCGTCGGCGCCACCTCGTTTTCACAGTTGCTTGGCTTTTCGGGCGCAACCAATGGCTTCCTTCAGGCCGTGGGCCGGCTAGACCTCAGTCCTGAGATGTTGATCGTGGCCATGATCCTGATCCTCATCATCCTGGGCTGCTTCGTCGACCAGGTCAGCATGATGCTGCTCACCCTGCCCTTTTTTATGCCATTGGTCATTGCCGCAGGAATTGACCCGATCTGGTTCGGCGTGCTGTTCCTGATCGCCATGCAACTGGGTTTGATGACCCCCCCGTTCGGTCTGCTCCTCTTCACGATGAAAAGCGTCATTCCCTCGCACATCCCGATGATCGAGGTTTTTCGATCGGCCTATCCCTTTGTGATCATCAGCTTGCTCATGCTGGTGCTGGTCTTTTTTGTCCGACCGATTGCCACATGGTTGCCTGGCTTGTTGGGCTGAGGTAATTGATATGTCGGCAGAAGATGAATTCTTCAAGCAACGAGGTTTTGGTCTGACGATGGGCTTCGGTCTTCGACCGGCCGTCCTGGTGGTAGACCTCATTGAGGCGTTCACCGACCCGGAGGCCATGCTGGGCTCCAATCTGGACGCACAGGTGCTGGCCACGCAGCAATTGTTGGCCGCGGCCAGGCAGGTGGCCGTGCCCATCATCTACTCCACGGTCAGTTATGACCAGGCCGACCTCGCGGACGCAGGGATCTGGGCGCTCAAGCAAAAAGGCGTGACCACACTGCGGGCAGGCACATCCGCAGTGGCGCTTGATCCGCGCCTCAAGCGCCTGGAGGGCGAGGGCTGGCTGGTCAAAAAATATGCATCATGCTTCTTTGGTACCGATCTGACTTCTCGGCTGGTTTCTCGCGGTGTCGATACCTTGATCCTGGCCGGATGCACCACCAGCGGGTGCGTACGTGCAACGGCGGTTGATGCCCTGCAAACAGGTTTGCGGCCCATGGTGGTGCGCGAATGTGTTGGAGACCGGTCTGC
>VGHR01000206.1 GCA_016868205.1 Betaproteobacteria bacterium
GCTTGTACTCGGGGAAGACCACCATGGCCGGCACATCCACCGGGGTGGCCGCCTGCTCGAGCGACCGGGTGGCCTCGTTCCAGGATTGCTCGAAGTCCTGCGCCGAGCTCTGCACCGAGCTTTGCACATCGCGGGCGGCTGTTTCCACCGATTCCTTCATTTTCTTGAGCTCATCGAGCTCCATGGATCGATTGACCTCGGCACGAACATCAGCCATGTAGCGCTGGGCCTTGCCCAGCAGGGCACCGACTGTTCGGGCCACGCGCGGCAGCTTCTCGGGACCGATGACGATCAGCGCAACAACGCCGATCAAGGCCATCTTGGAAATGCCCAGCTCGATCATGGGTAGTTTGAAGTCCGCCGCCTCTCGGGAAGAGGCCGGTCATCGCAGGGGGTCAGGACTTCGGGCGTGCCTGCACATCAATGGTGTTTTTGTCGTCGACGGCGGTGGCTGCCGCCTGATGCGGCACCTGGGCGGCCGGCGGCTTGGACGGGTCTTCAGCCGGCGGAGCCGATGCACCGCCATCCTTCATGCCGTCCTTAAAGCCCTTGACCGCCCCACCGAGATCGGAGCCCAGGTTCCTGAGCTTCTTGGTGCCAAAAACCATGACCACGATGGCCAAAACGATGAGCCAATGCCAGATGGAAAACGAACCCATGATGAACTCCTCAAATTGCGTCGGGTTGCACCCGCACTTGTTGCAACCATTCTATCGGTCCTGAAACGACCGCAAAGCCTGGCGGGCCGATGACCTTGAGCACGCGGGGGTGCGCCGGGGGCCGCTCAGCCGCGCAACCATGGCCGGGGGCCCCCCATGACATGCCAGTGCAGGTGGTGCACCTCTTGCCCCCCCTCCGCTCCCGTATTGGTCAGGATGCGAAACCCCCCTTCCGGATAGGGTCGACAGCCCTGCTCCAGGGCCAGCCGAGGGGCCAGCAACATCATGCGTCCGAGCAGCGCCTGATGCTCGGGCCCGACCTGGGCCATGGAGGGGATATGGGCACGCGGGACGATCAGGAAATGCACCGGGGCCCAAGGGTTGATGTCATGGAAGGCAAAAATCTCGTCGTCCTCGTAGACCTTTCGGCTGGGGATCTGCCCAGAGACGATCTTGCAGAAGATGCAGGAGACAGATGAATCGTTCATGTCGAGCTCAAGGATTCAAGAGAAGGATCTACCGGCGGACGGCCCGCATTAAAGCGCAGCCAACCCTTGAGGCAGCGGTACAGGTACCACAGCAGAACGGCCAGGTAAGCCAGCCATCCAGGAAAGACTAACAGGAGCCACAGCGGCGCAAACAACAAAAGCCAAAGCAGCGTCCACCAAAAGGTCGAAATCATGTAACGGTGGTGCGCCAGATAGATGGCATCGACCTCGTCGCCACGACGGATGTAATTGAGCAACAACGCCACCACGGCCAGCGTACCCATGGAAAACCAGGCAAGGGTGTGCAGGCCGTAGAGCACATGCATCAACATGCGGTCACCGCTGCTGCGGATCGGGGTGAACTCAAGAGGGGACATCGGGCGATGGTCGCTTTATCGGTCCTGGCCCGACTCACGCGCCTGAGCCTTGCGCAAGGCCTTTTCTTCCAGACCGCCCTGCCCTTCACGGCGCTCCAGTTCGGCCACAACATCCGAGGGCTGCAGACCATAGTGCGACAAGGCCACCAAGGTATGAAACCAGAGGTCCGCAACCTCACCAATCAGTCGCTCACGGGCCTGAAGGTCGCCGCTGTGGTCGAGGTCTTTGGCGGCCATCACCACCTCGGTGGCCTCCTCGCCGATCTTCTTGAGGAAGGCATCGGGTCCGCGCGCAAACAAGCGCGCCACATAACTGCGATCGGGGTCACCGCCATGGGCCAGCTTGCGGCTCTCAAGCACGGCGGCCAGCCGGTCGAGGATGTCCTGGTTGCTCATGGGCGTCATTTGTAAATCGATTCGGGGTCTTTGAGCACCGGCTCCACCGCCCGCCAAGCGCCGGCTTCCAGGCGTTGATAAAAACAGCTGTGGCGCCCGGTGTGGCAGGCGATGGCCGGCGCGTGGCCTTGCTGCGTCACCTTCAGCAGGATCACATCGTTGTCGCAATCGAGGCGAATGTCGTGCACCGTCTGCACATGACCCGACTCTTCCCCCTTGAACCAGAGCTTATTGCGCGAACGGCTGAAGTACACCGCACGGCCCAGCTCAGCCGTTTTTTGCAGCGCTTCACGGTTCATCCACGCAAACATCAGCACATCGCCGGTGCTGTCTTCTTGCGCGATCGCCGGCACCAGGCCTTGGGCGTCCCACTTGATGTTGTCGAGCCAGTCCATAAGGGGGAGATTTTAAGGCACTGGTTTACCAAGCACCGGGAGCGCGCTTGCTGGCTAAGCCCATCCGCGCCGGAACAGGCCATTGCCCAGAGTTGGGCTGGGCCTGACTACGGAAGGAACGCCATAAGAGGGTTTGCAAGTTTGCCAACCCGCAAGATAACGCTGACAGAGTCCACCACAGAACGAAGCACATCGAGCCAAGGCTCAATTTTGTCCTGGTTGGAGGCCCATTCCTCGGAGACGGCTTTCGACGCGGACTCGATTTGCCTGGCCAGCTCAGCGTCCGCTTTGTCCCCGGCCGCAATCAATGCGTTGGTCAATTCCAGA
>VGHR01000207.1 GCA_016868205.1 Betaproteobacteria bacterium
CCCGCTCACACAAATAGCGCACCATGACATCCACGCTGCCGTGAGTGACGATCACCCGGCCGGCGCCGGTGGCAGCGATGGCCGCATGCAATCCGGGCCAGTCCGCATGGTCGCTCAGCGCAAAACCGGCGTCCCAACCCGCGCGGCGACGCGCTCCACGCAGTTGCATCCAGCCGCTGGCAAAAGCGGTGGCAGCCTGTCCCCAGCGTCGCAGCGCCGAAGCCGTCAGGGCCTGCGGCGGCATGAGCAGCAGCGCCGAGCCCAAGCCGGCCTGGCGCGCCCGCGCGGGACTGCCCCAGTCCGACAAGGGCCGTGTGGCCGGCAACTCCACACCGGCAGCACGATAGGCCTGATTGATCGCCTCAACCGTGGGATGCACCAGCACCGGAGCGATCGAGGTATCAAGGCCGCAAAGCAGACGCTGCGCCTTGCCAAAACTGTAGGCCAAGAGCACGCTGACCCGCCCGCGCGCGGCATTGGCCGCCCACCAGCGATTGATCTGGGCAAACACCTGCGCCTCGTCGGCCCAACGGTAGATGGGCAGACCAAATGTCGACTCAGTGATGAAAACATCGCAGCGCACCGGCTCGAAAGGGCTGCAGGTTCGGTCCGGAGCCACCTTGTAGTCGCCACTGGCAACCCAGACCTGCCCCGCGTGCTCCACCCGCACCTGCGCCGAGCCCAACACATGCCCGGCCGGATGAAGCGAGACGGTGACGCCGCGATGCACGAGACGCTGTCCATAGGCCAGGCCCTGCATCGAGATCGGGCCCAGTCGCGCACGCATCACGGCCTCGGCGCTGCTGACTGCCAGGTAATGCCCGTGTCCGCGACGCGCATGATCGGCATGGGCATGGGTGATGACCGCCCGATCCACCGGCCGCCAGGGGTCGATGTAAAAGTCGCCCGCCGGGCAATACAGGCCCTGCGGTCGCCGGACAATCAAATCACTGCGCTGTTGCATGGACCTTCAGGCCAGCCGTGCGTGTCGATGTCGGGGCCGCGCCTGTCATGATGTCAATAACGATGGCCGGTCACGAACAAGGCCAAGCGCATGAGCGCATAGGCCAGCTTGTTCATCATTCGCTCACGCCAGGGGCTGCGGCTGTAGTCCTCCAGACGCACCGCCCGGCCATGACCGGCAATGGCGCGTTGCAGCCGCTGTCTCAGATGCGCGGTGAAAGCCTCGTCCTCGAGCACCACATTGGCCTCGCGCGCCAGCAACAGGCTCAGCGGGTCGAGGTTGGACGAGCCGACGGTACTCCACCTGCCGTCGACCACCGCCACTTTGGCATGCAGAAAACTGGTGTTGTATTCGTGTACCTCCACGCCGGCCTGCAGCAGATCGAGGTAGACCGAGCGAGCCGCATGGTATTGCATGAAGTATTCGTAGCGGCCCTGGAGCAGCAGTTGCACGCGCACCCCGCGTCGCGCCGCCTCGATCAGCGCCCGGCGGAGCCGGCCGCCAGGCAGGAAGTAAGCGTTGGAGATCAAGACCTCGCTCCTGGCCCGACCGATGGCTTTACGGTAGGCCCGCTCGATCGTATTGCGAAACCGCAGGTTGTCACGCAGCAAAAGTTGCGCGCGTCCTGCGCTGGCTGCTGTCGTTTGGGGCTGCGTCGACCGTTGCAGAGCCTCGCGCCAGGTTTCCCAGGCGCGGCCGAGTTGCCGCTCGCGCACGCTCTGACCCACCTGAACCCGAGTCCACAACAGACTCATGGCTTGCGCGGCCCGCGCCGCCACCTCACCCTCCACCCGTACGGTGAAATCAAAGCGCGGAGCCTCTAGCGGTCCGTGATTGGGATCAAACCAGTCATCGAGCACATTGATACCGCCACAAAACAGGATGCGCTCATCGATGACGCAGAGCTTGCGGTGCAGGCGTCGCCAGTGCGCGGGGGCCAGAAGCAGGCGCAGCGAAGAGCCAAACCCGCCGAGCGGCGCAAAGATCTGGCACTGAACACCGGCAGCTTGCCAACGCTGCAAGCAGTCCTGCGGCAGCTCGGGCGTGCCCACCCCGTCGACCAGCACCTGCACCACGATACCGCGCCGCGCTGCGCGCTCCAGAGCCCTTGCCACCTGGTCACCAGCGCCATAGAGGTCGAAGATATAGGTTTCCAGTTGCACCGACTCGCGCGCCGCATCCAGGGCCGCGATCAGGGCTGGAAAAAACTCGATCCCGCCCTGCAGCAGGTGGTAAGCCTGGGAGCCGGGGGACGAGCTGGCGGCCGAGGAAGGAGCGATACCGGGCACGGGATGAAGCGTCAACAGCGATGGGACGATTGTGCCCAGGCGCGAGCGCAGGGTCACGCTCAAACTCAACCGTGCAGGGGAAAAAACCGGGGCAGAAGCAAGATCGCTTCGGCATTGGAGGGCGAGAAACACGCATCGGCAGCCTCACGCCAGGCCAGCCACTGCCAGGCCCTGTGCTCGCGCGGCGAGAGCCGCACCCGCGTGTCCACCGGCACACAAAGGCTCAACACATGTTCGGTGTTTCGCGTCACGCCGGGGGCGTAACGATGACGCCAAGCCGGATAGATGTCATAGGTATTGCTGATCCCCCAATCCCTCAGATCCTGGG
>VGHR01000208.1 GCA_016868205.1 Betaproteobacteria bacterium
TAGCGATCGAGCGGCCCCCGATCGCCGCGCCGGTAAAAAGCGCTGAACGCTGGCGCCAGGATGCTGATGTCGGCCAGGGCAGAATTGAGGCCCTTGGCGCCGGTGGGTGGAACGATGTGGGCCGCATCACCTGCCATGAACAGCTGCCCGTACTGCATGGGCTCGATAACGAAGTTCTTCATCGCGGTCACACTCTTTTGGGTGATCCGCCCTTCCACCAGAGCAGGCCGGTCCTCCACATCCATGCGGGTGTGCAACTCGCTCCAGATCCGGTCGTCGGACCAGTCGTCCGGCTTGTCGTCAACGGGGCACTGCAAGTAAAGCCGGCTGACCTGCGGGGCGCGGAAGCTGCTCATCGCAAAGCCGCGCTCATGGCAGCTGTAGGCCACCTCCAGTGAAGGCGGCGCCACCTCGGCGAGGATGCCCAGCCAGGCGAAGGGGTAGTTTTCCTCGTAGACCTTGAGCACGCCTTCAGGGATGGCTTGCTTGCAGGGGCCGTGGTAGCCGTCGCAGCCTGCGACGAAGTCGCAACTTAGCATCTGCTCCTGGCCATCCCGCAGGAAATAAACCCGCGGCTGCATCGTATCCACGCCGGTGATACGAGTGACAGGCGTATCAAACAGAATCTCCTGGCCAGCATCGGCATGGGCCTGCAGCAGATCGGTGACGATCTCATACTGGGGGTAGATGGTGAAGCAGCGCTGCGTCATCGCTGCAAAGTCAACTCGGTGCCCATGGCCGTCAAAGCGGAAGTCGGTTTGGCTCACGATCAGGCCGATGTCTTTCAGGCGTTGGCCCAGCCCCACCCTTTCGAGCAGCGAGACCGCGCCATGCTCTAGGCCGCCGGCCCGCATGCGAGTGCTCACGTGGTCGCGGTTACCGCGCTCCAAAACCACCGACGAGATACCGGCCAGACGCAGCATGTGCGACAGCAAAAGCCCCGCCGGCCCGGCGCCAACAATGGCCACTTGAGTATGCATGGTGTTTCCGCTTTGAAACGCTCGTCAGTCCAGCTTGGCGCCGGACTCCTTAACGACTTTACGCCAACGCGCCAGCTCGACCTGGATATAGGCACGAAACTGATCTGGCGTGTCGCCAATCGGCACCGAGCCGATCTCCTGCATGCGGGCCTGAAAGGCGGGCTCGCGAACAATCTTTTGGGTGGCCGCTGCCAGTCGGTTGATCACATCAGTCGGTGTTTTGGCCGGTGCGACCAGGCCGTTCCAGGGGCCCGACTCATAGCCGGTCAGGCCCAGTTCTGACAGGGTGGGGACGTCGGGCAGCGAGCCTTGGCGAGTCGCACTGGTGACCGCCAGACCGCGCAGTCGGCCGGAACGGATGTGGGGCAGCGCGTCAAACATATTGTTGAAAGAGATCGGGACCTCGCCACTGATCGAGGCCACCGCCAAGGGCGCGCCGCCCTTGAAGGGTACGTGGATCATGTTGACCCCGGCCATGGACTTGAAGAGTTCGCCCGACATATGGGTCGTGCTTGCCACGCCGCCCGAGCCAAAGGCATGCTTGCCTGGTTCTTTCTTGAGAAGCGCAATCAGTTCAGGTACCGTCTTGGCGGGAAACGAGGGGTGGACCAGCAGCACCTGGGCGTTGCTGGCCACATTGCTAATGGGGGCCAGATCGCGCACTGCGTCGTAGGGAATCTTGGGCATTAATGCCGGCATCACCGTGTGGGGCCCGGTTGACGACATCAGCAGGGTGTATCCATCGGCCGGCGATTTGGCCACGAAATCGGTGGCAATCACCCCACCGGCGCCAGCCTTGTTCTCCACCACCACGCTTTGCCCCAGCAACTCTTGCAGCCGTGTGGCTGTCATCCGCGCCACCGCATCGGTATTGCCGCCAGCCGGGAAGGGAACCACGATCTTGATCGGACGGTTGGGCCAGTCTTGCGCCAGGGCCGTTAAGCCTAGGGCCGATGCCATGAGCCCGATAAGCAGAGTCGTCAATCTTGAACAAACCATCGGATAGTCCTTTCAATTGAAAGCAAGCTTTGCCTAGCAGGGCCTTTTCGACATTTGATTATTCTCGAGGTGTAAGGCCACTTGCAGTAGGGGTCTTCCAGAAGTGGCCCCGCAAATCTGAACAGGTGAGATAAAGCGGACTCCGTACGCGCCGCAAAGTTGTTGATACCCCCTGAGGCGCCGACTCAGGGCCTGTACAGCTCGGACCGGGGGTCGAAGCAAGCCACCAGCTCGCGCGGTAGCGCAGTAGCGGCTGCAAGCAGATACCGGCGGATCTGCGGTGCGGACCTCCAGGGAGTGGTACTCCCGCTCCAAATGGCTCCCTCTATGATTTCCATGAAGGCTCCTTCGCCGTACAGGATTACTACTGCGGGGCTAAGTGTATCGAATGACGTCTCAACCAGCCACCAGGGGCCTGTACGCAGCACATTGAGCGCGCGGGCGGTGTGTGAATCTGGCGGACTAAAAGCGCTGATACGTGAAACTACTGTTTGGGCATCAGGGTGATGTGGGTTCACCTGCTGCACGGATTCGCATCGCCGCGTAATTGTGTTGATCTGGTCTTCCATCCAGCCTTGGGGATCGTAGATCTGGCCCTG
>VGHR01000209.1 GCA_016868205.1 Betaproteobacteria bacterium
GTTGTGATAGACCGTGGTCTGGCCCCCGCTGAGCAACTGCTCGGCAAAGAAATTCCAGCCCAGCTGCCCGTCAATGGCGGCGATGGCATAGTCCGGCGGGTTCAGCGGCGCCCAGTCGGCGTGCAGGTCAATCTTGTCACTGGTGCAGCGGATGATTCCGGCAAAGTAATCTTGGCCTGCTTCCTGGGCCAGGCCGATGGGCGCAGGCCAGAGCGGGCGCAGGTGCTCGAGCAGGCGTGCCAAGGGGTCGAAGCGGGCCTGCTCGCAGACGGCCTGCACATCGGCCTGGGCGGCCGCCACATCGGCAAAAAAATCGGCCTTGGTCTTGTCCCAGCGGTATTGGTACTGCGCCAAGCCGATGTAGCCGATTTTTTCGCGCACCTTGTAGTACTGCAGGGCCCCGTGCTTGGCCGCGTAGGCAAAGCGGGCGCATTCATCGGCGCTGGCAAAGCCGGGAATGCGGATGGCGGCGATCTTGTTGTCCAGCAGCAGCGCGAGGTTGGCCGCATCCAAGGGCCGCTCGGCGGTGTCCAGCCAACTGCTCATGTGAGGGTCATCCAGGGCATCACACAGAAACGGCGGCTAACGCTTATTCGGTCGTCCAGGTTTTGCGCGGCGGGGACTTGATCTCAAGTTGCTCGCAGTCCTCCAGCGCCTCGCTGAAATGCTCCACGCCGCGGGGGTGCATCCAGGACGTGCCGGGCTCGGCAATGAACTCCTTGCCGCCGATGACCAGCCGCAGTCGCCCCTTGATCAGATAGGCCACGGTTTCGTGGTCATCGTGTTTGTGCATGGGATCGATCAGGCCTTTTTCCCGCCAAACGTGCAGCAGCAAGATGTCTTGGCCCACCATCATCCGGCGCACGTCCACCCGGCCTTTGGGCTTGATGCCCTCAACCGAGGCCAGGCGCTCGGGTTCAATTTGATCGCGCACCGAAAAAAATCCTTCGAATGCGGCCAAGTGGCGGGGGTCGATGGTCATGGCAGGTCCTGGTTTGTGCAGCGCAGTGGCGCGATGGATCGGCTCAGCCAAAGAGGCGCCGGGGCGATCCGATTTCAGCCTATCACACGGGCGGGCCAGCGTCATCCCGGCAGGCCCGCCTGCGCCCTAGTGTTTGTCCTAATGGGCTGAGCATCGCAGCGATCCACCCCAGGTCGGCCAGCCCTTGGCGTGCCTGACAATCGAACACATCGCCAGCCACACCAGTGCCATGGGGGCCAGGCAGCCCCGCGCGGCGAGACTTCAACAGCGGAGAACAGGACGATGCGCACACCCCAATTGCAACGGGTGCAGACCTCCCGTCTGCAACACGAGATGGCCGTCTGGTCGGGCACGGGTACGCCGATTTTGCTGATCCATCCCAACCGAACCAGTCACCGGGTGTGGGACTTCATGGTTGCGGCCAGTCGCTGCCCGATGCCTTTTTATGCCCCAGCCCTGCGCGGCCACGCGGGCTCGAGCTGGCCCGAGGCCGGCTATCGCCTCGAAGATCACCGCGACGACTTGCTGGCCTTGATTCAAGCGCAAGGCTGGTCTGAGCTGATCTTGGTGGGGCAGGCCACGGGCGCCACCTTGGCCCTGATGGTGGCCACCGAGCTGGGCAGCGCCGTTGGCGCCCTGGTGCTGGCGCAACCTGCCATTGCCATCGCTGCGCAGGTCAACCAGATGGTCCAGCAGCAAGTCATGTCCTCGCCCGCCTTTGAATCGCGCGAGCAGGCGCGGCAGGCCTTGCCCTTTTGCGAGCGCTGGAGCCCGCAAGTCATCGAGCACTATCTCGATCACATCTTGCGGCCGCGCCCCGAGGGCGGCTGGCAATGGAATTTTTCAGCGCAAGGTGTGTGCGAGACCGAGGCCCAATTGATGCGCGACATCTTGTCCCTGGTTGAGTTTGCGGGCCCCGCCTTGGTCTTTGGGGGCGAGCAATCGCAGGTTTTGCCGCCGAGCATGTTTGCGCGCGTGGCAGGCCACCTGCCCGGCTCCGAGCTGTCGAGTTTGCCCAACGCCAATCACCGCCTGTGCCAGGACAACCCGGTGGGCTTCGCGCAAAAAGTCGACGACTTCTTGCTTGGCCCGCAGGGCCAGGCGGGCGCCTAGTACAAGCCTTATTGGGTCGCCGTGCTGCGCTGGCGCGGCGGTCGCAGCTGCACGCACTCGAGCTCGGTTTGTGCGCTCAGACTCGAGGCCTCGCCCGAGCCCAGTGCAAGCGTGGTGTGCCGCCCGACGGCTTGCCCCGCCGCTTGCCCCGTGCCCGAGAGGACGAAGTAAAAACTGCGCGCTTCAAGCGCGAGCACAGAGCCGGCCTCGAGCTTGAAAAAAGCGATCTTGGTTTCAAGCTCGCTAAAAACGCCCATGAGCTTGCTGCACACGCCTGGCTGCCCCGGTACGCTGACGCAGTCGAAGTGGCCCGAGTTCATGAAGACCGGACGCTCGTAACGCTCTTTGGGATAGACCAGCGGCCGGCCGTGGGTGTGCTCCCAGATCGCCTCATAGGCGTCCTGGTTGACCTTGGTGCCGTCTTCCTTGTAGCGGGTAAAGACGCCTTTTTCGAACGCGC
>VGHR01000210.1 GCA_016868205.1 Betaproteobacteria bacterium
CCGCCTTGGTCGGACCATAGGCCAGACTCCTTGGCAGGCCGCGGTAGCCCGCCACACTGGCCACCAGACTCAAGTGGCCACTGCCGCGCGCTATCAGCTCGGGCAGCACGGCATCGAGGACATGCAAGGCCCCAACATAGTTCACCTGCTGGTGCAGCAGTGCCTCTTGCAGGTCAAAATCGGGCGCTCGCTGGGCTTTGTAGTAACCGGCGCAAAAAACCACCAGGTCGATCGGGCCCGCGCTCCACAGCTGAGCCGCCAGGTCGCGCACTGCCTGCGCCTCGCACACATCGAGCCGATGAGCTGTGGCGCCGGGATGCGCAGTCACAAAGTCCTGCAACAAGGCCTCCTGACGGGCCGAGACCATCACCTGCGCGCCGCTGTGGTGCAGGGCCTGGGCTGTGGCCCAGCCGATGCCGCTGGAGGCGCCGATTAGCCAGGCGCGCTTGCCGTGCCAGTTCAGAATGGTGGGGTTGAGGGGCATACGCAGCTTTAGCGCTTGACGAAGCTCAAAGTGACCTCGCCCAGCCGGATACCCAACTTGCTCATCACCGCCTTGTTGAGCATCACCCGTTCGTCCATCAGATACATCCAGTCATCGAACTGCACCTCAAAGGTTCGGCCGTCCACCGCAAGCTTCAGGGTGTAGCCGAAGCGAAAAGCATTGCCGCTTTCCTCACCCAAAGCCTGACCAACCACATCGGCGGCCGTGCCTGTATAGCGGCCCTCGGCCGTGCGCTGAAGCGTCCAGACGCGTCGCTCGCGAGTGCCGTCCGAATAGATGAACTGCTCATCAAGAATGCCGGTCTCGCGCCCGGCGGGGCCGCTCCAGGTGCAGTTCATGACCACGATGAAGCGCTTGACCACGCGACCTGACCGGTCGGTAAAGACGCCATAGGCATCGAGGGTGCCGTTGAAATACTGACGCAGATCCAAACGCGGCTGCTCGCGCGCATAGTCGGAAGGCTGGGGCCCGGCGCAGGCCGTCAGTCCCAGAAGCATCAGCACTATCAGGAACCAAGCCGTCCACCGACCTCGGATAACGATTGTCTTCATGTTGCCCACTCCTCCTTCGGCGGCCGTTCAGCCCGGATGATCCACACATACAAAGCCCAGGCGGCCAACAACTTGAGCACGCAGGGCAGCACGCAATACGCCAGCGTCAGCGCCTGCAAGGCCTGCGCCTCGCGCGCGCCTGGCACATAGCCCAGCAGCTCCAGCAGCGGCAAAGCCAAGCCGGCCGCCAGGGCCAGATTAAGCTTGGCCGCAAAGTTCCACCAGCCGAAGCTGGTGCCAGCCAGGGTCGGGCCGACCCCGTCTGGGCGCTGTAGTAAACCGGCCAACATGGCCGAAGGCAAAGCCAAATCCGCACCCAAGGCAAAACCGGACAAGACGCAGACCGCCAGGAAAAGCAGCGCATCGCCCGTGCCCAGGCCGGCCGCCCAGATAAAGACCGCCACAGCCAGCAACATGCCCAGCAGCCAGCTGCGCGCCAAACCAATGCGCCGAACAAGCACGATCCAGGCGGGCATGGAAGCGGCGGCACTGAGAAAATAGGTGCCCAGAAAAGCCGGCTCCCATTGCGTCGGCGCCTGCAAGCGATCTTGTACGAAAAACAGGACCAAGGTTGCGGGTACGGCACTGGCGATGCCATTGAGCACAAAGACGGCAAGCAGGCGGCGAAACCGCCCGTCCTGCCACGGCAGCCATAAGGACCCAGCAGCGGCCTGCGTCCCCCGCGGCGGTGGCTCGCTGCGGCTCCAGGCCCACCAGGCCAGGGCTAATAAAGCGACAAACACCAGCAAAGCCAGGGGCAAGCCCACGAGACCCGGCAGCACCGAGGCCAGCAACACCCCCATCAGGGCCAGCCATTCGCGGGTGGAAGTAAGGCGACTGCGCTGCCACTCGTTGCCGCCGAGCAATGCGCCCCAGGATTGATGCGCAATGCTCAAAAAACTGTAGCCGAGGTAGGTCAATATCAAGGTCGCTGCAGCCCAGACCAGCAAATCCGAAGGAGCCGGCTCGTTGAGCACATAGTCGGGCGAGAACAGGAGCAGCAGGCCAACCGCCAGCATCACCGCGGACGCGGCACCGGCCCCCAGCACGGCGCGACTCGAGCGCGCCAGCCACCGGTCACTGAGCCGCCCCAGCCAGGGATCGAGCACCGCATCGAACAGACGCGCGCCCAGCAGGACCAACCCCAGGGCAGCCAGCGGAACCCCATACGCCTTGGCGTAGTGGTTGGGCAAGATGACATACAGAGGCAGCGCCGCGAAGGCCAGAGGTAAGCCGAGCAAGCCGTAAGCCAGGGTATTGCGCCAGGCAAACGGGTCGCTCATGGCTGCTGGCCCAACAGGGCCCGACGCAGAACCGGCTGCGAGGTCTGGGGCGAAAGCCAAATGCCGAAAAAACGCTGCGCAAATTCCGGATCGCGCACCTCGCCCCGAAAACGGCCGTTGAACCAAAACGAGGCCCCCACCCCGGGCCGGTGCAAGCCCAGCAGGCGATCCCCCGCTCGAATATCAGGAAAGACGCGC
>VGHR01000211.1 GCA_016868205.1 Betaproteobacteria bacterium
TCGGGCGAGCAAAACTACGGCGTGCTCTTGCCCTGGTGGGACATGCTCTTTGGCACCGCCCGCTTCGACTGCGGCCACGGCCCTACCGGCCTGATGGATCAGGTCACCCACCAGCGCGACTACGGGCGGTGCCTCTGGGCCCAGCAGTGGCTTGGTCTCAAGCGTCTGGCCGGCAAAGCCTAGCCTCATGCAGAAGGTTATCGATGCGTTCTGGCGGGCGGCGGTTTACTGCCTGCATCCGCGGGTCATTGCCCTGTCCTTTTTGCCCCTTGCCATCACCATCGTCGCTGCCTTGGGCCTGGGTTACTTTTTCTGGAATCAGGCGGTTGAGGCCCTGCGGCTGCATCTGGAGGCCTGGGCCTGGGTGCAAGTGTTCATCAGCGCGCTGCAGACCATCGGCCTGGGCGGTCTGCGATCGGTGTTGGCCCCCGCCCTGCTGCTCTTTGCCATCCTGCCCTTCATCGTCATCGCCTGCCTGTTGATGGTCGGTTTTTTCATGACGCCGGCCATGGTGGCGCTGGTGGGGGAGCGTCGCTTTCCCGAGCTCGAGCGTAAAAAGGGGGCCTCGCTCCTGCACAGCATGGCGTGGACATTGGGCTCGACCCTGATGGCCAGCCTTGCCTTGGTCATCTCGGTGCCCTTGTGGATGGTGCCGCCGCTAGTGCTGGTCCTGCCGCCGCTGATTTGGGGCTGGCTGAGCTACCGTGTGCTCAGCTTTGATTGCCTGGCCGACCATGCCAGCGCCGACGAGCGCCGCCAGATCATGCGGGAGCAGCGCCTGCACCTGCTCATCATCGGCTTGCTGACCGGCTACCTGAGTGCCTTGCCCAGCATTCTCTGGGCCTCCGGCGCCATGTTCATCGCCATGGCTCCTCTGCTGGTGCCGCTGGCCATCTGGATCTACACCCTGGTGTTCGCCTTTTCTTCGCTTTGGTGCGCGCATTACTGTCTGGCGCGCTTGCGGGCTTTGCGGGAATCGGCTCAGGCCGAACTTCCGGTCGTTGCTGTGGCCTCCGCCCGAGAAGGCCAAGCCTGAATCCCCCGCCTGGCTGCCGGCCGGTCGCCCGACCGGCGCGGGCTCATGGGTCTTGAGACAGGCCTGGCGCCTCAGGCAGCTGAGGAACGCTTTTACGAAAAAAACTTTTTATTTAAATTTCTATTAATTAGAAGAAATAATACAAAAAATTGACGCTTAGTAATAATTTATGTGAGTAAAAAAAAGTTTTTCTTGATCTTCCCAATACGTTGGCAATCGGTTGCTTAAGTTGTATAAGAGGTGGGATATCGGTTTCGGTCATTCAACTCGGGTACTGACCTGACCGCGGCTGCGGCCAGTGGGGTCGTAGACCAACCAGGTGATCACGCCCACTCAGGTTGCTCAGCTTCAATTTAAAACTAGTTTCAACGTCAGGATATTTCGGATGGACCGCTCTGTTTTCGATCCAACCGGGCAAAGCACCGGCTCGGAGGAACGGGACCAAGCCACCCTCCCCGTGGGCAACCCGGCCGCGCCTGGCCCGCTTGCAGCCTTAGCATCCGCAGCTTCTTCGCGGGCCCTAAAGGTCCCCGCCAAGTTGCGCAAGCTGTCGGGTTCGGAGGCGGTTGCAGCAGACGATGCGGTGCGTGTGGCCATGGTCCGCACTGAGCCCTCACTGAACACTAAGGCAACGCCCGCAGCGCGAAGAAGAAGGCGAGAGGGCGAAGAGTCCGACCTGCACCTGGGGCAGGAGGCGCAGGCCAGCGCCTCTGTGTCAGAGCCCTTGACGCAGCAATTGGCCATGCCCGATCTAGGGCCAGAGACGCAGCTTCAAGTTTTCGCGGTCCAAGATGGTAGCGGCGGCCCTGTGACCACCGGGTATGACGGTACGGGCTATTTGCTGGCCCAGGCGGGCGGCGGCCCCGGACCGGTCGCCTCCTCGGCGGCGTCAGGCGCCGGTTCCAGTGCCTCGACGGCGGCGTCGACATCGACCGCCGGTAGCGCCGCCGGTGCATCGGCCACCGCTGGGGGCGTGGTGGGATCGGTGGGTGCTGCGCTGGCTGCTGCGCCCATGATGGCACTGGTGGGGGGTCTCGTGGCAGTTGCCGCAGCAGCGGGTGGCGCAGGATCAGGTTCAGGTTCAGCGTCGCCGGGCGGCACCACGGCCGAAGCGACCAACGCATTTAGGAAGCGTGTGGTCGACGGGCCGATTGAAGGCGCGACTCTGTACCTTGATCTCGACGGTGATGGCGTGATCGACGCCGGTGAGCCAGAGCTCAGCCCGACGGACGCCCAGGGCTACGTCACGGTCAATTTGACCAACTCTCAGCTTGGCTTCGGACTTTTGGCTCGCGGGGGGACCGATATCGAAACCAACAAACCCTTTTCGGGTGTTTTGGCTGCCCCCGCCGGCAGCTCGGTCATCAATCCGCTGACGACCTTGGTGGCCGCCTTGATGGAGGGGGGCAACAAGACGCTGAGTGAGGCGAAGGCGGCGGTGGTCAGCGCCTTGGGCCTGACTGCTGGC
>VGHR01000212.1 GCA_016868205.1 Betaproteobacteria bacterium
CTCTCCGGCGACGGGCGCGTAGACATCCGAGGCGGCTTTGGTGGATTCCACCACTGCGCAGGAGTCTCCGGCGGCAACATTTTTGCCAAGCGCAGGAAGATCCACATAAACAAGTTCGCCAAGAGAATCTTGTGCGAGGTCGGTAATTCCGATGGTCAGCGTGCCATCAGACTCAAGGCGCACCCATTCGTGCGAGGCGGTATAACGCAGATCAGCAGGGAAGTTCACGGTCAAGGTCTCCTTGGCAGTTATCCCCCTCTGTCCTTTGTGCCTGAGACCTTAACCTTCGGCGGACCCCCATTGGGAAGGGGCCTCTCTCCAGAGTGTCTTACAAGCGCGCAGTCCTTTTGCCTGAGAGTTTTCGGGGTCTTGCACCTTCGGCGTCGCAGAAAAGCATTTTCCGCGATCTCTCCCGCGCGCGAGAGTAGACTTGGAGGAGTGTCTTGAAGGCATGCTTGGCTGTCAAGTCAGGGGCACGCCTTGCGCAAGGGCTAACTTAAAGTAAATCATCAGGAGTTCGTCATATGTCACAAACAGCGAAAGCGGTCCAGCTCTCCAACTTTGGAGGGCCAGAAGTAATGAAGCTTGTGGATGTCACGGTGGGCGATCCCGGCCCCGGCCAGGCCCGGGTGCGACACCATGCGATTGGCCTGAATTTCATTGATATTTATCAGCGCTCCGGGGTCTATCCGAACGCGCTTCCTGCAGTGCTGGGCATGGAGGGTGCGGGCGTGGTCGAGGCGGTGGGGCCAGGCGTCTCCCACATCAAGCCTGGCGATCGGGTCGCTTATGCGAATAATCCGATGGGGTCTTATGCGGAGTCCCGGGTCATGCCGGCCTGGGTCTTGGTGAAGATTCCGAAAGCCATCTCCTTTGAGGTTGGCGCCAGCATGATGCTCAAAGGCGCAACTGCCCACTATCTTTTTAAGCGGACTGCAAATCTGCAAAAGGGTCACACAGTTTTATTTCACGCAGCGGCGGGCGGCGTTGGTTTGATTGCCATGCAGCTCGCTAAGCTCATGGGGGTCACCATTATTGGCACAGTGGGCTCGGATGACAAAGCCAAGCTTGCTAAAAAATGGGGCTGCACCCATACGATCAACTATGCGAAAGAGAATTTCGTGGATCGGGTTAAAGAAATCACCAAGGGCCGGGGTGTCGATGTTGTGTATGACTCTGTCGGTAAAGACACTTTTCAGGGCTCTCTCGACTGCCTGCGTCGATACGGTTTGATGGTGAGCTTCGGCAATGCGTCGGGCAAGGTGCCACCGGTTGATTTCGCGGTCATGAAGGGCTCGCTGTTTATCACCCGGCCATCGCTGATGGCTTACACCTCGACACGGGAAGATCTTGAGCTCACCGCCAATGATCTGGTGAAGATGGTCGCCAGCAAGAAACTGGTGATTCCTGTGGAGCGGACTTATAAGCTGGCCGATGTGCAGCAGGCCCACCGGGATCTTGAGGGCCGAAAGACAACTGGCTGCTCGGTGTTGATTCCTTAAGCCTGGTGATACCCCGTCACCCGCTCAATCTCAGTTTTGGAGCCGAGAAACACCGCGACCCGCTCGTGGAGTTTCTCGGGCTGAAGACTCAGGATGCGCTGGTGGCCATTTGTCGATGCGCCGCCGGCCTGCTCGACTAAAAAGCTCATTGGATTGGCTTCATACATCAGCCGAAGCTTGCCAGGCTTCTCTGGCTCGCGGGCATCTCGGGGGTACATGAATGTCCCCCCGCGGGTGAGCACCCTGTGGACATCGGCCACCATGCTGGCAATCCAGCGCATGTTGAAGTCTTTCCCCAGTGACCCCGTTTTGCCGGCAAGCATTTCATCCACATAGCGCTTCACGGGGCGCTCCCAGTGGCGCGCATTTGAGGCATTGATCGCGAACTCTTTGGTTTCTGCGGGGATCTGCATGCGCGGAGTGGTCATCCACCACTGGCCCTGATCCAAAGTAAAGGCCGCAGTACCCGACCCAAGCGTGATAACAAGCTGTGTTGAGGGACCATAGGCCACATAGGCGGCCATCACTTGTTGGCTGCCGGGCTGAAGAAACATTTGCGAGAGCGACGCGCTGGATTGGTTCGAACCGGCGGGCTTATTGAGTATCGAAAAAATAGTACCGATGGACACATTCACATCGATGTTGGATGAACCATCCAGTGGATCAAACAGCACCAGATAGTCATTTGCTGGATTTGGATTGAGCTGCGGCAGCTCCATTTCCTCTGAGGCCACAGCGAAGGCCCCTGCTTTTTTCGCAGCCGCAAGCAAAATCTCATTAGAGATGACATCGAGTTTTTTCTGGTGCTCACCCTGTACATTGTCAGTGCCTGCCTCGCCAAGCACTCCTGCAAGTGCGCCACGACGCACCTCCCGGCTGATTAATTCGCAGCCAAGAAGCAGCTCGGTGATCAGGCCCGTAAGCGGGGCTGAGGCTTTGAGCTGGGCGAGATAGTCTGAAAGCTGAATTGCCATAGCG
>VGHR01000213.1 GCA_016868205.1 Betaproteobacteria bacterium
GCACCGTGCGCATCGAATGCTGCCAAGTATGTCTTTCCGAGACCGGTGGCAGCCACCACCAAGGCCTTGCGCTCCCCATCGTTTCTAAGCCGTTCCAGTTCCTGGAGCGCCAGCCGTTGCACCGCTCGCGGTTCAGGCACCTCTACCCGGTACACGGCCCTGGTTTCTTCGACCGCCGGCACCACGCGCCGGGCGATGTAGGCCTGGATCCACCCGGGGGACAGGGGCTGGGTATCCTCAGCAACGAACAGTTCTTCGAACCGCGTGGTCAGTTCGTGCATGGGGTAACCAGCATCCACATCCAGCACCGTCCACGTCCACTCCACACCTTCCATGAGGCCCATGCGGCTCATGTTGGCCGAGCCGATGAAAGCGCGGCCACTTCCATCAGTGCGCTCGAAGAGATAGGCCTTGGGATGAAAGCTGCGACGGGGGTGGCTGAACACCCGTGTCTCGACCCGCCCATGCCAGCGCATGAGCCTCTCCAGTGCCTGCGGCTCTGTCACGCCGAGGTAGTCGGTGGTGAGCATGCGGACCTCAGCACCGCGAAGCAGCGCGGCAAGGGCTGGGCCCTCGATCAAGTCCACTCCGCTGTTCATGACGAAGGCCACGGCAATCCGGGCCACGGAACAGGCCTCGAACTCCCGCCGCAAAGCATCAATTAACGTTGCATTGCCGCCGGCATGCAGGCGAGGCGACCGGATTGGGATGTTCTGGAGGACCAGTCGCTCGCTGAACCCGCCTCGCTGGGCGAGTTTCTCGGCAGCCCTATCTTCAACCGCCTGTCTGGTCAACCCGTGCTGCCCGGCGATCTCGTCGATCACCGTTTGCAGATCCGCCAGTTCTTCCAGCACGTCCTGTGTCCGGCCTATTTGGATGGCATCCAGGACCTCGTGGGTCTCTTCCACAAGCTTGAGACCAAGCAGCCGGGCCATCTCGGCAGGGTCTGCGGTCCGCAGAGCCAGCGACCGGCCCTCGGCCACCGCCAGGGCCGGTATGCCATCGCGGATCAGCTTTTCACGCCTCGCCTGCTGGGACACGGTTCGTCCAGTAGTCCGCTTTGCCAGGGAAGATCCATCGCACACCACCTCGTGGGTCGACCTGGTCACCTTCAAAGCGAGGAATCAGGTGAATGTGCAGGTGGCCTATGGTCTGACCTGCTGCAGCACCGTCATTGATGCCGATGTTGTATCCCGCCGGTTGGAACTCCGCATCAAGTTTGCGCTTGGCCTCGTTCAAGAGAGCCAGCAATGCGGGCCGTTCTTCATCATTCAGCTCGAAGAAGCTCCGAATGTGGCGGCGAGGGATGACCAACGTATGCCCAGGTGAGACTGGAAACGAGTCACGAATCACCACACCCTCAATGTTCTCGACGAGGATGCGTTCCAGCGGCAATTCACAAAAAGGGCAAGGTGGCGGCGAAGACACGGGCGACATGCTAACGGCAGAAAATCGGGTTGCTGTAGGGTTGGTACGGAACTGGTTTATGCGTTGAGTGCTTGTTGCCAACTTCCTGATTCTGAGTGCGATCAAAGCCGCCGACGCCATTCGAACTGCATCCAACCTGGCCATCGCAGACCTCCACGATCTGCAGGGCACTGGTTGGCATAGCGCGCAGCAGTATCGCCAGTGTGGGAGGCAGAAGAGCCGGAGGAAGGCCTGGCATCCGATGGGCACGTATGGAAACTTCGCTGATCACGGAGCGAGGTCTCGCGGAAGGTCTTCAGGAAGATTCGGCCGCCCGCATACTGAAGCGCGCTGGCATAGCCTTTAGAGACCTCGGGCGCGACGGTCAGCAAGAGGCCGACGGTGTCCGCGTAACCCTTATCCATGGGGCTTGAGCGTCAACAAGGTGCCGTCGGGCATCCGGCTCATCCAGCGCTTGTCGCTGCCGGTGCGCAGCGGGTAGCGCGCGCGCAGATCGTCCACGTCCAGCAGGCCGCTTTCCCGGGCCCACGTGAGGAAGAGCCGCACGGTCTTCACGCTGGTGCAACTGGCGAGCAACTGGCCCATCAGCTCCTTGCGAGGCGAACGCAACCCGTCGAACAGGTTGCGGGCCTCCTCCAGGCTCTGGCGGGTACCGACGTCGTAGAGCATCTCCAGCACGGCGCGCCCCGATGCCGACACGTGCAGTCCGTCGGGCAGCCCGGCCGGTGTGACGACGGTCATGGCTGCCAACATCTCATCGGGCCAGTCGAACAACCGTGCATGCACATAGCGCGCGGGAAACCTCGAGATGAACCAGTCGGGCAGGGCGAAGCGCGCATCGCCCCAAAGCACCAGGGGATCGCGGCCGCCCAGGTTGTGTCGAACGCCCTGCAGCGCCAGCGCGGTCTTGCCGCCGACGTGCAGCCCGGGCACGCGCTGTTGCAGGAACATCAGTGCGCCGTACACCCCGAAATCGTCTTTCGGGAAGGCGTACACGCCCTGTGCCAGGCGCACGAGCCAGCCGCTTTCGGCGTAGCGCGCAGCCAG
>VGHR01000214.1 GCA_016868205.1 Betaproteobacteria bacterium
TCTGCCAGGCATGGTCGGCCATCTCAGGCATCGTTTCTTGCTGGCAAAAGTAAGCAATGCGCACATCGGCCTGGCTGCCCAGCCTTTGCGCCACCGGCTGCCAGACGCGTGCGTCGTTGAGCATGCCGGCCAGCAGGAGCAAGCAGGGCTTCATGAGGCCGTCTCCATAGGCGTCAGGCTGCGAGCGCGCGCCCGCAGCTCGCGCTTGAGAATCTTGCCCACCGCGTTACGCGGCAAAGCCTCAACGATGAGCATGTACTCGGGCAGTTTGTAGACGGCCACCCGTTTAGCGTCCCTGAGGAAGCGCTGCAGGTCTTCGAGTTGCGGCGCTGAGCCCTCGCTGGGCACAATGCAGGCACAGACTTTTTCACCCAGAATCGGATCCGGCACGGCCACCACAGCCGCATCTTGCACCCCGGGGCAGGCGATCAGCAAAGTTTCGACTTCTTCAGACGAAATGTTCACACCACCGCGGATCACCAAATCCTTGCTACGGCCGACATAGCGGTAGTACTGCATCCGGTCCCCGGCAATTTCGAACAGGTCGCCGGTGCAGTAGTAGCCTTGCTGGTCAAAAGCGCGTTGGGTCATTTCCGGGGCGCGAAAGTAGCCGCTGAAGATGGTCGGCCCAGCAAAGCGCAGCTCGCCAACCCGGCCGGCCTCTTCGATATCCCGTCCGGTGTCCAGGTCAACCAGTCGCGTCTTGATCTTGCGCGTGGTGGAAATGCGCCACTGGTGGCCGGCCACGCCCGCGCGCGGGAAGTACTGCGCCCGCAGCGCCGGGTCGGCCACATCGATGTCGCTGCTGGTCAGCGCCGCACCTTCGTTGGAGCCAAAATAGTTAACCACCTTCACACCATGGCGCTCCTGCAGACCGCGCACCATCCACTCCGAGAGCGGTGCTGATCCCGAGCCCACTCGCTGCAATCGCCGCAGGTCGATGCCTTCGAGCAGGGCCTCGTTTTGCAGCAAGGTATTGAGAATGGCTGGTGCCGAGATCGTGAAGTCGATGGCCTCGGTGCGCAGTTGCTGCAGGAAAATCGGCAGGGAAAACGGCTGATGCTGGACTACGGTGGCGCCCAGAGCCAGCCAGGTGGCAAAAGAGCTTGATAGCCCGGCCATATTGATCAGGGGAAAGGGGTTGAGCAGACGCGCGCCCCGAGACAGTTGTGCGGCCTCAATGATGGAAGGCGTGACCACCAGCCATTCGTTATGGCTGCGCGGTACGCCTTTGGGGGAGGCCTCCGTGCCCGAGGTCCAACACACAGTGAGCACATCGTTGGCTGTCACCGCCGCCTGTCTTTCCGCCTGCGTCAGTCGCTCGAGCTGCGCCGGGCTGACAGTTGCCGGAAGGCGCTGGTCGACATGGCAGGCCTGGGCCGGCGTAAGGGGCCCCCAGCTCAAGATTGCGGACAGACAGGGATGCCGGCGCTGCAGATCGAGCCACATCTGAGCGGCAGCATGACCGCGATCCTGGGGCCCGATTTGGGCAAAGGTCACGACGGCGCGGGCTTGGGTCAGTGTCAGAATATGCTCGAGTTCATGCTCCCGGTATTGAATGGGCACCGGCGAAATGATCAATCCCAATCGAGCGCAGGCCAGGTAAGCGATGAACTGCTCAACGCTGTTGGGCATCTGGGTCAGAATGACCTCGTCGCGCTTGAGGTTGAGGTCTAGCAGCAGCAGGCTGAGGCGATCAATCTCATGGGCCAACTCGCGCCAATTCAGTCGCCTGGGCTGGCCGTGGGCGAAGGCCTCGCGGTTGCAGGCATCGACCACCGCTTCTCGGTCGGGGTGCTCCCGAACGCCTTGCAGGAAGAGGTCCCAGAGGGTGGCGTGGCCCCACCAACCCCGTTCGGTGTATTCCTCAATTCTGCGCGGATCGCTCAGTACCATGCCAGCGCGTCCCCGATTTACCAGCCGCGCCTGAGGCGCTCGCCGCTGACCCAGGTGGCATGAAAACCATTGGGCACGCGCTGCGGCAGCCGAATGCGAGCCACCGGCCCTTGTGCGATATCACGGGCATCAAAAACGGTGACAAAGGAGGCTTGTTCTCGGTCGTCCCACATAAAGCCGACCAGATAGCCATCGTCTTCGTTCTTCAAGTTGTCTGCGGGCGCAAAGGGGGCCTCACTGAACCATTTGTGCACGCCGCCGTGATAGGTGGTGCAACTGTCTTTTTCCAGGTCGTAGCGGCTAAAGCCGCAAAAGCGGGGGTCTTCCGAGCGGTTGCTGCGGCCCATCAGTACATTCCAGGTGTAGCGCGTCTTGTAGCCCTGCATCCAGGAATTAATGACCGGAAACTCCTGATTGATGATGTCGTCGATGACCCGCTCACGCGTTTGACCGGTGCGCAGATTCATGCGCCACTCATAAAGCATGAAATCATGTTCGAGATTGGCCAGCATCTTGGGGAAGCGATCGACATCGACATGGCCACGCCAGTCGCGCGGCAGGCGAAAGGGCGTGCCGG
>VGHR01000215.1 GCA_016868205.1 Betaproteobacteria bacterium
CTGGAATCGGTGGCCTGGACCTGGATCGAAAGCACCGTTGCATGTTCGCGTTGCGCGCGCAGTGCCTCACGCATCGGCATACGCAGCAAGGCCCAGCATTCGGACCCCATGGCAACCGAAGGCATGCGCCAACCCTTGGGCGTGCTCTCGTAGGCATTGAGCAAATCCACGCCGGCCGGGCCGTGGGTGATTGCCAATTCCACGTTTCGCCACTGCAGTTGCGAGAGCAGTCCGATCTCGGACTCAAAGGTTTCTGCCAGGTCGATCGCGCGCTCGCCGTAAAGCGCGCTGCCTTGACCGGCCTTGGCCACTGCCGTCATCAGTTCTTCGTTGAAATCCGTGCCCAGCCCCACGGTGGTGGTGGTCACGCCGGCACCCGCCAGAGCGGTCACCTGCTCGCAGATGCGCGCAGGATCGATGAGACCCGCGTTGGCCAAGCCGTCAGACAAAAGCACCACATGGCAAGCTGCATCACGCCCGGCATGGGGCGCCAGCATCTCGCCCGCGCGCAGCCAACCCGCGTGCAGATTGGTGCTGCCCCCGGCGGTGATACCCTGGACCAGCGCCTGGAGTGCGGAACCGGATTGGTCTACCGCAGCGAGCGACACGACGGTATCGACGGAGTCGTCGTACTGAACGAGTCCCACCTGGTCCGACGGGTTCATGCGGCCAACAAGATCCGTGACACAACGCTTGGCCTCCGATAGCTTGGGGCCTTGCATTGAGCCCGAGCGGTCGATCACGAGTGCCAGCTTGAGCGGTGTGCGTTTGAAGCCAGCCTCTGGCTGAGACTGCAGACGAACGAGCAGATAAAAGTCCTGGGCGGCCTCGCACAATGCGGGCCGAATGGGGTTGATCACAATCTTCATACCTCACCTTCTTTCTTCGGGGGGGTTGGGTGGGACACGACCATGAGGTCCTGCAAGTGTTTTTCGATGACGGCCAGCCTCGACACGATCTCTGTTTTGAAGCCATCGAGTCGCCCGCTCAGGTCGTTGAAGGTGCGCCCCTGTGTTTCAACGCTCTCGCTGAGACGCCTGACCTGGTGATCGAGAAACTGCATCGATTCGTGACGCTGCTTGTCGAAGAGCCCTGTAAACATCCGCTCCAGAAAGTCCTTCTGCCTGTAGGCCTCTTCAAACAGGTACCGCTGCTGGTCCATTTGCTCTTCGATCATCAGCATGGGCTTTTGCAACATGCGATCGAAGCGATGGGTAGCCTCGTCCATGAGCTCAGCCAGTCTGCTCACGGCCACCTTGAGTTCCACGGGGTCGATGTGTTGCACCTGCACCTGCGCGCCCATTCCGCGGAGGGCGTCGTTTACCGTTGCATGCACACGGCTTTGCAGGTCCTTGAGCTGCTGGTGTACCCGCTGCTCCATCTCGCGCATCTCGTGCATCACATCGACCATGCCCATGCCGGTGGCCACGCTCGACGAGGGCCTGGTTGCGGCAAGACGCCGTGAAGACTGGGCATGCGCGCTGCGGGTTGGCGCTTCGGCCCGGAACGCCGCCACGAGCAGTTCGGCCTCACTCGCTCGGTCGGGCTTGTTGAGGTAAGCGGTGAGCGCGTCGGTGGGCACGACCGCAGTGTATTTGGCGATCTTGGCTAGCGGGAAGCCTTCCGCCAGCAGGCGCCGTGCAGCCACGAATTGCACCAGATGCCGAAAACCATAGAGCGCATCGCGCCCCTCGCGCGAGGGCTTGTCAACGACGCCGACCGAGACGTAGTGGCGCAGCAGCCGCTCATTACCCTCGCTGGCCTCCTGCTCGAGGTTGAGCGTTTTGACCACCTCCTGTGACTTGGCAACCAGTGCGTCGGCATTGCCCTGAAATTCGTTTCTAAGCCGCTCCAGATACTTCGTCATCCCGAGGGTCTCCGCTGGCATGTTGCTTGTTCGAAGGCAAGAATGCCATCAAAATTGTCATTGTGCCCTTTTTCATTGACGCTGTCAAAATGCCTTCTGGAATTGGCAGAGTCCCCGATGCCATAGCCTGATGAAGCGAGATTCACAGCTGATATTTCCAAGAAACATCAGGGCTTTGCGAGATAGAGCCCGAAGCTTGAGCAAACCTTCGTTGATCAGGTTGCCAAGGTATGTACTCGCCTATGTCTTGAACTTCGAGTGATTATCCGGATGACGTTGACAAGCTCGGCGCAGCTGCCGACCACCCTGGTGTCGCTGCGGCCGCCACCCCGGCGGTGGACCGGTTCCGGCAAGGTTCCAGGGCTTGAAGCGACAGGGATGGTTTCCGCCACCCCCACCGCGAGGCCCGCCATGCCGACGAAGCCATCCAAGCCCAGCAAGCCCGCCAGGCCCAGCAAGCCGACCAAGCCCGTTACGCCCTCAAGGCCAACCGAGCCCCCCAAACCCACCAGGCCCGGCAAGCCACCCAAGCCGCCCAAGCCCGGCAACCCCGCCCGGCCCACCACTTCCACCCTTTCCTCCAACCGTGCAG
>VGHR01000216.1 GCA_016868205.1 Betaproteobacteria bacterium
TCTTGAATTCTTCCGGATATTTCTTCTGACTCATGGCACCTCCTATTAGGCCTCAGGGTTTGAGGCTCAGAGGTGTCTACAGGGGCCGGGGCGGTTCAGTCTCAGGACCTGGAGACCCTGCTGGGGCAGGCCCCGCCAGACGATGAGCCTGCGTATCACAACCGCCTGCACACGGCCGATGTGCTGCTAACCGTCACGACCATGCTCCATGCGCTACAGGCTCGGCGGGACGAGACGGGCCGCTCCTGGGCGGCCGCCGTCCTGGCCGCCGCCGCTGCGCATGACTATGCGCACCCCGGGGGGGTCAACCGGCAGCCCTTTGAGATCGAGATCCAGTCCTGGCAGCGGGTCAGCCCCCGAGCCGCCCACCTTCCCGAGCCTTGGCGCTCGCGCATCGAGTCCTTGATCCTTCATACCGATCCGCAGACGGTGGCGGCCAATCACGCCCGGGTGGCGGGACAGGTCTTTGACTGGACGCAGCCCTGGGCCCAGGCGCTGCTCAACGAGGCCGACATTCTGATGAGCGCAAGCCTGCGTTTTGGCCCTGACTTGAGTCCGGCACTTGCGCGCGAGTGGCAGCGGGTCGGCTTTGCCGCCCACGCCACCGTGGCCACCCCGGCCGGGCGCGCGCAGTTTCTGCGCTCCATCCTTTTTTCAAGCCCTGCTGCACAGGCCTTGGCCATGCCTGAGCAGGTTCAGCAGCAATTGCAGTCAGTCACAGCAAGGGGGTCTTTGTGAGTTCGAGTCCAACGAGTTTTTCCGTGGATCTGGCCAAGGTGGAGGCCATGGGATCCATGCTCCCCTACTCAAGCGATGCCATCGCCGCGTATCTCAGGCTGGGCCTGAGCAGCGAGGACCGCCTGTATCACCAGCTGGTTAGCGAGCTGTCTTTGGGATCCACCGTCTTCAAGCCCGGCAGCAGCCTGTGCATTGCTGGAGAGCCGGCCCATGATGCTTATGTGGTTCGCCATGGTGAACTCGCGATTCAAGTGGCAGGGCAGCGTCATCAGGTGGGCCCCGGCGCAGTCATCGGACTGGCTGCAGGTTTTGCTGATGTGCCCCACAACATGACCGCGACCGCCGTGACCGTCGTGACGGTGAGCGTGATCCCCATCTTCAAGGCCATCAAGGCTTTTTCGGCTTGCCATCCGGGGCTGCGCGGTATCAATCGCAGCACCGTGATGCGCATCCTCAAGCTTGCTTCGGTTCCGTAGTCCCTCAAATGAGCGCCTTCACGGATGTCAGTTTTGCGGCCGGCGCTCATTTGTTTGATGCGGGCCATCCCGCCGATAAGCTCTACATCATCAAGCAGGGCAGCGTCGAGCTCCTCGGCGGCAAGACCGGTCAGGTGTTTGCCACGCTCGGTCCGGGGCAGCCCTTTGGCGAGCAGGCGGTGCTTGCCGGTGGCGTGCGCAGTGCCACCGCGCGTGCCAAGCAGGATACGGTGTGCATGGAGTTGACCGCGACGGGATTGCAGCAGGTGCTGTCCAAAGAGTCCGATATCAGCCGCATTGTCTTTCGAGCTCTGTTGCTGCAAATGTATATGGTCAACCGTCTTGGGCAGGCGAGCGCTGCGGCCTCCGGCCCGGCTCCCTAGGCGCCCCGCCCACCGCCGGTCAGGCGGTCGAGCGCCTCACGGTACTTGGCCGCCGTTTTTTCTGCCACCTCGGTAGGTAGGCGGGGCGCGGGCGCGGTCTTGTTCCAAGGCCGACCGTCGATGCGCACCGCCTCCAGCCAGTCGCGCACGAACTGCTTGTCGTAGCTCGGCGGATTTCTGCCCTCGGCCAGGGCGGCCTCATAGCCTTCGATCGGCCAGTAGCGCGATGAATCAGGCGTGAGCACCTCGTCCATCAGCGTGAGTTGGCCGTTTTCATCCAGACCAAACTCGAACTTGGTGTCGGCAATGATGATGCCTTTGGTCAGCGCGTACGCTGCCGCGGCCTCGTAAAGCGCAATGCTGACGCTCCGGATCTCCCCGGCCAGCTGCGGGCCGACGATTTTTTCAACTTGCGCATAGCTGATGTTCTCGTCGTGCTCGCCGACCTCGGCCTTGGCGGCCGGCGTGAAGATGGACTCGGGCAGGCGACTGGCGTTCTTCAGGCCGGGCGGCAGCGGCACGCCGCAGACTGACTGGCTGCGTTGGTATTCCTGCCAGCCGCTGCCGGCCAGGTAGCCGCGCACCACCGCCTCAACCGGGATGGGCTTGAGGCGCTTGACCAGCATGGAGCGGCCTGCAATCTGCGGTACTTCGTCAGGGGCCACCACGCTTTCGGGGGCTTGCCCGGTCAGGTGGTTGGGGCACAAGGCGGCGAGCCGGTCGAACCAAAACAGCGCCATCTGCGTCAGGATCTTGCCCTTGCCGGCAATCGGCTCCTCAA
>VGHR01000217.1 GCA_016868205.1 Betaproteobacteria bacterium
TCTCGGGCGGGCACTGCAGAAATTCGGTGGTCATATCATTCACGGTGTTCTCCAAAGGTAAGGGCCGCCCGAGATTGCGGTCGGCGGGTGAGTAAATCGGTATCGCGGGACTACGATTCGCACGATTTGCACGCGGTCGCATCCGGCCCTGATCCCGTAAACCCAGCCGTGTCAGGGTATTGCGCTGCATTCGTAGGATTCGCAGGATGCGTACGGGTCCATCGAAATGGGGGTGTTTTCATCGGGTCTCGACCAGCTCGAAGGCTTCTTTGGACTTTGGGTGTCTCCCCGGCACCAGCCAGCCGTGATCGAGCAGCGTGCGCACAACTGTCCGGGCCACTGAGGCACTTCGGATCGCCGCGGGCCCGTTGCGATAGATGTCGATGAGCGTGATCACACGCCCGGGCCCCACTTTGAGTCGCCACCACTGCAGCAGCTCCTGGGCGAGGCGGAGTTCAGGCTTAATTTGTGATGCGCCCCAAAGCCGCGTTGCCTCATCGAGGTAGTGCAGGACAAGCCGCAACGCCCGATCCACCTGTTCTTCGTGGATCTCGTTATCACCCTCGAACACGGCGAAAGTCCCCGCCAATCGAGCAATGTGCTCGGGCGCCTTGGCGGCAAGCGAGCGGATGCTGGCGAATGGTCCCTGCGGTGCGAGCCCAGTCTCGAGATCGTTGTAGATGGCGATCCAGGTGCGCTTGGCCTCGGCGCTCAAGTAGAGATTTGGCGGCTCGAGTTCATGGTCGCTTGCCTTCGGCCAGGGACCCTGCAGTAACGCTGTGACGCGGGCTGCGTAGCGCTGGTAGGCAGCTGCCTCGCCGAGGTTCACCTCAACGTAGGTGCGCGAACCGGCGGTCGATTGCGGGTAGCTCACGAGGCACCTTGCCAGAAAGCCCTGCTCGCGTGCGAGGGGGTCTGCTAGTAGGCTCGTGGCTACGGCCGGCTGCACCATCAGGTGCAGGCACAGACGTCGACCATAGTAGCTGCCCGACCCGTCGCCCACCCTTACCCGATCGAATTCGCCCCGGTCCCAAAGGCGTGAGAGCGTGGTCAGGGTGCCCAGACGTTTTTCGGAGGACATGGCAAAGCCGCCGAGGAACTGCCCGCCCTCGTCATTGACCAGGCCGATCGACGGCTCGCCGATGATAAGTTGCCGCTGAATGGCCTCGCTGCTGGGCTCCGAGACGATCAAGAGCGGCATGACCGGTGCCTTGGGCTTTTGCAGCTCGTGCAGCCGCGCCTGCTTCGCTTCGGGGCTGAGTTTTTTGTCGGCGAGGATGCGGCGTGACGTGGTCTCGTAGACCTCCAGGGCCTTCTCGAAGGCGTCGCGGTCCTGTTCGTACTGCGCCATGAGGCTTTTCTGGTGCTCGCGTACGCCGGCCAGCGCCCAGCCGTCGACCGCCGATTTGCGCTCGCCCGACTCACCAAGCGTCAGGAAGTATTCCGAAAGGGGCGATACACGGCCGTCGATGCAGACGTTGCCGTAGGGCTGGCTCACCTGATTGATGGCGGCGAGGACTGACTGGCCAACGAGCGCGCTTGGGGCCTGGATGATCCGTTGCATGAGGGCGACGGCCTCGGAACCGATCGTGCCCATGGCCGCCTCCGGGAAGGGCGATGCTGGTGGCAGGTCGCGCGTGAGCGGCATCGGCGGCTCACCCAGGGCCCAATTGGGCGTGGGCGGACGGCGGCTAGGGACGCCTTTCATAAACGCTCTTCAGCCAGTTGTGCGATTTCAGCATGTGATGCTGCGAAACGTGCGAATCGTGCGAATGGCCAGGCACATGAGGCACTATCCGCAATGCAACCGCATGCGAACCTTGCGATTTGCGTCTGAGCGTGCGCGATGGGGTCAAATACAGCATATCGGCTCACCGCTGCGCTCCCAGTTCAGCGGTGCTGCGGATACGGCGGCTGTTTGCCTCAATCCAAGCCAGCACATCGGCTTTGCGGTAACGTACGCTTCGGCCAAGCTTGGTGAGCACAGGCCCGCCTCCGTGCGTGGCTGTCCACTCCAGCCAGCCGACGGTGTAGCCCAGCCCGGCTGCGGCGGTCTTTCGATCGAGGAGCGCCTCGTCAGGCGCAGCCCAGAACTCGGCGCGCAGATCGGCGTCGCTCTTTGGGCGGTTGCTTCGGGCCGGTTTGGGCATGGCGGCATTCCTTTGGATTCATTTGGAATGCCGCTATGGTCGCGACGGACTGTTCAGCTGTCAGCGAACTTCAGGAATATTTCCTGAAGTTCTGGACTCCTGGGCGCTGACTTAGCGACTGCGGTGGATCGTGATCTCGGGCCCGAAGAGCCGCAGCGCCTCGCCCACCTTCTTGTTGAAGGCCTGCAGGCCACGCGTATCATTCGGC
Source organism: Betaproteobacteria bacterium (assembly GCA_016868205.1). Taxonomy (GTDB): domain Bacteria; phylum Pseudomonadota; class Gammaproteobacteria; order Burkholderiales; family Burkholderiaceae_C; genus Polaromonas. The sequence continues at coordinate 2,359 of VGHR01000217.1, forward strand.
ATCAGGGCTTG
>VGHR01000218.1 GCA_016868205.1 Betaproteobacteria bacterium
CCAGTGGATGAAGGGTTTGTGGGATCAAGCTACGCAGTTCGATTTGCCTGTCAAATTCGCCGCCAATCACGCTCCACAGGCGGGCTAATGGAAAATCTGGGATGAACACAACGACCATCCTCGCCCTCGATCTGGGCACCGCCACGGGCTGGGCACTGGCCTGCCGCGACGGCAGCATCAGCAGTGGCAGCCAATCCTTCAAACCCCAGCGCTTCGAGGGCGGCGGCCTGCGCTTCCTTCGGTTCAAACGTTGGCTCACCGACATCAAGCACTGCAATGACGGCATTGACCAGGTGGTATCCGAAGAAGTCCGCCGCCACGTTGGTGTTGACGCAGCCCACGCTTACGGCGGCTTCATGGGCCAGCTGACGGCCTGGTGCGAGCACCACCAGATCCCGTACCAGGGCATTCCGGTTGGGACGATCAAGAAGCACGCCACCGGCAAGGGCAACGCGAGCAAGGACGAGATGGTGGCTACCGTCCGTGCCCGTGGCCATGCCCCGGCTGATGACAACGAGGCTGAGACGCCATCGCCTTGCTCTACCTGGCCCGTGAAATGGCCACGGAGGGGGTGTGACATGAATGTGCCGCAATACCGCTGCCCTCTGGGCAATCTGCAACCCACCACACCGGACCTGGACGCCGTCAAACGCGATGGTTGGCGCAACGATCACATCCTGGTGGTCTCGGAACAGGACGAGCGCCTGGACTGGATCGAAAAGCAGTTCGTCCGTCGTCTGGGCGAACGCTTGTACGAAGATGGAGGCAAGCGCCATGGCTGAGACCAGAACCGAATGGACTGTTGACGACGTGGCTGCCCGGTTTGCCGAGGCCGCCGAAACCGCGCACAAGCTGCCCCGAGTCCGCCCGGGCGGCTACTACAACCCCTGGATGACGCTGGCCGTGCAGGTGCCCGAGCGCTACCCCGACCTAGAGCGCCTGTACCGGCCCATGCCACCCAGCCCCAAAGCGGTGGAGCGGATGCTCGAGACCATGCGCTGGGTGCAGTGGCTGGAGGTCGAGCAGCGGCACCTGGTCTGGATGCGTGCCAACCGCTACGAGTGGCAGCAGATCGGCAGGCGCTTTGCCTGTGACCGCAACACTGCGGCGCGGCGTTGGCGGAGGCTCATGGAGTTGGTTGCTTGGCGGTTGAATACTTTATCAGCGGATGATACACTTGGCCATGCGTGAAGACCACGGAATAGCCACCCTTATCGACCTCCATGATCAGATCATTGATCAAGGTGGCGGGTATTGGATCAAGATCGAGGCATGGGTTATCGATGCATCGACGGATATTCCGCACGGAATTCGCTACTCGCTGACATTGCACGAGCCCTATGGCAAACGAATTCTTGGCTATGACAATGCCCATGCGGTAAAGCCACCCAAGAAATTCAAATATGCAGGAACCCGTTTGCCCTATGACCACAAGCATCGGCATGTCAGCGACAAAGGCGTGCCCTATGAGTTCAAAGACGCCCACCAGCTTTTGTCGGACTTCTTCAACGAAGTGGACCGCGTACTAGAGGAGGTTAGGAAATCATGAACACGATCGTTGTTGGAATCATGCCGCAAGAGAAAATTCGCGAGCGCGTACTGGCCATCGCTCGTGGTGACTACAAGCCCAAGGCCACTGAGCCCAAAATTTGGTTCACCTCAATGCGCTCCCTGGCGGAGGTTTTGAGTGATGACAATCGTGCCCTGTTGAAGGTGATTCAGGAGGCCAAGCCACAGTCCATCTCCTCCTTGGCTGACATCACTGGGCGCAAGCCAGGCAACCTCTCTCGCACATTGAAAATCATGTCGAATTACGGCTTTGTGGAGATGAAGCGAGAGAACAAGCACGTGAGGCCCATCGCAAAAGGAACCGACTTTCGGATCGTTGCATGACGCTATGAAAAAACCGGCTGTATGCACAAGAGATGTGAATGGCTTCTTTGCTCGGGCCAAAGATGGAGCAAGTCGTGCCGATGCCCTGCAAGCAACACCCCCTTTGGGGCCAGAGGCCACTCGTGCGCTGCTTGAGGTAGTCGGCCGGGTTAGTCTGACAGAGAAGCGTCGCACTGAATTGGCGGCGCTTGCTGAAAAAGCGCAAGAGGCGTTCAACCGCCCCTGGCCAGAGAGAAAGGCAAACCCAATTGATTTTGGGTAATATGAGAACACGTCTCACCCTTTGACCGTCTGGTTCGGCCAGATGCTCTCAGGGCGACAGGCCGCCTTCGGGCGGCTTTGTCACGTATGGGGGGAGTTGCGGCAAGTTAGATGAAGTTGGGTATGGGTGCTGCCAACTGCCTGTGAATGAGGGCGTTTTCCAAAATTGCCCATGGAGCATGAAGCCCCATTTCGGGGTACATTTTCAG
>VGHR01000219.1 GCA_016868205.1 Betaproteobacteria bacterium
GTCGGTCATCGCAGCATGGTGGACGCCCAGACTGTGGCCAATCAACGAGATCGATTTGCTGCCAGCCCTTTCCAACAAGGTTTGAACCGCTGCTGGGAAGTCTTTGCGGGCCCAGGTCAGCATGTCAGCGTCCAGACCGCGCAGAGATCGGCGGTGTTCAGGCCTGCGGGAAGCACCCATGCCGCGCAGATCGAAGGTCAGCACCAGATTGCCACGCAGTGCCAGCCAAGAGGCAAAAGGGGTGTAGAAACGCTGGGGGATGCCTAGGCCGCCCGAGACCAGCACCGCTCGGCGGTAGTGCCCATTTGGTACGTACAACACACCTTGTAGATCGGTGCCATCGGTGGTTCGAATTACGACGGGTTCGCCGCCCATGATTTGCAGAGTCATTGAGGCCGACTGCCCTGCACGAAACCCTCTTGTCGCAGCACGGCTAGTATTGCGGCGCGCTGCGCCTCCGGGGCCTGGTAGTCGGGGTGCGTTCGCAGCATGGCCGCTGCATCCGCCACACGGGTGAAGGCTACGAAGTGGCGTTCGGCTTCCTCCATCTCGGGCTTGTGCAGGGCAACCACAGCACCGCGGTCGACGCCATGCAACTTGGACAGATGGCGCACGGCAGGCAATTGCCGTTCGCATTGACAAGCGGCGTCTGGGTTAGCCAGTCCACAAGATTGGCTCATGAAGGCATCTAGCCGCCTACGCGCCCGAGAGACGCGTTGACGATAGGCCTCGGGCGAGATGCCCACTACCGCAGCGGCCTCGCGCGAATCGAGATTAAAGACTGTGTCGATAACGTAGGCCAGACGCTGCTCGCGGTCCAGCGCCATCAGCATCGACTGCGTGCAGCTCAGCGCCACCTGCCGCGCTTCGAGTTTGTCTTGCGGGGTCAAGGGACCCGGATCACCTCGCGATTGCGTGATGTTTGCTGCAAACTCCAAACCCTGCTCCAGTCGCTCAGCAATCGCGTCCAGCGACACCTCAGGTGATTCTGCCTTGCGGGTTTTAGCGGTCATTAAATGGTTGTACGCCACACGCCACACCCAGGTCGAGAGGGCCGATTCAGACCGGAATGCCGACAGATGCGTGACGATCTTTAGCAAGATTTCCTGGGTGGCGTCTGCCGCGTCGTCGCGGTGACCAAGCACATGCACGGCCAACTTATAGACGCCAGGCTGGATCGTCGTGACCAAGGCGTCCACAGCCTGTAGGCTGCCCTTGAGAGCATCACGTAGGGTCGTCGGATCGGGTTCGCTGATTTTCACGATGGGTTGACCCCCTTGACCCAGTTACTGCCCGCATCCTGGCCGGGCAACAGGATTGGCGTGTCGAACCATTCCATGCTGGCGGGTTGACCGTATTCCTTCTGGATCCTATCGCGCCAGGCCGGCGTGAACCAGGACTGGGCGCTGGCCTCGTCCCTCCAAATATAAATGCCGCCGAATTTGCCATCCGCCGAGGTGATGAAGTACTTGCGCAGCAGACCGGGAATCTTCTGAAAACTCGGGACCGAAGCAGCAAAACCCTGCGCGATTCGTTCCTTGCCCACGCCGGCTGGTATTGGAATCTCGACGATGGTCGCGACAGCAGCACTGTCCGAGTTGGCTGTGGTCCCGCCAGGTATGTTGTCGATTGCCAGCAATACCTCGAAGACACGCACGTTGGCCGCCGCCCCGCGTTCCTGCTTCACCCGTTCGAACCACTGCGGGGTAAACCATCCGCTGGCAAAGGAGAAGGCCTTGAAGTTAAGTCCAGGCATTGCCTGATACTGCGCGATAGTGTCCCGCATCTTGCCGGTGACGAAAAACCTGGGGGCATACCAAGACGTAGGTACCTTGACGACGACCGCCACGGGTGAATTCGATGAAACCCCACCACCGAAGGTCTGCTGAGCAAGGGACGGTGGGCCGAATATCCACAGAAGAGTTGCTGCAGTTGCGAATGATCTGAAGCGCGTCATGGGAGTCTCCTTTGAAATGAGGTCTGAGTACCTCTTTGGAGACTTAGACAAGACGGGCGCAGGACTTGTGACCGCCCAAAACCTGTTGGCCCGAGTGCACGGCCAGTTGGGCATCAAGTTTGATAGGGATATGCCACGAAGCAGACATGACTTTACGTTGTACTAAATTTTTGAAATTATCCGCTAGGGCGTTTGCCCCTTTCGTTCTAAAAAACAAGATCACATAGGCCGGTCATTTTGTTCAGACCGGTCAGCACGCTGATAGTCCTCTAGCGCCAACAGCAACGTGGCTCGGTGCAAGCGCGCTACAGTTTGCCAAGGCAGGTCAGTCAGCGCTCCCTCAATGGCTCAAAG
>VGHR01000220.1 GCA_016868205.1 Betaproteobacteria bacterium
CTCAAGCCTCCGGCCGATCAAAGCGGATTTGAACCCCGTATGGACGCGATTCCTCGTGTTGGCCAGCACAACGAGGCTATCTTGCGCGAGCTGGGGCTGCGCCTCTAGACGGTCGGCCGGATTCGGCGCTGCGGCTCAGCGCGGATGTGGCAAGGTGCGAAGAGCGTTGAGGCGTTCAGATCGCATGGCAGGTCGGACCCTAGCGGGCCAACTGATTGAGTTCAAGGATGGGCAGCAAAACTGCCAGCACGATAAGCATGACCATGCCTCCCATGGCCACGATGAGCAGGGGTTCAAGCACCGTCGCAAGTTGCATGGCGCGTCGCTGCACCTCGTTGCTCAACTGCTGCGCTGCGCGATGCAGCAGGGGCAGGCCGTTGCGATCGCATGGTCAGGGCAACTCCAGGCTGATTTGACCGGTCCAAAAACCGGGCTCCGATTCCTGCAAGGAAGCTCGCACCACCCGGGCGCCGGTTTGCGGGCCGACCGCCTGCAGCCAGTTGGCTATCGCCGCCGCAGAAACCCGCGGCAGGCTCGCGTTGATGCGCACGCCCTCGACGCTGGCCTGACCCCCAAGATCGGCGACCGACTTGAGCACCGCCTGCCGGCTGCGCTCCGGATCGAGCCGGGGCTGTGTCCGCAACACTGCAGCCTGCGCCGCCAGAGCCTGCAGGGCGACCATTTGCTGGGCAGATTGAATCCGGGTGGCCGGCGCACTTTGCCAGAGCTTGAGGGCTGGTTGCAGCCAACAGCTCCAGGCCAGAGTCACCAGGACCAGCGTTGCAGCGATCGCCAGCAAGGCACGCTCGCGCGGCTGCCGGGCCTGCCAGAAGCCACGGATCGGCGCGAACGCTGAGGATGTGGCGGTCATGGTGTCAGCGACCTGATGTGCCACTGTGCCGCGGCTCCGTCCAGGCCATAGCCTTTTTGGGCCAGGGCCGTGCGCAGCTGTTTTGCCTGCGGCTCCGACAAGGGCCAGCCCCGCAGGCTCAGCAGTCCGGGGGTGAATTCCAGTTGCTTGGGCGGTGGCGCTCCGGCTTCGGCCAGCGCCGTTAGCATCACGCCCAGGTCGCTCGCGGTGCCGGCTCCGCTGCTTCGGGCCAAGGCCTGAACCTCGCGCTGCATCTGAGGCAAGGGATCGATGACAACGGTGATCTGAGGGAAGGTGCTGCGCATCACTTCAATACGCTGTTGCGCTTGGTCTTTTTGCTGGCGGCTTTCGTTAAAAGCCCAGACCTGCAGACCCACCGCATGCACCGCAATCAGCGCGCCCAGAGCCCAACGCAAAGGGCGCCACTGGGGTGCGTCCCATGCCTGTTGCCACAGCCGAGCCAGGCGGTTGTACCAGCGCCTGGAACCGCCGCCGGCCAGATCAAACTGGGCCAGGTCCCAGGACGACTGCGCCGCTCGGACCATCCGCCGCGACCTGGAAATCAACTCGGGTCTGCGTCGCAGGGCTTTCTCGGCCGCCTCGGCGACCTGGGGTTCGGACCACAGCACTTCGTCTGCGCCATCCGCGCCCAGTGCCGGCTCGGGCCAGGCTGGGTGCACGCCCAGGGGCAAGACCTGCACATGTTTGGCATCGGTTCTCACCCAAAGGCCCTGGTCTTGTTCGATCACCCACTGCGCGGCGGCACCGGGCTCGAATTCGGGCACGATGCGCTCCAGATCATGGCCGGCGTCCCGAATCAGAACTGCCGCCTTGAACAGCCAAGCCTTGTCGCACACCGCAACAACATCCGTCGAAGCCACCTTCCAGCCTGGCGCCAGCGCGAGATGCAAATGCTCCGGATCGTCGAGCAATTGCTCCTCGAGCAAGCCGGCCAGGGCCGCGCGCAGGCGGTTGGCCGGCAGTCGTGGCAGCTCGGCCTGGTGCCAGGAAAGTTTGAGTACTGGAATAACCAGTACCACCGGACTTCCTTTGGGCCATTACTGCGGTGAACCGTCTATTTTTTCGGCGTCGACGGTACCGCGGCTGCTCAGCGAGGGCTCGTGCCGGTCCGCAATCAGCCAGGCTGACCACGGCTCATCGGAGCTCTGCGGTGGGCATGCAATGATTTGTTTCATTTGAAAGGCGGTCAAAGAATCTCATATGGTATCGCTGACACCACCGAGTCATTGTGATCGAGGGTGAGCAGATGGGCGATTGCGGCGATCCCGTCAATTGCATCGGCATGGGACCTGCGCGCCTGAATGTCCCCTGGCGCTTTAGCGGGTGGGCAATCGGCGGTGGTAGAGCTCCAGCAGCTTTTCGGCGGTTCTTGAGGGTTGTTCCTCGTGCGACAAATGGCCCAAGC
>VGHR01000221.1 GCA_016868205.1 Betaproteobacteria bacterium
GGCTTCTTGATCACACCCACCGATGCCTGTCTGGGTTTTCTTGAGCCGGACCAGCTCGCCTGGCTTGATGCCGGCGGTCAGCAGCACAGCGGGCTGCCGGCCAGCAAGACATGGGCGTTGCACCGCCGGATTTACGAGACCGATGCGCAGGCCCACTGCGTGATCCACACCCACTCCACCCACGCGGTGGCGCTGACTTTGCAGGACGCCTCGGGGCAGGGTGATCTGCTGCCCCCGATCACGCCGTATTTCGTCATGAAGGTGGGCCATGTGCCGCGCATCGCCTACCATCGGCCGGGCGACCCGCGCGTGGGTGACCTGGTGGCGCAAGAGATAAGGCGGGCCCGGGCCGCGGGTCGGCCGCTGCGAGCGGTCATGCTTGATCGCCTGGGGCCCAATGTGTGGCACGGCAGTCCGGCCCAGGCCATGGCCGTCCTCGAGGAGCTCGAAGAGACGGCGCGTCTTTGGTCCTTCAGTTCGCCCCGCCCCGCGCCCCTCACGCCTGAGCAGATCGACGAGCTGCGTCAGCATTTCAACGCCCCTTGGTGACCCCATGCCCCGATTCGCTGCCAACTTGTCCATGATGTACAACGAGGTGCCTTTCCTTGATCGCTTTGCTGCGGCTGCAGCCGATGGCTTTGAGGCGGTGGAGTTTCTCTTCCCCTATGAGCATCCCCCCGAGGAAATCGCCCACCGCTTGCAAAGCCATGGCCTGGAGCAAGTCTTGTTCAATCTGCCGCCAGGTGACTGGGCGGCGGGGGAGCGCGGTATGGCTTGCCTTCCGGGCCGCGAGGCGGAGTTTGCGCGCAGTGTGCAAACCGCCTTGCCCTACGCAAGAGCCACCGGTTGCCGCCGTCTCCATGCGATGGCCGGTATCGTGCCCCAGCAGGGTGTATCTCTGGCACAGGCCCGCGCCACCTATGTGGCTAATTTGCGCGATGCGGCGCAGACGCTGGCTCCGCACGGCATCACGCTGTTGATCGAGCCGATCAACACCCGCAACATGCCGGGGTATTTCCTGAATTACCAGCAACAGGCTCACGATGTGCTGGCCGAGGTGGACCGACCGAACCTGAAGGTCCAGATGGATTTCTATCACTGTCAGGTGATGGAGGGCGATCTGATGCGCCGACTGCAAAAGCATGTGGGTGGGGTCGGACATGTGCAAATTGCCGGCGTGCCCGATCGCCATGAGCCCGACACCGGCGAGGTTCGCTACGACTACCTCTTTGATCAACTCGATGCCTTGGGCTACGAGGGATGGATTGGGTGCGAGTACATCCCTGCCGGTGCAACATCGGCCGGGCTAGGGTGGCTGCGCCAGTACCAGGCCCGCAGAAAGTCCTGACACCCCTGCCGAGGTGCGGCTGCCTTGCCCCGGGTGGCCTGGCCCGACAATGGTTCCATGCTCGGCTGGATCGTCGCTCACCCCTTTGCTTACCCCGCCCTCGAGGTGGTGCACATCGTCGGGATCGCCCTGCTACTGGGTAACCTGGTGCTCTTTGAGCTGCGCGTCTGGGGCGCGGGCGGTGAGCTACCGATGGCGGCCTTGGCGCGCCTGGCGCTCGGCCTGGCGGTGCTCGGCTTTGCGATGGCCGCTGCCAGTGGCTTGCTCATGTTTGCCAGCCAGCCCCTTGAACTGCTGAGTAACCGGGCCTTTGCGCTCAAGATGGGTTTGCTCTTGCTCGCGGGTATGAACGCCGCCTGGTTTCATGCCCGTGGCAGCCTGCTTCGCAGCGACCGCACCGCCCGCGTGCTGACCCTGCTCTCCCTCGGGCTTTGGTTGGCTGTCATCGTTTGCGGTCGTTGGATCGCCTATCTCTGAGGAGGACTTATGCAACGCAGAACGCTTGTGACCGCCGGCCTGGGCCTGCCCCTCCTTGCCCGCGCACACCACGGTTGGAGCAGCTTTGATCAGAATCGACCGCTCTGGTTGGAAGGGCGTGCTGTCCAAGTGAGCTGGCGCAATCCGCATGCCGAGCTCAAACTGGAAGTAGCCGCTGAGCTCAGATTGCCGACCGACCTGCCAACCCGGAAGTTGCCGGCGCAGGTGAGCAGCGTCGATGGGCCGTCGCTGCTCAAGTCGGCGCAACTGCCCACCCGCAAAGATCGGCTCTGGGACATCGAGCTGGCCCCGCTCACCCGCATGGAAGCCTGGAAAGTCCCCGAGATCAAGCCGGGCACCACGCTGGCTCTGTTGGGATTTACCTTCAGCGGCGAAAAGGGTGGCCCGGTAC
>VGHR01000222.1 GCA_016868205.1 Betaproteobacteria bacterium
AGCGCTGACTGCCGGGCTTGCCCCAGCCGAGCGTGAGGATCTGTACCAGGAGATCCTGTGTGACATCTACAGGCGCAAAAAGCAGTTTGACCCCAGCCGTGGCGCACCCGGTACCTTCACAGGGACTGTCTCAGCGCATTGCACCACTGATTTTTTGAACGCCAGAAAAGCTGACCGGCAGAGACTCGTGTTTTCTGAGCCGGAGTATGTCGACACCCTGGAGGTCGTCGCCATTGACCGTGCAATTCAGGATTTTGCACCGACCCAGAATGCCGCCAACGACGAAACCGGTGGGTCGTCATATTCCATGCTTCCCGACGAGATGACGTGGTTCTGGGGCGAAAACATGGACTTGCTTTCTGACGCTGAGACGCGGCATGACGTGATGGCAGCGCTTGCCTACATGAGCGGTGATCAGCGCTGCCTGATGGATCTGCTCGCCAAGCATCGCGATTTGGCTGAAGCAGCCAAGGCATCTGGCGTGCCGAGCGCTACTTTCTACCGCCGTATTGCTGACCTGCGTATGCACTTGCGCATGTTTGGCATACGGCCGGCTGCCTGACCGCTCGCGGGGTGGCTGAGAAAAACGGCTGCCTCGCTCAGTAAAAACCTACAACAACCGCAAACGCCGCGCCCCTTTGGGCGGTGGTGGTAGGCCAACTTACGCCTGGAGATTTGATGTTGAACGCAAAAACCATTGTTGACACTACGCGCAGCGACCTAGGGCTGGGCGTTAACGCAGGCGCGGCCACCCCACCGGTGTACGTGCCCACCGAAAAACTGACCGAGGCGGCTGCCTGCGACTGGATCGCCAACGCCCTGGCTGGGCAGTCGATTCAGTATCACGAAGGCTTTTTGATGATGGACCGCTCCGATACAGGTAGCGGGCTCCCCGCAAAGGAGCGAAACCGTCTGCATTCGGTCGCCCGGCGCATGTGGATTGCCTGTGAACTAGGGCTGGTCCACCTCTTTAGCAGAAAAATTGGCGCATGCCACTACCAGTACGTCGCCGTGCGATCGGCCAACACCCTCACACCCCCCGAAATCCGCACCCGCCTACGCCAGGTTGGTACGCCATCCCCTGTGCCCGCCACGGGCATCCATTAAGAAAGAGAGCCCTCATGATCCCTCACCCCGATACCCTCGACGAAGTGGGCAACTTTGTGTTGGCAGAGCTTGAAAACCTGCCACTAGCGGACCTCGACCGCCTGATCCAGCGCGTGTCTGAGGCCGAGGAAACCGCGCGCCACTACAAGCAGTTTCTGCAAGGCGTGCTGCACCGTCGATTCGGTGAGCGTGCGCACCAGTTACGCCAGGACGCTGGTAAGTCCACCGGCACCGTCCGCTTTGATGTGGATGGCCACACCGTGATTGCCGACCTGCCCAAGAAAGTGGAGTACGACCAACGCAAGCTCAAAGAAGCGGTCGAGGCCCTGCGCAAGTGGGGCGAAAACCCCGAGGACTACGTGAGCCTCGAAGTCAAGGTGGCCGAGGCCAAGTACACAGCCTGGCCGCCAGCAGTGCGCCAACTCTTCGACCCCGCCCGCACCCTCAAAGCTGGCAAGCCCACCTACAAGCTCGAGCGCATCGTGGACGGTGCCGTGCCCGAGGCTGCCAATGACAGCAAGTTCGGGGAGGACATCTGATGGCTATCTCCCTTGCACAACTCAACCGGGCGGGCACACCCAAGCCGCCCAGGGTGCTGATTCACGGTGTTGCTGGCGTCGGTAAGACCACCTTTGCCGGCCAGGCCAACAAACCCGTGTTTATCCAGACCGAAGATGGGCTGGGCACCAACTCCGCGGCGAACTTTCCGCTGTCTCGGACCTTCGACGAAGTAATGGAGGCGCTGGTAGCGCTTTACACCGAGCAGCATGACTTCGCCACGGTCGTGATCGACAGCGTGGACTGGCTCGAACCCCTGGTCTGGACCAAAGCCTGCCGCGACAATGGTTGGCATTCGATCGAGGACGCTGGGTACGGTAAGGGCTACGTCGCGGCCCTGAACCTCTGGCGCCAGTACATCGATGGCCTTAACGCTTTGCGCGACGACCGCGGCATGACCGTGGTGCAGATCGCGCACACCGACATTAAGCGCTTCGACTCGCCTGAACACGACCCCTACGACCGCTACGTGATCAAGCTCCATGCCCGCGCAGCGGCATTGCTGCAAGAGCACTCGGACGTCGTGCTGTTTGCTAACTACCGAATTTCCACGGTCAAGGCGG
>VGHR01000223.1 GCA_016868205.1 Betaproteobacteria bacterium
CCTCGTCCTGCGGCTCCAGAAAATCGGGTATGGTGCCCAACGCGCCGGCCATGATGCCAAGCTTGAAGCGGCCTTGCGGAATTGGCACCAAGCGCACCACTGGCTGAGAACCCTTGGCGATCACGACGTCCTCGCCGGCCAAGGCGGCCTCGATCAGCTTCGAGAGTTGTGTTTTCGCGGTATGAATGTTCACCTGGGTCATCTTGGGCTCCTCTTTGACTAACTTAGTCCACTTGGGGCTCGACAGCAAGTGCGCCACCATACCCGACCCCATTGTGACCGACAAAGCGCATACCGACGGAATAAGCGCGAATTATTTTTTCGCCTTCGCATAAGGTCGATGTGGAGGCGCGCCATCCAAGCTCAGCGCGCCACCTCTATAGTTGACAAGAAGCTTTTCCTTGGCTGGCCAGCGGTGAAAGGCTACCGTAGTACCCTTCGGCTGTAACCTGACGAAAGGTTCCTTTCCTTGCTGAGCTGTTATTCCACTTTTCCGGTCCAGATTCGGTTCGGGCGCCTGCTATAAACCGGTGGTGCGATGTGACATCAGCGCCTCGGAAAGCTTCCGACCCATCGATACCTGCCGGACATCGTAAGGTATCTGGTGAGTGGCGGCACGCCGACCGAGACGTTGGTGGACCAGGTCACCGCGGTAGGGCAGAATGCGCTGAAGCGAGCGCTGAGGGACCCTGTATTCGTGGAAGCCCTTTGGTTGCTGATAAAGCTGCCGCATCAAAGGATTTCGGCACAGCTCTCCGCGACATCGGCATGGGGATGCAACCGCCGGGATCTGCGGCTGAATTGATAGTGGCCTACGATAACGCGTTGAACTAAACCGCTGACGCGGTGGCAGGTCTGCAAAGGCTGCCACCGCGTTTTGCTTTTCGGGTGGCGCTTGCGCCAACGCATGCTTGATGCCATGACCGTACGTGGCCTGTCCGAGCGCACCAAGGAATGCTATGTCGATGCGGTTGCCCGCCTGGCACGCTACTACCACCGAAGCCCAGAGTTGCTCAGTGCACCCGAGATCGAGGCCTACCTGCTGCACCTGGTCAAAGACCGCAAACTCTCCTACAGCAGCGTCAATCACGTCTCCAGCGCCAGCCGCTTCCTGTTCGAGAAAGTCCTGGGCCGCCCCGCAGACATGGCCCACCTGCGTCCACCCATGGCGCGCGTGCCGCAAAAAGCAGCCGCAACTACTCGCCCGCGCAGAAATCGCCCGACTCCTGGCCTGCTGCACCCACCCCAGCTACCGCATGCTGCTCACCACCCTGTACGCCAGCGGCCTGCGCGTGGGCGAGGCCTGCCGACTGCGCATGGATGACATCGACAGCGCGAGTGACCGCATGTGCCTGCGCGTGCAGGCAGGCAAAGGCGGCCACGATCGCTACACCCTCCCGAGCACCAGCCTGCTGACGCTCTTGCGCCACCACTGCCGTACGCATGGCCTGCACCGTGCCCCCAAGAACCCCGGGCGTTGGCTGTTCCCCAACAAACGCTGCGACGCTAACACCCATCGAGTTGCTGCAGTCGCTGCCCCGGCAGGAGGACATCCCCTGGGTGTTCTTCAATCCGAAGACGAAGAAGCCACCGGTATCGATCTTCTACGCCTGGGATTCGATACGGAAGAAGGTGGGCCTGGGCGAAGTGCGGCTGCACGACCTGCGCCACAGCTACGCGAGTTTCCTGGTCAATGCTGGACGGTCGCTGTACGAGGTGCAAGAGCTCCTCGGCCACCACGATCCGAAGGTGACGATGCGCTACGCACACCTATCACCGCAGGCGATGCTGGAAGCGGTCAATGTGGTGGGGAATGTCGTGGGGCGGCGGCCGGTGGTGGCAGCGAATCAGGCTACGGTGGCCACCGTCTGATTTGTCCGAATAGTGTTGCTTACTTTCGGACAAAAATCCTCGATTCCTCGCATTTTGTCCGATTTATGTATATAATATTCGGACAGGAGGGCGCCATGCGAGGTCCCAGTCTCAATCTCAAATCACAGATCAGCCATCGCGTAGCTGAGCAGCAGCCGGGCTACGTTTGGACGCCTGTCGACTTCCTCGACCTCGGGCCACGCGATGCCATCGACAAAGCGCTACAGCGCCTGGTGGCAACGGGAGATTTGCGGCGTGTGGATCGCGGCCTCTACGACCAGCCCCGACACAATGCACTGACCGGCAAGACTGCAGCACCAGACTACCGC
>VGHR01000224.1 GCA_016868205.1 Betaproteobacteria bacterium
TCGGCTGGCGTGGGGTGTGGCGCGCAACGCCATGAATCTGTGGCCAGCACCTCCACTTAGCGGCACATCGCCGGTCCAGCTGCCGAGCAACTCGCTCTTGTATGCCGTGATCTCGGACAGGATTTCATCGAAGAGGGTACGGTCTTGTTGCGGGTTGGATGCGTACAGTTGGGTCATGCTCAGGCTGCTGTGCTTGAACTGCTCTTTCAAGAAGATCAGTGAACTGCGCCCCATGCGCGACTCCACAAACAGTCGGGCGTAGGTGCGCCGGGTTTGGTGGGGCGACAGATTCCATGACGTGCCTGCAGCCTTGGCCAAGTTGCCCATGGCGCTGCTGCACGGCCGCGCCGCCAGTAGGCGTACAGGACATTCTGGACGGCCTCTCTGAACGCCTCGGGGATGACTTGTCCAGTTGAGGGCCTTCCTTGATTTCGGCGTGTTGGGCGTCGTGATAAACGGCCACAGGTTCCACTGCGCAGTTCAACGGTCTTGCGCAGCCTTGACACGTTAAGGCGCAGGGGCTCGCCGTCGTCGCCCTTCAAGCTGTGGCGATCAACCACCGCGGTGATGCCGTCATCGAGTGAGTTTTTCGTCAAGACAATCACCCTGCCGTTGTCTCGTGGCCGTTCGCTGCGGTACAGCCACAGTCGGTCGCGAAGCTTTGGCGCGGCATGCGCAACCAGCGGTTGCGTCATCTTGAGGACCTGCAAGGCCAGGCCTATGCCGTCTTTCGGAATGGAGACTTCCTCATCGCGCGTCTGGCTGAATCGCAGACTCGAGATCTTTGTCGCATTACCCCGCCGTTTGTAGAGTGCCAGGCGCTTCATGTTGGGAATGAAGGGGTGATCCATCAGGCAGTCCCGCCCCGCCTCCAGCAACGGCGTCGGATTGGCCCCGCAACGCAGGTCCAGGGCGAGCAGATACACCACCAATGCCTCAGACTGCGTGCCGGCAAACTTGCCGTGGTGGATCGCGATCAGGTCGTCCCGCAAGGCCTTGCCCAGGCGGTCCCGCTCACCCATCGACAAGGGGAGTTGCCCCTTGGCGCTGGAGTTGCTGCCAGGGTGAGGGTTGGCGGGAAACAGATCATCGTGGCGAGGGATGAGACCACTTGCCAGCAGCGACGGCAAGACGGACTTTGTCTTGTTGTAGCGGACCTTGCGGGTGCCGGTCGACCATCCTTGCTCTGCCAGCCAGGCGATGAATGCGAGGATGTGATTTGGCTTCAACAGCCCGGGCGCTGCCGGCCCGGAACAGGTGGTGAGAAACCGAAAGAAATGGATCAGGCCCCGCGTCCAGTAACTGTCGGCGGTGCTTGGCTGCACCGACTTGCCCACCACGAAGGCGCGCAGCTGTGACGCGCAGGCATGCACCCCTGGGTCAATGCCCCGGCCGAGCCAGGCAGAGAGGTCAATGGTGCGCTTGGTCGAGGGGTTGTCGGGCAGTTCAATGATCAACGGGTGGGCGTCGAGAGCCCCAGCAGCCATCGGCTGGGTGCTTACCGCCACAGGGGGCGGCGCGACGTATTGCTTGCGCTGCCTCATATCGCCTGGCCTTCAGGGGCTTGGGGCACTGGCTGGCGAAACAGTTGGTCAATTTCGTCCTCATGCGCCATCACGACCGCGCCCTCGAGTGAGTTGATCAAATGCAGGTAGACGGCCGTTATGCTCACATCGGCGTGCCCCAGGCGGTCACGCACGTAGAGCAGGGGGTCGCCTTCGAAGCGCTTCGATTTTCTCAGGCTCCAGAGGAGGTAGGTGGCATAGGTGTGCCGCAGCATGTGCGGCTCGACCTTGAAACCCACACGGCTGGACAGACTGCGGAAGATGCCGGTGATGGCGTCCTTGGTGTAGGGCTTGCCCCTTTCGGTGAGAAACAGTTGTGCGGACTCCTCACCTTGGGGATGGTTGTTGGCCCGTGCTTGCCGCGATCGGGCGGTGTACACCCACAGCTTTTGCATGAGGTCGTACGGCACATCGATACCCCGCGGCTTGCCCAGCTTGATTTCCATATCGCGCGGATGAAGCACCACGCGAATCCGTTGTCCAGGGGTCAGGTCGCGGCGCCTGTCGGGGTCGAAGATGTATGCGTCCGGAAAGCTGCGTGCTTCCATCTGTCGCAGGCCGGTTCTGACCATCAGCTCAAAGAGGAGTTGATGGGTCTGGTT
>VGHR01000225.1 GCA_016868205.1 Betaproteobacteria bacterium
GCCACCAGCAGTCGCTCCTGGGGCAACTCATTCATCAGATAACTAAAGCCCTGACCCTCTTGACCCAAAAGACAGTCGCTGGGAACCCAAAGGTCATCGAAAAAAAGCTCAGAGGTGTCCTGCGCATGCATGCCCATCTTCTGCAGTCGGCGCCCCCTTGAAAAGCCCGGCCGCGATGTGTCAATCAGAAAAAGGCTGATGCCACGGGCACCCTGCTGAGGGTCGGTCTTGGCCGCCAGGACAATCAAGTCCGCGAGCTGACCATTGGAAATGAAAATCTTCTGACCCTTGATGAGGTAGCCCCCGTCGTGAGGTGTCGCACGCGTGCGAATAGCCGCCAGATCACTGCCGGCTCCTGGCTCGGTCATCGCGATGGCCGAGATGACCTCGCCACGCGCCATGCGCGGCAGCCAGGTCTGCTGCTGAGCGGGGCTACCATAGTGAAGCAGGTAGGGCGCCACAATGTCCGAGTGCAGGTAAAACAGCGGACCGGTATGTCCGCCGCGCGCCAGTTCCTGGACCAGGACCGCACTGTGATTGAAGTCGGCGGCCGCACCTCCGAGTGACTCGGGTAACTCCATGCACAAAAGTCCCAACTCGCCCGCCCGCGTCCAGAGCGCACGCGGCACCTGACCCTCCTGCTCCCACTGTGCGTGGTAGGGGACAATCTCTTTGTCGATGAACCGGCGTATGGTCTGGCGTAGAGCCGCCAGATCCTCGCTGTCCTCATCCTCCCACTGCCGAGGCAGGCTCATGACCAGACCCTCCGTAACTTGCGACCTCGTGCTCACCGCTCCTGCCGGTCCAGTGCCAGGCGGATGTGGGCCGTCATCGCGCGGGCGATAGCCGGCAAGGACTTCCGCCCGCCCGGCCTGTACCAGATAGGGACATGGTTGAGCGCACCAATGACTTGCAGGCGTAGCAAGCTTTTGTCAACGCCACGCCTGACGGGCAAGCGAGCGATCAAGGTTTTGAACTTTCTCTCATAGTTGTGGCGCAGAGCAACCAGGGCCTCGCGACGGTCGGCAGGAAAGTCATGGGGCTGCACCTGAATGAAGACGCTGGCAAAAGGTGAAGCACCGGGCAGCGTGCCAAGCATCATCTGCAGGTGATTGAGAACCGCACGCTCAAACTGGACCCAGGCACTGGCCTGGCTGGCCAGAATATCGTCGATCGCGTGGCTGACCAAGCGCACCCCCTCCGAATAAACCGCCAGCAGCAAGTCGCTCTTGGCCGCATAGTGGTAATAGATTGATCCGGCCATCATGCCCGAAGCCTGCGCAATATCGCGCATGGTGGCCTGGGCATAGCCCTTATCCCGGAACACACAGGCCGCCGCGAGCAGCAGATCAGCGTGCCGGTTGTGTGATCGGGGCTTGCGCAGCGCCGACGCCAGCGGCTCTTGGCCACGGGCTGCCAGGCGCATTCGGGCCACGGTCATGATGGATCTTTGCCGTAGGTATCGATGAGGGCCTCAGAGGCGTTGGCAAAGGCGCGCGCGTCCGCCATGTCATGGATCTCGGCCCAGTGCGCGGCCACAAACTCGGCCGTCACCGCGTCGGTCGGTGCCTGCACGCCACGCCCACCCCCATCCACTGCCTGCGATTGATCGATCGACCGAAGTATTTCATGCGTGTGCTCCTGCGTAGAAAAAGATCATGCGTGCCGGACGCGAACATTCAGGCTGTGCATGCCCCTGAAAACCATGGAATTGATCCAAGTCTGCTCACCGACTGTTTCGATTTCGGAAAAAGCAGACAACACTTTGGGGAAAGCCACCTGCCCCTCGGTTCTTGCAAGTGGAAAGCCCATGCACATATGGGTGCCAAACCCAAATGTGAGATGCGTCGGACCGGCGCGGTCCAAGAGCAGTTGATCAGCCCTGTCGTAGGCCCGTTGATCGCGGTTGGCCGAGTTGAGCATCAGAAAAATGCGGTCTCCCGCGGCAAGCGGCTTGCCGTGCAACTCGAAAGCTTGACTGACCAGTCGCACCTGGGCACCCGATGGCCCGTCGAAACGCAGGAGCTCTTCAACGGCCGGCGCGATCAGGTCGGGTTGCTCGCGCAATCGAGCCATTTGCCCTG
>VGHR01000226.1 GCA_016868205.1 Betaproteobacteria bacterium
TCTCCGCCAATATGTCAAGTCTTTCAAGGCTTGGTGCTGGGATCGTCTTTGCGTTCCCACATTTGTTTTCTCACAAGTGAATAGTGGAGACATTGTCGTACCAGTTGAATTGCGCTTGTTCTAGTCCTTTCTTCCAGAAATAGGCGTTACACCGTTACACCCCCACTGGCCCCAACGGTCTGCGGCGCATTCACTCCAATACCATACGACCCCATCAAGGACTCAACATGAAGCCCCCGGCGCCAGCCGCTTGGCTGCCCAAGACCAAGGCAGAAAAAGCCTTACACTTAAGCTTGTTTCCACCCATTCCAACACCACAGGAGGTGATGCAAAGATTGAATCTACAATGAAGTTAAGCTAGACTAAAAGCTCTCACAGACTTTGGATCAACATTTAACGCGGGTCACTGCACCCCGAGATGGTCACGGTGATAGAACTCGCTAATGAGTTTGAACTTCGTGACTTAAAGGGTTACTCAGTCCCACGGATTGGATGGTGTAAAAGCTTGGCACTGCGAAAGGCATTGCTACATGGAAAGGAAGCGAACAACGCCCGAGACCCTAAACCAGCATTTGCAGGCGCTCGTCAGAGGCCGAGTAGGAGATGTCATTCCGATCCGGAAGTATCGGTTACTTCTCATCCAATCCAAAATCTGCTCGGGCTTTAATCAAATGCCTTGTAGCAGGGTCAGCTCTTGCGCAAGAATCACTCCTGTCTAACGGACTCGGATGGTAGGTGACGCCCCCACAGGACCACAGCGGTTTGACCCCAGGGGTATGAGGACTCCGCCGTATTTATGGTTGCACGCGCGATACAAGCAAGAAGGTAACCTACGGATAGCTATGGTAGTCACTGGGGGCTTGCGGCTACGCAAGGATTGAACTTGCAATAACATCCAGATAGAGTAAAACTCTCACTACCATTGGATCAACATTAAATGCAGTTCATCTCAACGACATCAATTCTGAAACAAGCAGCAGGTTAGAGGGCGCGGGCGTACGATAAAATCTTTATAAAAATTATATGATTAATAAAGAAAAAGAATTCGTCAGGTGGTTGGGCTGCTCTTGTTGCAAAACTAATCAATCCCTAATCAACCTGCTCACAGGTCCAATGAGGCAAGTCTCCATGAAGCCCAGCCTTGGTTAAACCGCACTCCTCTTGGCAGGCCCGACTGGCCTCCTGGTGGATTCGCAGGCATGTCAAGCCTTTGCTGCGCGACATGACTGAGCTAACTCGTGTTCGGCACGTCTTCAACCAGGCATTGCCAGCGCCGTCTGGCGCGTTTTTTGAGGCAGCAGTGGTCGCAGGGGTAGCAGGCGAATGGGTACGCGCAACGCAACGAGCAGGAGGTTTGCTCCCTCTTCCTCGAGGCGTGCTGTTGTACTTTCATGGAGGCGGCTTCATTGGTTGCTCGCCGGCGACGCACCGGCCGATTACAGTGGCATTTGCGCTTCGTGGATGGCAGGTGTTTGCACCGGATTATCGTCTGGCTCCAGAACACCCTTACCCTGCAGCGCTTGACGATGCCGTGGCCGTTTGGCGTGAACTGGTTGAGCAATACGGTAATGAACGACTCGTTGTGGCGGGCGATAGCGCCGGTGGCAACCTCTCGCTCGCTCTGATGCTTCACGAAAACTCTGCTGGACGGACTTTGCCGGCAGCGGCCGCGTTGTTCTCACCCTCCACTGACATGACCGGTGGTAGCCCTTCTTTGAGGGAGAATTCTCAGCGCGATGCCATGTTTGATGGCAAGGGATTCCAGCATGTGGCCGATGCTTACTTGCAGGGGACGGATCCCTCGAACCCTTTGGTATCTCCCGTTTTTGGAGATCTTCGTGGCCTGCCACCGGTACTGCTTCATGTCGGCGTGGACGAGGTGCTGCGCGATGACAGCTTGCGTTTTGCTCAACGTGCGCGCGCAGCGGGGGTCACTGTACGCGCTCAGATCTGGCCGGTAGTGCCGCATGTATGGCAATTGTTGTGGCGCTTGCCGGAGGCGAAAAGATCCGTCGAACAAGCCTCGAACTTTCTGGGCGAGGCTAGACCGGCGTCAGCATCCCATCCTGAAGACCTCGATAT
>VGHR01000227.1 GCA_016868205.1 Betaproteobacteria bacterium
ATCGGCCAGAGCGGATTGAGCCTGCTGCTGCCACGGCTTCTGGGCGGTGTCGCGGGCCAGTGTGGCCTCGACTCGGTCCATGTCAGTGCCCAGGGGGAGAATGTGAAACAGCGCATCGAAAAGCGCGTTGCACACCTCCTGCACCAGATATGTGGCTCCGCTGTAGCCCATGAAGGGCGTTCCCGTATGGCGCCGAATGATGGCCCCCGGGAAGGAAGCGGGGATGAAGGCGGTACGCATCGGGCTGCTGCCGGCGGCCTCGCTCATGTACATGCGCTCGTTGTAGCTGCCAAAAAGAACCAGCGGCATTTGCTTGTGCACCAGTTCGCGCACCTGGGCGTTGTCGGTCTTGGCCCCGGGTTTGCGCGAGACCGCAAACTTGCAGGGCAATCCCATCTCGACTTCCAGAAAGTTGCGCAGGCCGCGCGCGTAGGTGTCGGTGGCCACCACGCCAAAGCTGGCGGTGGCAAAGAAGTCTTGCGTCACCGAGCGCCACAAATCCCAGACCGGCTTGATGGTGGTGTGGCGTTCGCGCTCGATGAAGGGCTCGGGATCGATATCGAGCAGCTGGCCCAGGCTGCGCAAAAACTTCGTTGTGCTGTGCAGGCCAATCGGTGCTTGCAGGTAGGGCCTGTCGAGTGCCTCGCACAAGAGCCGCCCGAATTCGCGGTACATGCAGATGTTCACATCGGCTTCAACCAGGCGCGAAACATCGGCCAAGTGGCTTCCGAGGGGGAACACCAAATTGATTTCGGCGCCGATGCCTTGTACCAGTCGTCTGATTTCGGCCAGATCGCTGGCACTGTTGAAAGTGCCGTAGCACGGCCCGATGATATTTACCCGCGGACGCTCGCCGACCTTGCGCTCGCGTTTGGGCACTTTTTTCATGCCGTACTCGGTCCACAGCCAGAGCATGGCGCGGTTGGCGCATTGCCATTGATCCTCGTCGATGGTGCGCGGCAGGAAGCGCATCAGGCCGGTGCCTTCGGGCGTAACGCCGCCCCCGATCATCTCGGCGATCGAGCCGGTGACCACGACCGAAGGCAGGTCGGGGTCGAGCACGCCATGGGCGCGCTTCATGGCGCCTTCTGTGCCCTCGCGCCCGAGCTGCTCCTCGGCCAAGCCGGTGACGACGATGGGCAACTCATGGGGGGGCAGGGCGTCGGTGTAGTGCAGCACCGAGGTCACTGGCAGGTTCTCGCAGCCCACCGGCCCGTCGATCACCACCTGCAGCCCCTTGATGGCGGTAAAGACATACACCGCTCCCCAGTAGCCCCCGGCGCGGTCGTGATCGAGCACCAACGGGGATTTGCCGGGGGCTGGGGTGAAAGCCGGGCTGTCGCTCACGGCCCCATCTCCTCTGCCTTGGCCTTTTTACGCTTTTTCTCGGCCATGCGACGCATATCGGCCTTGAATTCCGGATGCATCACGGGTTGCTCCTGCCAGACGCCGGCCTCATCACCCATACCGACGCTGCCAAAGAAGTCCTTCATCGCGTCAAAGCGCGCCTGATTGCCCATGGCCGCTTGCACCACCTGGATCAGCGAGCCGGCACCTGCGGCGCCCATAAGGGGGCGCGCCGAAATCAGATTGGTGAAGTAGAGCGAGGGAATGCAGGCTTCCTTGGCCGCCTGCACCACCGGCGTCGTGCCGATGGCCAACTGGGGGCTGAAGGCGCGTACGGCGGCAATATCCTGCTCGAGCGAGGCGCGGAATTGAACCTGTACGCCTTTCGATTGCAACCAGGCTGCATCGTGTGCATTCCAGGGGCTGGCTGGGCAGGCCGAGCCCACATAGGGGACTTCGGCGCCGCACTCGATGAGCAGGCGTGCCACCAGCAGCTCGGAGCCCTCGTAGCCGCTGAGGGTGATGCGACCCTGGATGCGCGCTTGCGCCAGCAGACCGCGCATGGCGCCCAGGGCCTGGTTGCGGGCCAGATCGATATTCTCGGCTGCGATGCCGCAGGCTTGTCCAATTGCACCGAGCCAATCGTGCGTCCCCTCGATGCCCACCGGGGCCGAGCCCACCACCGGACGACCGGCCGCCTGGAACTCGCGTACGCTGGCGGCG
>VGHR01000228.1 GCA_016868205.1 Betaproteobacteria bacterium
CACACGGTGGCAGAGGGCAACCAGTGGCATATCGGCGTACTCAGGGGGCGAAAACACCGGAGCCGCGTCACGCTTCTGGCCGGTGACCGCCTCACCCTTTCGCTCGCCGGTCATACGCTCCCGCTCACCGACGTGCTGGCCGTCGAGAAGAATGTCATCGCGGTGAGCAAAGGCGCATTGACTCGCCTGGTGGACAAGCCGGCGGATAAGGCCGCAACCGAACCTCCCGAACAGCGCCGCGAAAGGCTACGCGCGCGCGTTCGCGAAGAGAGGGCCAGGGGAACCAAGGCATTTCTGAAACGGGTGGCTGAGGAGGAAGGCATTTCAGTCTCCCGCCTAAAACAGCTCACGGCGGAAACAACCTCTCCCGCGAGCATGTGGACAGGACTTACCACAGGGAGGCAAAAGGGGGCTGGCTCGAAGAGGGCGAAACCCAAGCATTGACGCGCACTTCACGAGCCAGCTTGCGGGCTAGCCCCCTAGCTGGCTCGAAATCGCGGCATGTTCAACAACACCTCAAGGGGTGCAAACATGCCGCAGACCATTTACCGGCTTCCTGCCGTCAAGACTGAATCGGGCTATTCCCGATCGACGATCTACCTCCGCATTTCCCAAGGCTTGTGGACCAAGCAGGTGAGCCTGGGGCCGCGCTGCGTGGGCTGGCCCGCGCATGAAGTCGCGGCGCTGAACGCTGCCCGCATCGCCGGCAAGACCGACGACGAAATCCGCGCCTTGGTGCTGAAGCTGGAAGCAGCGCGCAATGCTGCCGCGTAGGGGGCGCAGTGATGAGCGCCCCCGAGACAGTTTTGCCACCGGACGCGGTGGAAACCGACATAACCGGGAAAACCGATTTCGTCGGCAATGGTGACTTCCTGCTGGCCGTATTCGGAGAGCCTGTCGATGCGCGCCCGGTGGTGGTGAGCTTCGAGGGCAACCCGGCTACTGCTCCGGGCAAGGTCTGGTCCGGGAAGGCTTGGCAGGGCGCGCCCGATGAAGTAGCCGGTCTGCCTGCCGGCGCCAACAATTACTTCAGCCTCGCGGTCTTCAGGCCCGACGAGGCGGGCCAATTCCGCAGGCAGAAGGCGCGCTTTCAGGCCCTGTACGCGGTGATGCTGGACGACATTGGCGCCAAGGTGGCTATCGAGAGGCTGACCCTCCCGCCGTCGTGGCTGCTGGAGACCTCGCCTGGCAATCACCAGGCCGGCTATCTGCTGCGCGAGCCGCTCACCGACGGCAACGTCGCCGATCGCCTGATGGATGGCATCGTCGCCGCGGGCCTCTGTGACCCCGGTGCCAACGGCCCGAGGGCGCGGCTGGCCCGCTTGCCGGTCGCTGTGAACGGCAAGCACGCGCCGCCATTTCAGTGTCGGATGGTCGAGTGGTCACCCGACTTGCGCTATTCGGTCGAGGATCTCGTCGATGGCCTTCATTTGGAGATGGCATCCGCCGGGCGGCCTAAGCGAACGGGCACGCGCGTGGCGAAGCAACGCCCCAGCGACGGTGATCCGGTCTGGATGCCGCGCCCTGAGGAAAACAGCGTGCTGGCCGCATTGCGTGAACGTGGCCTCTACAAGGCGCCACTGGGCGATGGCAAGCACGACATCACCTGTCCCTGGGTGACGGAACACACCGGCGAGGTCAATGGCGGCACGGCCTATTTCGAGCCCGACGACAACTGGCCCATCGGTGGTTTCAAGTGCCTGCACGGGCATTGCGCCGAGCGGCATGTGCGCGACCTGCTGCGCCTGCTGGACATCGAGGTCAACGCCGCGCGCATGAAGCCCACCATCCGTGTCATGGCGGGTGAGATACACCGCGTGGTGGATGCAGCCGAGCGGGAACTCGCACACTCGCGACGGCACTACCAGCGCGGCGGGCTGATCGTGACCGTGGTCACCGACCCCGGCACTCGCGAGACCCGCGTGCAGGAGATCAGTGCGCCAGCCTTAGTGCGGGCATTGGCGGGTGCGGCCACCTGGGAACGGTTCGATGCTCGCTCCGCGGA
>VGHR01000229.1 GCA_016868205.1 Betaproteobacteria bacterium
CCGGCTCCTTCTGGCTTTTTTGCATGCGGCCACGCGGGGTCACCGTCATCGAGATGTGATGGCTGTGGGCATGAACCTGACCGATCTGGCGCCCGCTTTTGCCCAGGCCGATACCGACGCCATGCTGCTCCAAGCCAACCAATTGATCGCCGATTTTGCGGGCGGAACGCGCTTGGGTCAAAGCTTGTTGCAGCTGCGCCAGCGGCACGCCCGCCGCTTGATCGGCCGTCGTACTGTGGTGCTGTTGATCACCGACGGTCTGGATACGGGTGAGCCTGAGGAGTTGCGCTCCTGCCTCCAATGGTTGCGCCTGCACAGCCGGCGTTTGCTCTGGCTCAATCCCCTGATGCGGTACGAGGCCTATGCGCCTTTGGCCCGGGGCGCTGCCGTTCTGCACGGGCAAGCGCATGCAATGCTGGCGGTGCACAATCTGAGCCGCTTGCGCGATCTCGCGGGCAGCTTGGCCCGGCTCCTGTCGAGTTAGCGCCGCCGCGGACTTGGCGGGCCTGTAGCAAAATCGGGCTTGAGGCCCTCTCGTCGCAATTACTCAAGGATATTCATCATGGAGATGCAAGCCACCCGTCTTCTTGGGGTGACCCAGCAGCAAGCCTGGCTCGCCCTGAACGATCCGCAAGTGCTCAAGCTGTGCATACCGGGTTGCGACAAGGTGGAGGCCACCGCAGACAGCGAATTCGACATCGGCATGGCGCTGCGCATCGGGCCTGTATCGGCGCGCTTCAAGGGACATATCAGCCTGAGCGATATCGTGCCGCCCTCCAGCTATCGCATCAGCTTTGAGGGGCAGGGCGGCCCGGCTGGTTTCGGCAAGGGGCAGGCCCAGGTGCAACTCGCGCCGGTGGGCAGCGTCTGCGAGTTGAGCTACTCGGTGACGGCCTCGGTGGGCGGCAAGGTCGCGCAACTCGGCCAGCGTCTGATCGACGGCGTGGCGCGGTCGCTGGCGGAAGATTTTTTTCGGCGTTTTGACGAGGAGATGCAGCGGCGCCACGGGGATACAGTCGATGCAGCGACCCCTGAAACCGGTACGGGCGCGCCGGCCCTGCCTGCAGTCCTGCTGCCGGCCCTCGTGAGCACCGGCTTGGGTGCTGCGGCCATGCTGCTCTTGCTTGTCCTGGTGACCCGCTGAAGGCCTCGTGGTGGAAAACCTTGATGTCATGGTACTGCGAACCCTGCGCGACTGGCGCTTGGCCGGTCGTCGCGCCTTGCTGGCTACGGTGGTGCGGACCTGGGGCTCCTCGCCGCGACCGGTGGGTTCGATCATGGCACTGTGTGAAGACGGTGCGGTGGTGGGTTCGGTCTCCGGGGGCTGCATCGAGGACGACCTGATCTACCAGTACACCCGGGCCTACCAGGCGGTGGGCCAGGAGGCCGATGGCCGCGCCATTCCGGTGGGGGCGCCGCGCTTCATCAAGTACGGCATCAGTGCCGACGAGGCCCATCGCTTCGGTTTGCCTTGCGGCGGTACCCTCGAACTTCTGCTCGAATTTGACCCATCGGCTCAAAGTCTGGCCGAACTGGTGCAGGCGCTGGAGGCTGGCGCCTTGATGCGACGCGCGGTCTCGCTCGTCGATGGCGAGGTCGCGCTCTCCCACCCGGGTGGTCCGTCCGAGTTGCAATTGAGCGATACCGAACTGGCTAACACCTTCGGGCCGGAGTACCGGATGCTGCTCATCGGGGCTGGGCAGCTCACTGAATACCTGGCCACCATGGCTTTATTCTCGGGCTTCGCCGTGACGGTGTGCGATCCCCGCGAGGAGTATCGCGGTGCATGGTCGGTCGCGGGCGTGCAGATGCGCAGTGAGATGCCCGACGATGTGGTTGCCGCCTTCAAGGCGGACCGCCGCAGCTGCGTGATTGCATTGACCCACGATCCCAAGCTCGATGACCTGGCCCTGCTCGAGGCTTTGGGGACGGAGGCCTTCTATGTGGGCGCCATCGGTTCGCGGGGTAACAACCAGGCGCGGCATCAGCGCATGCAGCAG
>VGHR01000230.1 GCA_016868205.1 Betaproteobacteria bacterium
ACTGGGCCATCGCGAAGGATGAGCCCCTGCATCTTGCTTTAAAGGGCTTATCCGGCAAGCGTTTACAAGTCGTTCTTCCGGTTGTCGGCAGCCTCGATTGGGAAATCGAGGCGGATGGCCTACTGAGAGAAATTGGACTTCGTCATCAAGCGATGCAGGCGAATTCGGCGGGGGCGGAAAGCTCGCGCCGTGATCCCGACGTGACCTTACGATTTAGTGCTGAGATCTCTCGCGGCCCACGCATTGAGGGCGATGCCATGGTGGTAGAGCGTCTCGCGCCACTGGTAAAGCTGATGAAGGATCGACTCAGTCCCTGGGAGCATTTTTGGAATCAGTCGCCCGCAGGCCAGCTTGCGCGGCAGGCAGCCGAGTTCGCAGTCCATGAGGCAGGCGTGTTAGTGAGCCGTCAGCAGATTGCGGAGCATGATCAGATGCTTCGAAATTTTCGCGATGCGCTTGACCGATTAGAAAAGCGGGTCGACGCTCTTGGTTAATCTTGTTCGTCATCTCGCATGGCCCGATTCATGTAGATCTTTAGACCAATCAGCACTAGTACGCTGATTCCGACCATGCCGCCAATCAGAATATAAACGGGGTGCAGTGAATCCATAGGTAACGCGCTTTTATTTGCGGGCCTTTGCCGCGATCGCCTTCTCGCGTTTATCGATTTCGGTCCGAATCGCAGCCAGAGTTTTGGGGTCTGGCGATGACCATTTTCCACCCGAGTTATTGACCATATAAACGACTGCATCAGCGAAGTCTTCGATGCTGAGATCAGGCTTACCCCCCTTTGCGGGCATACCCCGAATACCGACATAGCCATGGGCGGTAAGCACGGCCTGGCCTTCGCGAATCAGTGCCCCCCATTTCTTGGCGTCCCCAAGTTTGGGCGCATTGGCCACACCAGCGGTGTGGCACGCCGCACAGACCGCCTTGTAGGTTGCCTCGCCCCCCTGGGCAAGGGCCGCCATTGGCAGGGTTGAGAAAGCGACAATAAGCGCAATTTGGCAGTGATTCATGACTGAAAGTCTAGACCATCTCAGGGAATCGTTCATCAATTAACATCAGCCTCATGCAGAATTTAGAGGATCTTCGAATTGGGGCGATTCGCGCCCTTATTTCCCCCCAGCTTTTGCTTGAAAAGCTGCCGGCATCGGCTACCGCGCAGGAGGTTGTTTTGCAGGCCCGATCCGAAATCACATCCCTTCTGCACGGCCAAGATAATCGGCTGCTCTGTATTGTCGGCCCCTGCTCGATCCATAGTCACGATCAGGCCATGGAATATGCCAGGCTGCTTTACACCGAGGCTAAGCGACTCGCCGATGATCTGATTGTTCTGATGCGTGTGTATTTTGAAAAACCCAGAACAACCGTTGGCTGGAAAGGTTATATCAATGACCCGCATCTTGACGGATCCTTTGCAATCAACGATGGGCTTGAGCTGGCCCGGCAGCTGCTACTGGATATTCTGAATTTGGGCCTTCCGGTAGGCACCGAGTTTCTTGATCTGCTGAGCCCGCAGTTTTTTAGCGATTTAGTGAGCTGGGGCGCCATCGGCGCCCGCACCACAGAAAGTCAGAGTCACCGTCAGCTGGCCAGCGGCCTCTCCTGCCCGGTCGGCTTTAAAAACGGTACCGAAGGAAGTATCAAGGTTGCAGTCGATGCGCTACTGGCTGCCCAGGCAAGCCATGCTTTTATCGGCATGACGAGGTTCGGCCAGAGTGCGATTTTTGAAACGCGCGGCAACCAAGATTGCCACATTATTTTGCGGGGCGGAAAGACACCCAACTTCGGCGCTGATTCGGTCGATGCCGCGGCCAGTCTTTTGCAGAAGTCGGGCCTGCGCCCACAGCTCATGATTGATGTCTCGCATGCCAACAGCGATAAGCAGCATCAGCGTCAAATTGATGTTGTGGCCGATGTTGCCCAACAGATTGCGCGGGGCGATGCCCGCATTATCGGCGTCATGATTGAGAGCCATCTTGAAGAAGGCCGGCAAG
>VGHR01000231.1 GCA_016868205.1 Betaproteobacteria bacterium
ATGGCGCAGCCGGCCGCCAATGCCGGTGCCATCTTTTGCGCCTCGCTGGCGATCGGCGAATTCCAGGGCGTGATGGCGCCCACCACGCCCAGCGGTTCATGCACGCTCAGGGTAAGAAAGTCGCCCCGGGCGGGCGTGAGGGCATCCTCCCAGGTCTCGGCTGCGGCCGCAAAAAACTGAAAAGTTCCCGCTGCGCTGGCCACCAGGGCGCGGCATTCGCCGATCGGCTTGCCATTGTCCAGCCGCTGCAATTGCGCGAGCTCTTCGGCACGGGCCCGTATGCCCTGTGCGATCCGGTGCAGCAAACCCGCCCGCTCATGCGGCAGCAGACGCGCCCAAGCCGGCTGCTGGCGCGCCTGCTCAGCGGCCTCCACCGCCTCTTCCACATCGTCGACGGTGGCCGCGTGCAGCTGGGCCACCGCCGAGCCGTCATGCGGATAGAAGGTGGTGTAGAGCGGACCGCTGGCATCGCGCCAGCGACCGGCGATCAGGGTTTGCAATTTTTCGGTCATAGGGTCAAGGGCGCCACCCGATTGTGCAGGAAACGCAGCGCCGACAACACGGTCAGCGCCGAGGTGCGAGGGTTGTCGGGCAAAGGCTTGCCGCGCATCTGCAAGTGCATCTGCCCGAAGGCCCCCTGCGCCTGTACCTCATGCATGTTTTCGGTCACGCCGGGATCGGCGATCAAGCGAACCTCGGTGCGGTCCAGGCCCAGCCCGGCCAACGAGACGGTGGCCGCCACATTGGCGTTCTTGGGATAGAGGCGGGCCGCCTCTCGGGCGCTGGCCTGCAGGATCACGGTGGGTTCGCGCAGCGCATCGAGATCGACCACCTGCTCGGCCGGCGAACCCTTCCAGCCGGCCGGCGGCTTGCGTCCGGTATAGACCACCCGCTCCAGCCCGGCCCACCGGGCCGCGGCCAAGGCATCGACCGCGCCGATGGCGCCACTGAGCAGGTGCAGCTGTGTGCCCCCCTGCTCGGCAGCGCGTTGCAAGCGCTCGGGCAGTCCCACATCGGACAGAGCGCCAACAGACAGCACCGCGCATTCAATGCCACGCTCGAGTGCGGGCAGCACATGGTCGGTCAGCGCGCTGTGGCCGGCACACTCGAGCAGCAGCGGCGTGCGCTCGGGCACCCGGTCGCTGACCTGCACATGCGACCCCAGCTCGGCCTGCAGCGCCTGCACCCTGGCCGCCGACACCACCACCTGCGTGAGGCGGATCGGGCCCTGCGGATCCAGGCGCTGGTGCAGGGCGCGGCCAATGGCCCCGTAACCGATGAGCGTGAAATCCTGCCCGGCCATTTCTCTCAAACCGTTTTCTTGGGCGGGCCGGCAAACTTGACTGCAAACTCACCCCAAGCCGACATGTCCACCTCCACCACCACCGGACCGGACATGCGCAAAGCCTGTGCCAGCGTGGCTTCAGTGCGCGCTGAATCGCTCAGGCGCAGATAGCCGACCTGCAGGCTGGCGCACAAAGCGGCAAAGTCGGGTGTATGCAGATCGACATAACAGTGGCGACCGCCATAGGCAGCGTCCTGGATGTTGCGAATCACACCGTAGCGGCGATCGTTCAACAAGAGCACGACCAGTTGCGCTTGCTCCTGCACCGCACAGGCGAGCTCGCCCAGATTGAGCATGAAGCCGCCATCGCCGGCCAGCACCACCGTCTTGCGACCCAGCCCGTGCACCTGATTGGCCAGCGCCGCTCCTATGCCCATGGCCAGACCCTGCCCGATACCCCCGCCGAGAGCGTGAACGCCGGCGCGCGGATGGTCCAGCACCGGCGCCCGATTGCCCCACATGGTGTTGGACAAGGTGATGTCGCGCACCCACCAGAGGCCCGGGCCAGCGACTTTCTGCAGACCGTTCTTCAGCGCCACATAGGGGCCCAGGGTGCCATC
>VGHR01000232.1 GCA_016868205.1 Betaproteobacteria bacterium
AGGCGGCGGGGGTGGGAGCGCCGCCCTCGGCGCGATTGGGCGCCAAATGCACCCCTGGTGTCGAGCGCAAGCCCTATCGCCGCGGGGGCGCGGCTCCTACAGTCCCAAACGAGGCCGGTACTTGCAGACGGCGGGGGTGGGAGCGCCGCCCTCGGCGCGATTGGGCGCCACCCCGCTAAAGACCCCCGTTCTTGCGCTAATCTCGCTTTTTTAAGCCCAACGCCACCACACCATGGACATGAAAACCTCTCCCCTGGCCCTGCTCAAGGACCCGAGCCTTCTCAAGACCGATGCGCTGATCAACGGCCAGTGGGTCCAGGGCAGCAACCGTTTTGATGTGATGGACCCGGCCACCGGCCTGAAGCTGGCCGAGGTGGCCAATCTGGGCCCCGCCGAGGCCGAACAGGCGGTTGCTGCAGCCAACGCGGCCTGGCCTGCCTGGCGCGGCAAGACGGCCAAGGAGCGCAGCGTCCTGATGCGCAAGTGGTTCGACCTGCTGATCGCCCACACCGAAGACCTGGCGCGCCTGATGACGGCAGAAAACGGTAAGCCGATGGCCGAGTCGCGCGGCGAGGTGGCTTATGGGGCCAGCTTTGTCGAATGGTTTGCCGAAGAGGCCAAGCGCATCAACGGCGAGACCCTGCCGCAGTTTGACAACAACCGGCGCCTGCTGGTGCTGCGCCAGAGCATCGGCGTGTGCGCCGCCATCACACCGTGGAACTTTCCGCTGGCCATGATCACCCGCAAGGTCGCGCCGGCACTGGCTGCCGGCTGCCCGGTAGTCATCAAGCCGGCCGAGCTCACCCCGCTGACCGCCCTGGCGGCTGCCGAGCTGGCCTTGCGCGCGGGCATCCCCCCGGGCGTGATCAATATGGTGACCAGCGATGGGCCCGGCAGCATCGAGGTGGGCAAGGTGTTTTGCGCCAGCGATGTGGTGCGCCACATCAGCTTTACCGGCAGCACCGAGGTCGGTCGCATCCTAATGGCCCAATCGGCCCCGACCGTCAAGAAGATGTCGCTCGAGCTTGGCGGCAATGCGCCCTTCATCGTCTTTGACGACGCGGATATCGACAGCGCGGTCGAAGGCGCTTTTGCCAGCAAGTACCGCAATGCTGGCCAGACCTGCGTCTGCTCCAACCGCATTTACGTGCAGGAGTCGGTGTACGAGGAATTCGCACACAAGTTCGCGGCCAAGGTCAAGACCGCCAAGGTCGGCAACGGCTTCGAAGACGGCGTCAACCAGGGGCCGCTGATCGAGCCGGTTGCGGTGGCCAAGGTCGAGCGCCATGTACAGGATGCGCTGGCCAAGGGTGCACGGCTGCTGACGGGCGGCCAGCGCCTGAGCCTGGGATCGGGCCAGTTTTTTGAGCCCACCGTGGTGGTCGATGCGCGCGCCGACATGCTCTGCGCCCGAGAAGAAACCTTCGGCCCGTTTGCGCCTGTCTTCAAGTTCAAGACCGAGCAGGAAGCGATTGCCGCCGCCAACGACACCGAATTCGGTCTGGCCAGCTATTTCTACAGCCGCGATGTGGGGCGGATTCTGCGGGTCAGCGAGGCGCTCGAATACGGCATGGTCGGCATCAATGTGGGCATTTTGGCCACCGAGCACGTGCCTTTTGGCGGCGTCAAGCAGTCCGGCCTGGGCCGCGAGGGCTCGCACCACGGCATCGACGAATATGTCGAAATCAAGTACCTGTGCATTGGCGACGTGCTGCGCTAAACTGACTCAATCCCTGCGGGCGTCGTTCAATGGCAGGACCTGAGCTTCCCAAGCTCAAGACGTGGGTTCGATTCCCATCGCCCGCTCCAATGCAGCACCGCCCATGCTCGACCCCCAAGCCGCCCACGCCCTGCAAT
>VGHR01000233.1 GCA_016868205.1 Betaproteobacteria bacterium
GTGCAGGGTGGACTGATTGCCCTTGAGTCCCAACAGGTAGTCCCCGCCGCGTTCCACAATCTGCTTGGCAATCTTGACCTGACAGCCCATGGCATCCAGGGAGACCAGCGCTATGTGTCAACAAACCTGAGACGATTTCGCTCAGAATTTAAGCAAACATTGGGCATTGGGACTTGGTTTGCGAGCACGTCGTCCGCAGGCAGACAGGGGGTTCAGTGGCGAGGTGTCGTGCCAGTCCTCGCCGTGGGCGTGAACGCCGTCGGGGTCAATGGCCACAAAGCTCGGGGGCGCCGCCACCCGAGGACGCCCGTGAGGGAAGCGCTCGGGGTGGCGGTGCCACATCGCATCCATGGCCGCCTGGCGTTTTTCCAGTACCGCAGCAAACGTTCCCAGAAACACCTCGGCGGGCGTGAACAGGGCCAGAGCGACGTGGTGATGGGCGTGGTTGTACCAGTCGACGTAGTCCTCCAGCCAGCGGCGGGCTTCCACCTGGCTTGGAAAGCGCTTGGGGAAATCCGGTTGGCCCTTCATGGTGCGAAAGCTGGCCTCGGCGTGAGGGTTGTCGTTGGAAACCTGTGGGCGGCTGAAACTCGGGGCGATGCCGTGGTCGATGAAGGTGTCCTGCAGGAGCGAGGCGGTCATCGGGGCACCGCGGTCGGAGTGCACGCACAGCGAGCCGGGCGCGATGCCATGTCGCAACAGGGTGGCGGCGAAGAGGTGTTCGGCATGCGCGGCGTTCTCGTGCTCGGCCACCAGCCAGCCCACCACATAGCGACTGAACAGGTCCAGAATGACGTAGACGTAGAACCAGACACCGGGGCGTGGCCCTGGGAGCCGGGTGATGTCCCAGACCCAGACCTCGTTGGGCTTCTCGGCCCGCACGGCCGGAGCTTGGTAGCGCGCCGGAGCCCGCTGGGAGCGCCTCTCGCGGCACTGGCCCAGTTGGCGGAGCAGGCGGTACATGGTGGACACCGAAGCGTGATAGGCGCCTTCGGAGAGCAGGCTGGCAAATATTTCGCGAGGGGGCTGGTCCATGAACCGCTCGGAATTCATGAGGTCCAGCAAGGCCTTGCGCTCGGTCGGGGACAGGGCCCGGGGCACATTTTTGGGGGCGCGGGGCACCGGCACGGGCGCCGCAGGTGAGGAGGGCGCGACGGTCTTTAGGGCCCGGTAGGCGGTGGCCCGGCTCACGCCCAGTGCTGTCGCGCAGTCCTCGATGCGAAGGCCATGGTCGGATTGTGCAAGGGATTGGGCCATCAGTGCACCAACTTCTGCGCGGCATCCACCAGGGCGAGCACTTTTTTTTGGAGGGCGAGGAGTTCGTGGAGCCGACCAATCTCGGCATCGCGCTGCTGGAGTTCGCGGCTTAGTCGTTGGATTTCCTTTTCTTGTGGGGACGCAGCACTCTTGGGGCCACGGCGTCTTTGCAGCCCCTGCTCGCCCTGCTCGGCAAACTGCTTGCGCCACCGGTCGAGCATGGAGTGGTAAATGCCCTCGCGGCGCAGCAAGGCCCCCAACTCACCGCGGCCAATACATTTGTCGGCCGCGCGCAGGATGCGCAGCTTGTCGCGGGTCGAGAACGTACGGCGCCGGGCCTTGGGGCGGACCTCGGTCGAGGCCACGTCGGTGGGGGCGGCGGGCGAAACAGGCGTGGATGGGGCAAGCGGCTTGGGCATGGGGTCAACCTCGATTGCGTGAGTTTGCGAGCTTAAACTCTCGCGAAAATCGTCTCAACCGTTGTTGACACATAGGGCTCCATTCCAGCCCGTCCCTGAAGTCTTCGGCGCCACGGCTTCTGCCACTGCACCATCAGTCTTGGAA
>VGHR01000234.1 GCA_016868205.1 Betaproteobacteria bacterium
TGATGCGACGCGCGGTCCCGCTCGTCGATGGCGAGGTCGCGCTCTCCCGCCCGGGTGGTCCGTCCGAGTTGCAATTGAGCGATACCGAACTGGCTAACACCTTCGGGCCGGAGTACCGGATGCTGCTCATCGGGGCTGGGCAGCTCACTGAATACCTGGCCACCATGGCTTTGTTCTCGGGCTTCTCCGTGACGGTGTGCGATCCCCGCGAGGAGTATCGCGGTGCATGGTCGGTCGCGGGCGTGCAGATGCGCAGAGAGATGCCCGACGATGTGGTTGCCGCCTTCAAGGCGGACCGCCGCAGCTGTGTGATTGCATTGACCCACGATCCCAAGCTCGATGACCTGGCCCTGCTCGAGGCTTTGGGGACGGAGGCCTTCTATGTGGGCGCCATCGGTTCGCGGGGCAACAACCAGGCGCGGCATCAGCGCATGCGGCAGCACTTTGATCTCTCCGAGTCGCAACTCAAGCGCCTGCGCGGACCCATCGGCATTTACATAGGCAGCAAGACGCCGGCCGAAATTGCCGTCTCGATCATGGCCGAGGTGCTGGCCGTCAAGAACAGCGTGACCTTGCCGCGCGACATGCAGGTGGCCCACGCCAAGAACGAGCGCAATGTGGCGCCCAACGGTCCGGGCGTGCTTGTTTGCGGCCTCAGGCCGCAGGATTGAAGCCGTTTAGTTTTGCCACCAGGCGATGGTGCGCAAACCCAGCAGGGTCAACAACAAGCTACCCATCAGGTGCAGGCCTGCGGTCAGGAGGGCCAGGCCAAAGCGTCCTTCGGTGATGAAGTGCACCACCTCGGCTGAAAAGGCCGAGAAAGTGGTCAGGCCGCCAAGAAATCCGGT
The DNA here is from genome assembly GCA_016868205.1 of Betaproteobacteria bacterium. Lineage (GTDB taxonomy): Bacteria > Pseudomonadota > Gammaproteobacteria > Burkholderiales > Burkholderiaceae_C > Polaromonas. The sequence goes on from VGHR01000234.1 coordinate 849, forward strand.
GATCAGCATCAGACGCCAGACCGGATCGAGATCAGGCAAAGTCTGAAGCACACCCAATGCCAGCCCGACCAGATAGCCGCCCAGCAGATTGGCTGCAAGTGTCCCCCAGGGCAATATCGCCCCCGGGCTCGACAGCCACAGGCCCAGTTGCCAGCGCGCCAACGCACCCAGGCTGGCACCGAGACAGATAGCGAGGGCCGATTGCATGGTTTCGTGATTCTAGGGGGCGGGCATCGTTCGATGCTCCATTGCGCCGAGGGCAGCGCCTCAATGTACCTCGGTCGAGGTCGCGTGGGAGCCAGACCCCCGCGTTCATCGGCTGTTGGGCCTCAAGCTTAAAGCCTCATCGTCCGCACTTGTTCGATCAGCAGCGTTTCCAAGTCGTGAACCCTGCGGCCGGTGGCCTGCGCAACGGCTTCGCGGTAGGGTGGCATATTCGCGCACTCCAGCACGATTTCCTGAACCTGCGGGTGTTGCTCAAGCAGTTTCAACGAAGCGTTCACGACATCGCGCTGCGCTTGCTCACGATCCATCTCGGTGTGGTCCTCCAGAATCACTCGGTGCATTTCGCAGCCGGGTTCAAGTCCGCTGATCGGGGTGTCCAGCGGCACATCGGCTCCGTCGAGCACATCGGTGGTCAAACTGCTGGCATCGAAAGTCACGATACCGCTGGCCGGCATCTGCCGGCACCACAGCAGGCTCGAGCTTAAGACCGGAACCGATACCGCTGCCTGCAAGACCGCTTGGTAGCGTGCCAGAAAACCGCAACTGGTGGTGATCAGCACCGCGCCGGCTTGTTCTAGGCTTTGGGCCGCATTGACAAAAGGTTGCAGCAGGCTTGGGTCAGCCTGGCGAACGACACGCTGCGCGCTGGCTTGGGGCACGCGCTCAAAACGCACGGCCAGCCCGGCTCGGGCGTAGGTGAGTGCCTGCCCGATATCGCCGGGCAAGCGTGGGAAGCGGGTGTCGAGC
>VGHR01000235.1 GCA_016868205.1 Betaproteobacteria bacterium
GTCTTTAACCTAAATCCGGCAGTTACCCCGCCCCATTTGCATGATTGACGAGCAACTGGAGGGGGTTCGGCGGCCCGATGGCCGCGAGGGTACGTTTGAGCTGCTCGCAGCAGCGCATCCAGACCGACCGGGATTTCAACTGCTCCGCAGCCTCTTTTGCCCACGCTTGGAGCTGGCTGGAAACGCGCATGAGCACCTGCCGGGCCTTATCGAAGTAGGCATGCTGCCCTGTGAGCGTGATCGTGGTCTGGCCGGCATGCTCGGTTCGCCGGCCGACCGAAGACATCAGCCAAGGCCGGCTGGTCATCGCTTCGAGCCTCGCTCCGGGGTTGGCCAAGCGCACGAACAGGCTCCACCAGTTGTAGATCAGCGCGACTGCACGGGCCGACAGTTGGCAGCGATGCAAGTCGTGCGTGGTGAAGCCGCCCCAGCCCCACTGATTCTTAAGCTCATCGAAGGTGTTCTCCGCGTCTGCCCGGTCGCGGTACAACTGTCCGAGACTGAGGATTTCGTGATCGAGGTTGGTGACCAGCACCGCGTACTCGTAGCCCGTGATGCGCTTGCCCGCCTTGCGGTCGGCCTCGATGAAGCCCAGCAGTTGCTGACCGTTGTCCTCTTGGGCAACAAGCATCTCGCCTTGCAAGGGGCGACGCAGCACGGCAACCCGGCGTGCGTTCTCCCAGCCTGTGAGCGCCAGCGTACTGTCGATACCTTCCCAGCCCTGGCCCGCGTCCGTCCAGCCCGACACCCGGAACAGGCGCTCGATGTGGCGCTTGACGTTCTTGGACAGGCGCAGCTTGAACAGGTAGGGCTGGGCGCGCGCTTCGAGCTCGCGCATGATGACGTCCGACCCGAAGCCGCAGTCGCCGCGCACCATCTTCGGTTTGTGATGCGCGGGCAGCTCGTCGAGCAGGCTGAGCAAGCCCGGCAGGGTGTGGCTGCCCGAGTGCTCGTTGCCCGCCTTGACCTCGACACCCATCACCAGACGCAGGCCTGCCATCAGGTAGGTGTGGTAGCTGTGCGAAGGTCGGCCCGGCTTCTTCGGGTTGTAAGACACCACCGCCCCTTCCTGCTTGCCGTACAGCGGCTTGATGGTGGTGTCGATATCCAGGATCCAAGGTACATCGAGCAAGGGGGCGACACCCTCACGCAGGTGACCATCGAGCCAGCTCACCCCCTCATCCTCGGGAATGGCAAGAAGCGCCCGGCGCAGCGCATCCTCGCTGATCACCTTGTTCATCCCCAACAGCCCCGGATTGACGCCGTCGCAGCGAATCGTGGTGACATGCGAGTAGCGCCGATGGCCCGACAGGATCGACAGCATCCAGGTACCCAGAACATCGGCCTTGCCCGGCGCGTTTGGGCTCGTGTAGGACAGCGGGCAGCGATCTTGCCAGCCCCGCCACAAACCCGTCAGCGTCAGAAATTCGATGAAGTACGCCAGTTGCCCCATCGGCGTGGCCGCACTGTCGCCATCCCAACGAACCTGCACGCGACCACCTGCCGTCTGAACCCCAGCGCACGACAAAAGCATGTCATCAGCACGCAAACGCTTCAACTTCGACTCACCCATCGGGTGACCCCCCCAATTAACGCCAAACCCTTAGCCTGCCAGCGATTGGGGCAATTTGCACGTCACCAACTGCGGTTTTCAGGATGATTAGATCGGCAAGGGGAGGTTGCAGGCCGTGCTCAGCCGGAAAACGGAGAGGGTGTTGGGCGCAAAATTTCTCGGCAGGGAGGTAAAAAAGTTCAAACGGCATGACTCCTAAGGGGATGTCGGT
>VGHR01000236.1 GCA_016868205.1 Betaproteobacteria bacterium
CGCCATCTGCGTCAGGATCTTGCCCTTGCCGGCAATCGGCTCCTCAAGAATCACATCGAAAGCACTGAGCCGGTCGCTGGCCACCATCAACAGGCGGTCGTTGCCCACCGCATAGTTGTCGCGCACCTTGCCACGGGCCAGCAGGGGCAGGGAGTGCAGAGCGGAGGTGTGCAGGGCTTCGGTCATGGGCTGTGCTCAAAAGAAAAAAGCCCGCTGCCGGGCAGCGAGCTTGCTGATTATCCGGGGGGTCTGCCCCAGGTCTTAATGCACCACCTGCGCCAGCTCGCCCCGCGCGTATTGGCCGGCCATGATCTGCACGCCCCTGGGCTTGATCTTGCTGCCCTGCCCTTCGCAGCCAAATTGCTGGTAGCGGGCCTTGCAGATCTGCTTGGCTGCCTCGCGCGCCGGCTTGAGCCATTCGCGGGCGTCAAACTTGTCGGGGTTTTCGGCCAAAAACTTGCGCGCTGCACCCGTCATGGCCAGGCGGATATCGGTGTCGATATTGATCTTGCGCACCCCGTGCTTGATGGCCTCCTGAATCTCTTCGATCGGCACGCCGTAGGTTTCCTTCATATTGCCGCCGTACTGGTTGATGATGGCCAGCAGTTCAGCGGGTACGCTGGAGGAGCCGTGCATTACCAGGTGGGTGTTGGGAATGCGGCGATGAATTTCTTTGACACGCGAGATCGCCAGAATGTCGCCCGTGGGCTTTCGGCTGAACTTGTAGGCGCCGTGGCTGGTGCCAATCGCAATGGCCAGCGCGTCGAGTTGCGTGGCCTTGACGAACACCGCCGCTTCTTCCGGGTCGGTGAGCATCTGGCTGTGGTCGAGCTTGCCCTCGGCACCGATGCCGTCTTCCTCGCCGGCATCGCCAGTCTCCAGATTGCCCAGGCAGCCGAGTTCCCCCTCGACGGTCACACCCACCTTGTGGGCCATGTCTACCACCTTGCGGGTGACCTCGATGTTGTAGTCAAAAGAGGCCGGCGTTTTGCCATCTTCCATGAGCGAGCCGTCCATCATGACCGAGCCAAAACCCAGATCGATCGCGCCCTGGCAGACCTTGGGGCTGGTGCCGTGGTCCTGGTGCATGACCAGCGGAATGTGCGGATAAGCCTCGACGGCCGCCAGAATCAGGTGCTTGATAAAGGGTTCGCCCGCGTATTTACGGGCGCCGGCGCTGGCTTGCAGGATGACAGGTGCATGGACCTCGTCGGCCGCCGCCATGACGGCTTGCACCTGCTCGAGGTTGTTGACATTGAAGGCGGGGATGCCGTAATTGTTCTCGGCCGCGTGGTCGAGCAACTCGCGCATGGAGACGAGGGCCATGGTGCTGTCCTGATGGGAAGGGTTGGAAGGAATTCGGTCGATGGGGTAACCGACGGGTAACCGGACCGATTTTACGGGGCCGCTTGAATCGGAGCAGTCAGAGCGGGGGGGCTCTAGGCGGGCCCGGGTTGGCCCGGCGCCCATGAAATCCGACCGGACCAGCCGGTCATGGGCCGATGATCGAGCGCGGCATCGCCGCGAGGGCGCGGCTCCCACAAAGCCAGCTCGGGCCCGCTCAGGCCACCTGGCAGATCTTGAGCATATTGGTACCGCCTGGAGCGCCCATGGGCTCGCCGCAGGTGATGGCATAGACATCGCCCGTTTGGACAATACCCCGCTTGAGCAGATGGCCTTCGGCCTGCTCGAGCGCGGTATCGCGGTCGGCCGAGGTGTCCATCAGCAGGGGGCGAACATTTCGGTACAAGGCCATCTTGCGCTGCGTACTGAGCTT
>VGHR01000237.1 GCA_016868205.1 Betaproteobacteria bacterium
CGCACCAATCCTGTCAGAGCCTGAATCGAGCAAATAGGTCAACTCATCCAATTCAACCAGTGCGGCATCCCCACCCTTCGCGCCCAATTTGCGATTGATCAGCACACGCCGCCCCCATGCATCCGGCGATGCGTCACGAATGCAGCTGGGCATGTTCAAGCCCGGCAGCAGTGCAAGAGCCCCGGGGCGCAGCGGCAACTCTGGCGCATAGATGGCGATCGCATCCGGGCGGGCCAGATAACTGCGACCGTAGTTGAAGACCAAAGCCCCACCTTGTTGGCTGAGCAAGCCGGCCACCACAGGCTCAGTGGCGCCGGGTAGCCAGATCCAGACGTAGGCTTCTGAATACGGGGCATCTTTCTCAGAAGTCATCTTTCACCCCCTTGGTACGCCGTCTCACGGCTTTGGGCATCAAGGCCATTTTTTCTCGGTGCAGTGCCAGATGGGTGGTCAACTGTCTTTGGTCTTGATCAAACAGCGGCACACCACACAGGGTGGCCACCTCGAATACCACGCCAATCGAACACCCGGGGTCTCCACGCTCGATGCGTTGCAGCAGGGCACGTGAAATGCCAGCCCGAGCCGCCAGATCCATCGTGGTCATGGCCTTGCCCAAGCGCGCTTCACGCACAAGTTGGCCCAGCAAGGCCAGCGCATCCAGGCTGTACTGAGAGAGGGGGCGGGAGACTGGCTTAACCATAACAAAGACTCATTAATACACCAGGAAGACTAACTATGCAGTGTTCATGGCTCATTGTCTTACTGAACCAAGACAAAGTCAAGTGGCTAACTCACCAACAAGTCAGGAGGCTCTTTCAGGTCTAGTAAGCCGTGCCAAGCCCACAATGGAAGGGAACGGACGACTGCTATAACGATGACGAGCACGGCAACAAATGGCAGCTCCACTTCCACTTGCAAAGCTATGGCGGTGGAGACGATATCGACGATGATGGCAACGAGTACGGCCATGACGGCGCGGAAATCGTCGGCGTGGCGATGGAGCAGTCCATTTTCGTCGAGAAGGGCAGGAAGGCATAAAAGCCAGCCGCCGTTTCGACTGCGTGCATTGGCTCGTGGTTGAAACCCTCATGATGTGCGCCTTGCAGTCGTCCCAGCCCGAAAAACCCGCCGATCTTGTGTTCCGCTACTCCAAGTTGCCTGGCGAATCCGAAAAATCGACACATGCATAAGAACATGTCGCACATAGCAATATGCGTGCGGTGTGGCGTAAAAGTTGGCGTCTCTTTACCAGAGAACAGAGGGCAGAAAAGGAGCGAACTGGCCGTTTTGGCGGCCCACTCACCAGACCCAGGCACACGCAGAATGCGCCTGAACCCCACGTGTTCTGCGGGATCCACTAACGAAAACGCCCAACCGAGAGAGGTTGGGCGCTGAATGGTGGTGGCAGAGCGGAATGTGAAGGTCTTCAGCGGACTGACGCTCGCCAGTGCGGGACAACACTGGTAAGTGCGTGTTGACGATAATCCTCAAGATGCAAACGCGCTACCAACCCTCCGCAGAAAACTGCATCGACTCCGTTTCCCGTCGCAGCGTCACCTCGTGCGGTGACACCGCCAGGTACCAGGTCTGCCGCTCGGCATGCGGTTTGGGCTTGGCGAAGCCCGTTGGGGTCAGCAGCGCCAGGCACCACGACGGAATGGGATCCCGGACTGACCGATACAAAATGCCGCCAACGTTGACCTCGCGGGCCACGCGCGCAAACTGCTGCGTCGGTGCGTAATCGGTGGGGTGTTGCCAGATA
>VGHR01000238.1 GCA_016868205.1 Betaproteobacteria bacterium
AGCGGCGTTGGATTCCATTTTGCGAGGCTGTCTTTAGGAAGTATGCGCACAGTATGCGCATTGCGACAGGATGCGTCAATGGGGATATCGGCCTGGTCGTTACCGCCCCCAGTCGTACCGCACCGTGATCGGCGCGTGGTCCGGGAGCTTCTGGTCCCTGTAGATCTCGCCCACGCGGGCGCCGCTACCGACAAGGGCATGATCTGGTATCTACGCAGCGCTTTTTTGTAGCGCTTGGCCAATGCCATTTCTTCTGCCTTTTAGGGGCCGTGTCAACCAGGACAGTTGCGCCCTCCGGCAGGACACTCCAAAAACGGTCTTGGCGGCGGCTGGTGGCCTTCTTCAGGTTTGCCATGCCTCGCGCATGTCGGCTATTGTCCGGCCTGCCCCTTCAGGCCATCTGTCGCGTCCCGTCCCACGCAGGGCCACGATGCCGCCCTTGCGGATTCGGCCAGCCTGCTGTGCCCGCAAGAACGAGATTGGGACGACGGCAGCCATCGGCTCGCGGTGTCGAGTGATCGCGCTGGTATGCCAGGCGCGCGCCTCGGCTGCTCTACGCGGCAGTTGCGCGCGGGCCTGCTCGAGTCCATAGGTCGCCCTCATCATGGATTCTAAAAACTATGTAAATATTGTACGGAAACGCCGAATTAGAGTCAAGCCCTCAAAAACTTTCACGTCATCTCGCGCCCGGGTGTGGCTCGCCGGGTCGAACCCCCGACCCCACCAAAAAAGTGGGGGTGAAAACTGAGCGAGTTCGTTAAACAATCCCCTCCGGCCCGCCAAGATTGCGTCGAACGGGTTCTAGGGAAGCGCTGGTGAGCCTGTCCGGCAGCCGGATGGGGGAGTGGCTCAGCATCAAGGAGCAGCGCAGCACGTTTTGCACGGAGCACTTCCGTTGCGTGGACTCACTCGGCCTGCTGCTGCGCAACCGCACCATCACCGACGAGATGCACGACGACGCGGTAGGCGGCATCGCGAGCCGCGGCGGCTGTGCCGTGTGGCACGTCGCCGCGACGCAAGGTGATCCCTTGCGGGGTGTAAAGAAATCCTTTACAGTCTCAACCGTGATCGAGTCATTCAGGCACCAGGGCCTCCAGGAACTCTTCGAGAAGGGTTCCAGCGCAAGGATTCAGAAGGCGCTCGCGGATCGGGCGCTGCGCCGCCTGGACGCCATCGATGCTGCCAAGTCGCCGGAGGCTTTGAACCTGCCAGGGTTTGATTTTCATGGTTTGCAGGGCAAGCCCAAGCGCTACAGCGTGCATGTCAATGGCCCTTGGTGTATCACCTTCGAGTGGCAGGGCGAGAGCGCTTTGAAGGTCGATCTTGAGAACTATCACTAGGAGAGTTTGTGATGCGTAAGCGCCCCCCTACCCACCCCGGAGCGGTCCTTCGGGAAGACGTGTTGCCGAGCCTGACGGGCCAGTCGGTCACCAGTTTCGCCCGCGCGCTGGGGATCTCCCGCCAGACGCTGCACTCGGTGCTGTCCGAGCGCAGTGGTATCTCGGCTGAGATGGCGCTGCGGCTGGGCGCGCTGCTGGGAAACGGCGCGCAACTCTGGTTGGACATGCAGTCGAAGTACGACCTGTGGCAGGCGCAGTCCAAGCTCCAGGATGTCCTGGATGGGATGAAGCCCTTGAAGGCTGCTGCTGCGGCCTGACTTGCGCTGCAATCGAATTGGCTTGGCCCGGCACTTATCCTGTCGTCGGCCGTAGCCCTTTAAGTGCTGGCGGCAGACCGAGAAGGCGGTGCCGAGGTGTAC
>VGHR01000239.1 GCA_016868205.1 Betaproteobacteria bacterium
ACACGGTGGTCACCGACGAAATCAAGTTTGGCGACAACGACACGCTCGGCGCGCTGGTGGCCAATCTGGTCGAGGCCGATCTGTTGATTATCCTGACGGACCAAAAGGGGCTGTACACCGCCGACCCGCGCAAGGACCCGCAGGCCCGGCTGGTGGATCAGGCCCGCGCTGGCGACCCGGGCCTGGAGGCCATGGCCGGCGGCGCGGGGTCAAGCATCGGCAAAGGCGGCATGATCACCAAGATTTTGGCGGCCAAGCGGGCGGCTGGATCGGGCGCCTCCACCGTCATTGCCTGGGGGCGCGAGCCCCAGGCCCTGCTACGTCTGTGCACAGGCCAGCCGCTGGGCACGCTGCTGGTGGCACAGACGGCCAAGAATCAAGCCCGCAAGCAGTGGATGGCCGACCACCTGCAACTGCGTGGCGCCGTCTGCGTCGATGCCGGTGCAGCCGTCAAGGTGCGCGAGCAGGGCAAGAGCCTCCTGCCCATCGGCATGACGGCGGTCGAGGGCGACTTTGCCCGGGGTGACGTGATCGCCATCCGGGACGAGGCCGGCCAGGAGATTGCCCGCGGCCTGGCCAACTACTCAAGCGCCGAGGCGCGCCTGATCCTGCGCAAGGCCTCGAGCGAATTCGAACAACTGCTGGGCTACACCGGCGAGCCGGAAATGGTGCACCGGACCAATCTGGTGCTCTCGCGCTGAGCCCGCCTCTGGTTTGCTCTACATCCAGCAGGGGCGTGAGCCGGCTTCAGCGCTCACCCGCCAAACCCGCGCATCGGGCCGTGCGCTGAAAGTCCTCTGCGATCCGTCCTGACGCCAGCGAAGGGCCGCTCCATCGTCCACGCCAAAACCTGCGGGCAGTTTCGCGCTGGCAATGGCTTCCTCGAAGGCAGACCGTCGACCGACTTCATTGCTGTAATGAGGGCAGAAGCTGCCCGGGAACAGGCCCAGTCCTCGCAGTAGTCTGAGCCCCTGACCCCCCGCGTCCGAGAGGGCCGCCTCGAACCAGACCGAAGCGCCTGCACTGACCCCGACGATCATCAGACCGCGCGCCAGGGCACCGGTCAACTCATCGACCAGTCCGGTCGCTCGCAGGCCATTGAGCAGCCGCGCAGTGTCGCCTCCGGCCACATAGAGGACGTCGCAAGCCGCCAGCCACTCCCGCTGCTGCGCCAGCCCAGCGCTGGGCTGCAGCGATCCAAGCCACTCGATGCGATTGTCCATCTGCTGACGAACCCGGCTGGCACGCGATGACGACTCATCGGTGGCCCACCCAAGAAAACCCAGGGCCGGTTTGACCATCGGAAATTCATCGAGGGCAAAGGCCTCCAGCGCTGCATCGAGCCCGTGAGTTGCTCCCCCACCGCCCAAAGCGACCAGGCTCCCACGTATTAAAAAATTTTTATCCATAAGCCACGAAAAACTTATTTGCCAGCCAAGCAGATGAGCGAGGAGAATAATGGCGCAGTCAGAATTCCCTTGCAGTTTTTGTCGGAATAAAAGCAGTAAGGCTTGAAAAGGCAGTCCCAAACCAGGAGATGATGCATGAAAAAAATGATCAGCTTAGCCCTGGCGTTCGCAGCCGCGATCGGCAGCGCCGCCTACGCCCAACCCAGCGGCACCCCTCAGGCCGGCTCGACTTGCTCGCCGTCGAACTTGGTGCCGGTCATGGACAGATTGGCCGAAGAACCAAAAGCGGGAATTTGGCCTGCCAGGACAGATCGGTTATGGCCGCATAAAAATTACCCGCAAGCAGC
>VGHR01000240.1 GCA_016868205.1 Betaproteobacteria bacterium
TGTTGCTGGCCCAGCCCCGTGCCATCAAGATCGGCCTTGTGCACCCCGTCAGCGGCGGCTTGGCCTACAGCGGCGGTCAGGGTCGCCTGGGTTGCCAGTTGGCCATTGACGAGATCAATGCGGCCGGGGGCATCAAGTCCATGGGCGGCGCCCGGCTGGAGGCAGCCCTGGGCGACTCGCAGTCGCGTCCCGAGGTGGGCGTCTCCGAGGTCGAGCGTCTGCACCAGGAGGGCGTGGCCGCGTATGTGGGCTGCTTCTCGAGCGCGATTGCCTTGCCGGCCACCCAGGCGGCGGCCAAGTACAACACCCCCTTCATGATCGATGTGGGCGTCTCGGACCTGATCGTCAATCGGGGCCTGAAGAATGTCTTTCGCCTGGCGCCGGGTTTCGGCAAGTGCGTAGACGATGCGATCGAGGGCCTGGGTCAGGTCAACAAGGCCGCCGGTGGTGTGGCCAAGAAGGCCGTGCTGGTGCACGAAGAGTCCGAATTCGGCACCGGTACGGCCAAGCTGCTGGCCGGCAAACTGCCCGGCATCGGCATCGAGGTGGCCGAGGTCATCAAGCATGCCAACCCGACGCGTGATTTCTCCAATGTGGCCCTGCGCATCCGCAGCCTGCGCCCCGATCTGGTCATCATGAGCAATTACCAGAACGAGTATGTGTTGCTGTCCCGCACCCTGCATCAGCAGAAGGTGGATCTGGCCGCCATGTTCAGCGTCCTCGGTGGGGGCTTCAACTACAAGCTGGTGCAGGAGCAACCCGAGGTGGCCCAGCACATGATGGACTTCAACCACTGGTTCAATCCGCGCAACCCGCGCGCGGCCGACCTGCGCAAGCGTGCGGCCGACAAGGGCGGGCTGTTCACCTTCGAGGTGTACTGCGGCTACAACTCGGTCAGGTGCTACGCCGATGCGGTGCAGCGCGCGGGCACGGCCGACAAGGAAAAAGTCATTGCCGCCCTAGAGGCCAGCACCTGGTCGGATCACTTCATGCCCTATGGCGCCACCAAGTTCGTCAACGGCCAGAACCAGGGTGGCAAGGCGGTGCTCCTGCAGGCCAGCCGCACCGACATTGAAGTGGTCTGGCCCAATGAGTTCGCGGCGGCCAAGCCAATCTTCCCCAAGCCCAAGTTCAGCTGATCGCTCTTGCCCTCGAAGGGCCGCCGCAGCCCCGAAGGGGGCTGCGGTCGAGCGGGTTGTTTCCGTCCGGCGCGATTTCTTACCGCGTCCGGACCTCCAGGCCTGAGAAAGAGAAAGTTTCGTGGATCCCTACATCTTGTTAGCGGCGGCCATCAACGGCCTGCTGATGGGTGGCATCTATACCCTGGTGGCTTCGGGCCTGACGCTGATCTACGGGGTTCTGCACATCATCAATTTCGCGCATGGCAGCATGTTGATGCTGGCCATGTTCGGCGTCTACTTTTTGCTGACCAAGGCGGGCGTGGACCCTTATCTGGCGCTTTTGATCATGGTCCCCGCCATGTATCTGCTGGGGTTTGTGCTTTACAAGCACATGATTGGCAAGCTCTCCCTGGGACGCGACGAGAACATCCTGCTGATCACGCTGGGCCTGTCGATCCTGATCGAAAACCTGGCGCTGTTGTTCTTCAAGGGTGACTCGCGCACCATTTCCCTAGCTTACAGCGACAAGATGATTGAGCTCGGGCCGCTGCTGCTGGGGGTGCCCAAAGTGGTGTCCTTTGTTGCGGCCATGGTGTTGTGCGGTC
>VGHR01000241.1 GCA_016868205.1 Betaproteobacteria bacterium
TTCACATCCTGACGGACGCGTTTGCGGCCCGACGCCAGGCGTGGGTTTTTCTTTTTGGGTTTGCCACCAGTGGCCATGAAGATTCCTTTGAGTGTTTAAGGATGATGCAGCAAAGCCTCCTATTATAGGGGAGGCAAGCGACTCTTCCGGCAGCCCCGTCGCGGCCGGTCATTACACTCGGGCCCGTGACGCTGTTTCGTTCTGCCTCCCTGGTTTCCCTGTTGACTCTGGCCTCGCGAGTCACGGGCTTGGTGCGTGAGCTGCTCATGGCGGCCACTTTTGGTGCCAGCGCCATGACCGATGCGTTCAATGTGGCGTTTCGTATTCCCAACTTGCTGCGTCGCTTGTTTGCCGAGGGGGCTTTCAGCCAGGCTTTCGTGCCGGTTCTGGCGGCCACGCGCGAGCGTGAAGGCGAGGAGGCGACCCGGCAGTTGATGGATCGGGTGGCCTCCCTCCTGGCCTTAACCTTGCTGTTGACTTGCGGCGTCGGGGTGGTTGCGGCCCCCGTGCTGGTCTGGCTGATGGCCAGCGGTTTGCAACAGTCGCCCCAGGGCTTTGAGGCGGCTGTCGACATGACCCGCTGGATGTTTCCCTACATCGCTTTCATGTCCCTAGTAGCGCTGTCGGCCGGCGTGCTCAATACCTGGCGGCGCTTTGCCGTACCGGCCGCTACACCGGTGTTGTTGAATCTGGCCATGATTGCAGCGGCCTGGTGGGGCGCACCGGCCTTGCAGGCGCGGGGGATCGAACCCATTTACGCCATGGCCGGCGGGGTGATGTTGGGCGGTGTACTGCAATTGGCGATACAGGTGCCGGCTTTATTGCGCCTGGGTTTGCTGCCTCGCCTGGATTGGCGCCCCTCGGCGCTGTCCGCCGCATGGCGCGATTCGGGGACCCGGCGCATCCTAGCGCTGATGGCGCCGGCCTTGCTCGGCGTCAGCGTGGCCCAGATCTCCCTGCTGATCAACACACAGATTGCTTCGCACCTGAGTCCGGGCAGTGTCAGTTGGCTGACCTATGCCGACCGGCTGATGGAGTTTCCGACCGCGCTCATTGGCGTGGCGCTCGGTGTGGTGCTGATGCCCCAATTGGCCTCGGCGCGTGCTGCTGGCGATTCAGCGCGCTTCTCGGCCATGCTGGACTGGGCTTTGCGTTGTGTTCTGGCGCTCGGCCTGCCTTGCGCTGCCGCGCTGCTGCTCTTTGCCGAGCCCTTGGTGGCCACCTTGTACAACTATGGCGCCTTCAGCCCGCGCGATGTGGCCATGACTGCGCAGGCGCTGGTGGGGTACGGCGTTGGATTGCTCGGGTTGGTGGCGGTCAAGGTACTGGCCCCAGGTTTTTATGCGGCGCAGGATGTGCGTACGCCGGTGAAGATTGCCGTCGTGGTGCTGCTCATTACCCAGGCCCTCAACCTGGTGCTGGTCCCTTACCTGGCCCACGCCGGCTTGGCCCTGGCCATAGGACTGGGCGCCCTGGTCAATGCCCTGTGGCTGCTGTTGGGTCTGATCCGCAGAGGCAGCTATGTACCGCAGCCAGGATGGCTGCGCTTTGGCGCCCAGGTGGGCCTGGCCAGCGCCTTGTTGGCGGCAGGCCTGGCCGCGGCAGCGCAGCAGGTCGCATGGGTTGACCTGCAATCGCAGCCGGGCCTGCGAGCCGGTCTGATGGCGGCGGCGGTGATCG
>VGHR01000242.1 GCA_016868205.1 Betaproteobacteria bacterium
TTCACGCATGCTCACGGACATAAAGACTCCTGAAGGTTAGGTCTAAAATCGGCCAAGGTTTTTCGCTCTGCGGAGTGAAAAACACCTTACAACTGACCGACTTGCGATTGGCTTTTCCAGCGCATCGACTCGGGCCCCGGAAAAGACCAAGGAGTATAGCATCGCCCAGGTCCCTACCGACCGCCTCGGCTACGCAGAATCTTTCCCAACGCGGCCCGGCGGTGCGGGTTGATGCGGATCCCGAACTCAGGTCGCTCAGACACCCGCACCATGCACCGAATCGACAGTCAACAAACCTGGCCTTTGCATGGTGTGCAGGCTTCGCGCGAGCTTGAAGCCTTGACAGCCGCCCCCCCGCACACGCTGATGCAAAAAGCCGGCCTAAGCGTAGCCCGCCTGGCCCGTGCACTTGCCCCGCACGCCCGGCATGTCTGGGTGGCCTGCGGCCCCGGCAACAACGGTGGCGATGGCTTTGAGGCGGCGCTGCATCTCAAGCGTCAGGGTCTGGATTTGACGCTGACCTGGTTGAGCGGACAGTCGCAGCCCTCAGATGCTCGAGCCTCGCGCGAGCGAGCGCTGCACGCCGGGGTTCGTATCAGCGACCAGCCTCCGGGCGACTTCGACCTGGCCATTGATGCCCTGCTGGGCCTCGGTGGCGGACGACCGAACCGCGGGGGCGCCTCGCCGACCCTGGTGGACTGGCTCGAGCGCTTGAGCGAGACCGACCGGCCGGTGCTGGCCGTCGATCTACCCAGCGGGCTGGACGGCGATACCGGCGCGGGAGCTCGCTTCTCCCCTCGACCCAGACGACGGCACACCCTGAGCCTGCTGACCCTCAAACCCGGCCTCTTCACCGCTCAGGGCCGCGACCAGGCCGGGCAGGTGTGGTTCGATGACCTGGGGGCGGACCTGCAGGCTGTTGCTGCCGATGCCTATCTGCTCGGGGCCGACAAGCTGCCCTCGTGGGATAAGGCCCAAGCCTTGCACGACAGCCACAAGGGCAGATACGGCGATGTTCTGGTGGTCGGCGGGCAATCGCAGGCCCCCCACATGACGGGAGCGGCCCTGCTGGCGGCCCGAGCCGCCTTGCATGCCGGGGCGGGCCGCATCTTTGTCTGTTCTCTCGGCCCAACGCCACTGAAGGCCGACCCGGTTCAGCCCGAGTTGATGTTTCGCGAACTGACCGAACTCGGCCCGCTGCATGCACGCATGACGATCGTCTGCGGTTGCGGCGGAGGCGGCGCCGTTACCCAGGTGCTGCCACACATCCTCGGCTGCGAAGGTCCGCTGGTACTCGATGCGGACGCCCTCAATGCAATCGCCGAACAGACCCAACTGCGGCTTGAGCTCCAGCAACGCTCGACTCGGCCAACCCTGATCACACCCCATCCGCTGGAAGCGGCGCGCCTGCTCGATTGCCCCGTCTCCGAGGTGCAAGCCGATCGCATCGCAGCGGCCCGGGCGCTCTGCGAGGCCTTGTCTTGCACCGTTGTCCTCAAGGGCTCAGGATCTGTGATTGCATCACCGAATGTCCCCCCCGTCATCAATCCCACCGGCAATGCTCTGCTGGCCACCGCCGGCACGGGTGATGTGCTGGCCGGGCTGATTGGCGCCG
>VGHR01000243.1 GCA_016868205.1 Betaproteobacteria bacterium
TGGTTAACATTTGCCGGAACCTGTCAACGACTTTGAGACACAATCGCCTAATATTTACTGAGCCGAGTTCAGCGAGCCCTCTGGGTTCGCGACGGGTGGGTTGATGTAGACGGCCTCGGGAAGTTGCCGCGCTTGGGGAGGACCTTTGGGGAAGCGCTCCGGGTGGGCCAAAAAGGCAGCATCGAGCACAGCTTGTCGGCGGGCGATGACCTCTTGGGCCTGCCCGAAATGGACCTGCTCGGGCGTGAGCATGGCGATGCCCCCGTGGTGGTGTTCGTCGTTGTACCAAGGGAAGAATTGTCGGCAGTAGGCCTGGGCATGGTCCTGGTCACGAAAGCGGGCGGGGAACCCGGGTTGGTACTTCAGGGTCTTGAATTGGGCTTCGGAGAAGGGGTTATCGTCGCTGGTGCGGGGGCGGCTCAGGGACTGGGTGACGCCGAGGTCCGCCAGCAACTGGGCCGTGCACTTGGCGGTCATGGGCGCGCCGCGGTCGCTGTGCAGTGTCAGGACCTCGGGCATCACACCGTGTCGGGTATACGTCTGTTCGATGAGCCGGGTGGCGAGGGCGGCACTCTCGCGCTCGGCGAGCATCCATCCCACGACGTAGCGGCTGAAGACGTCCATGATGACGTAGAGGTAGTAGTAGGTCCATGTCTGGGGTCCGAGTAGCTTGGTGACGTCCCAGGACCAGAGCTGGTTGGGAGCGGTGGCCATGAGTTCGGGCTTGGCATAGGCGGGGTGGCGTCGCTGGTCGCGGCGCTCTCGAACGGGGGCGCGCGCCTCAAGGCAACGGTACATGGTGCGCTCGGAGCACAGGTAGCGGCCCTCTTCGAGAAGGGCGTGAAAGACTTGGGCGGGTGACGCATCCACGAAACGGGGCGAGTCGAGCACGGCGAGGACTTCGGCGCGCTCGGTGGCGGTGAGGGCACGAGGGGGTGAGGGGCGGGGCTGCCGGGGAGCAGGCGTCTTTCGTTGGCGGTAAAGACTCGCCCGGGCAACCCCGAGGGCCGCACATGCCTTGGCGACGCCGACGTCGAGGGCGAGTTCCGCGGCCGCTGTCAGACGGTCTTGCCGTTGTTCAGGTCGATTCCCAGCAGCCCCGCAAGTTTTCCCTGAACCTCCACGATGAGCTGGGCCTTGCGCAGTTCCTCTTGCAGCTTGGCGATTTCGCGCTCCAATTCGGCAATCTTGCGCGTCTGGCCCTGGGCGCGTTCGGGCTTGGGGCCCCGGGTCCTGGCCAAGGACTCGCAAGCGCCAGCCAGAGCTTGACGCCGCCAGTCGCAGACATGGGAGCTGTAAAGTCCCTCGCGTCGCAGAATCTCCCCCTGCCCACCGGGCGGTGCGGCATCGAGTTCCTGAAGAATGCGCAACTTGTACTGTGCCGTGAAGGTGCGACGGGAGGGCTTGGCCAGCACTTCGGTGGGTGGCCTGGAGTTCTTGCTCTTGTCCAACGCGCCTGAGATATCGTCTTGGGTCATGACTTCCTCCTGGGTTGACGGGCTCAGTAATTATGACCGAACCGGTTGTCTCAGTCACGTTGGCAGATAGGGGCGAGCGGCACGCTCGCTTCATGAGGGATGCGAAGATGTTAAATCGGCGATGGATCTGGCTTG
>VGHR01000244.1 GCA_016868205.1 Betaproteobacteria bacterium
GCCGCAGTGGGCGGCTGCTTGGCTGGGCTGCTCGGTGCGGTGCTACCCGGGTGGTGGGCCGGGGGCAGTCTGCAGGCCGGACTGCTGGCGGCCAGCTTCCCCAACAGTATCCCGACCCTCGCACCCTTTGCCGCCGCCTTGCTCGCCTCAAGCGCCATCAGTCTGCTGCTGGTCTGGATCAGCTCTGCTGCGGGGCGGGGACGGGCCGCCTGAACTCAGGCTTGCGGCAGACGCAACATAGCCACCGGGGCGTGGCCGTGGCACAGCGGCCCGTGCCCGCCTCCGGTTCGCACATCGGCGCCCCAGCGCAAAGCTTGCGTGATGTAGTTGCGCGCCTGCACCACAGCCGTCTCAAGTGCCAAGCCTTGAGCCAGGTAGGCTGCGATGGCCGAAGAAAGCGTACATCCGGTTCCGTGAAGGTTGCGGCTATGAATGCGGGCTGAGCTGAGCGCCAAATCCGGCCCATCGGCCCGCACCAGTAGATCCGTCAATTCATCGCCGGCCAAATGGCCGCCCTTGAGCAAGACCGCACGCGCCCCTTGCGCCAGAAGGTCGTGGGCGGCAGCCTGCAAGTCCCGCGCATCGGCAATGGTGCGACCCAGCAAGAGTGCAGCCTCATCGAGGTTGGGGGTGATCACCGCGACACGCGGGAAAAGCTCCTCACGCAAGATCTGTACGGTAGCCTCCTCGATCAGCCGATCGCCGCTGGTGGCCACCATCACCGGATCGAGCACCACATTGGAGAGACGGTAGTGATCGATAGCCCAAGCCACCACACGGACGATCTCAGGGGCGTGCAGCATGCCGATCTTGACGGCATCAACGCCGATATCCTCAAGTACGGCCTGCAATTGAGCTTTGAGGAACTGTGCAGACACCGGCTCGATAGCCCGTATGCCCAGGGTGTTTTGGGCCGTCAAGGCAGTCAGCGCCGTCATACCAAAACAGCCCAGAGCGCTGAAGGTTTTAAGGTCGGCCTGGATGCCAGCGCCACCGCCGCTGTCGGATCCAGCGATGGACAGGACGCGGCAATAACGCCACGCGGTGAAGTCTTGGAGGGCAGAAAAACTCATGGGCCCGATTATCGGCACCACTGGGGGGATGTGATGTAATTCGAATCGAGCGAAACAGGGGTGTCCGCTGACTCCGGACTGAGAAAGACCCTCGCACCCGATCCAGATCATGCTGGCGTGGGAAGTTTGCGCCTGAGAACGGTCGGCCGACCTGCCCTGCGAGCTCAAGCAAAAGACCAATGAGCTCCCCTAAGAAACGCGTTGTTGTTTTGGGCGCTGGCCTGATGGGCCGGCTGCTGGCGCTCGACTTGGCGCGCCGCGGTCATGCGATCGAGCTCTACGAGGCCGGAGCCGCAGACGGTGGCAGGTCAGCCGCTCGCGTGGCCGCCTCGATGCTTGCGCCCTTGGCTGAATCGGCCGTCACCGAGGCGGTGGTCGTGCGCATGGGCCAGTACAGCCTCAAGCGCTGGTCCGAACTGATCGCCTCGCTGCCCGAACCGGTGTTTTTCCAGCAGGAAGGTACCTTGATTGTCTGGCACCAGCAGGACCGGCCGCACGCCGAGCAATTGCGCAGACACCTGCAGCGCACTGCC
>VGHR01000245.1 GCA_016868205.1 Betaproteobacteria bacterium
GCGCATGCGCGCAAGAGTGCACCGCACCGAGGTCCTTCTGAAAAGCGATAGCCCCCATCATCGAGGCCATCATCATGTCGCTGCGCGCCTGCAAATCCTGCGGCTGATGCACCGCCCGCGCCAGCGCTGCCGCTGCGATGCGGGTGCCCTCTAGAGCGATACCGTCGCACAGCGGATGGTAGGCCGGCGACAGGTAGCTCTCCAGGTTATGGGTCAAGGCGTCCATGCCGGTGGCCGCGGTGATGGCCGCCGGCAGGCCCAGCGTCAACTCGGGATCGGCAAACACCATGCGCGCCAGAATGTGTGGGCTGAAGATAACTCGTTTGTGATGCGTGTCGTTCTCGCTGACCACGCTGGATCGACCGACCTCCGATCCGGTGCCCGATGTTGTCGGCAGGGCAACGAAGTAAGGCAAGGGGCCCGAGATCGTCCGAACCTGCGGGTGATCCCAAGCGTATTCGATGATGTCGCCCGGATGGGTCGCCATCAAGCCCACCACTTTAGCCACATCCAGCGAGGCGCCGCCTCCAAAACCAATCACCGCATCGGCCTGATGATCCCTGAAGGCCTGGGCACCGGCCATGACCTGTGCGGCGGTCGGATTACCCTGCACCCCGGCGTAGACACCGACCTGCAGTCCCTTGAGCGTGGCCTTGAATTGCTCCAGCACAGGCAGACTGGCCATCGCCCTGTCGGTCACGATCAGGGGACGCCGCAAGCCAAGCTCGCTCAAGTGCGCCGCCACCTGCATACGCGCACCGGCACCAAAAACAATAGGACAGGGAAAGGAAAAACGCGACAGGCTCACGGCAACTCCAAGGACATAAGGGGGTGGAAAGACCATCAAATGATTTCGAAATAGCGCTTGAGTTCCCAGTCGGTCACTGCGTCAAGCCACTGCCGCCATTCCCATTCACGGGTGGCAGCAAAATGTTCCACGAAAGCATCGCCCAGCCAATCGCGGGCAATGCGCGACTGCCGGAACAGCCGGGTGGTCTCAATCAGGCTGCGCGGTGCCCGCGCGACCTGCTCGCCCCCCTGGTTGGTGCCAGTGATCGCGGGGGCAGTCAGCTTGAGCCCCTTCTCCACGCCGTGCAAGCCAGCGGCAATCACCGCTGCCATGGCCAGATAGGGATTGACATCGGCACCGGGGCAGCGGGTTTCCAGCCGGGTCGACTTGGCCGAAGCGGCAATCACCCGAAAGCTTGCGGTCCGGTTGTCCACGCCCCAGGTGGGCTTGACCGGCGCCCAGAATCCATCCACCAGACGCTTGTAGCTGTTGATGGTGGGCCAAAACATCGGGGCAAATTCCATCAGGCAGGCGATCTGTCCGGCCAAATAGCTCTCAAACAAGCGACTCATGCCCGATCGACCCCGTGGATCCGAAAACAGGTTGCGCTTGCCATCGCTTAGCGACTGATGAATATGGCCGCTGCAGCCCGGATAGGCCTGATTCCATTTGGCCATGAAGCTGGGCATGATGCCAAAGCGGCTGCCGATCTCCTTGACACCCGTCTTGAACAAAATGGCACGATCGGCCTGCTCCAGGG
>VGHR01000246.1 GCA_016868205.1 Betaproteobacteria bacterium
GGCAGCAGCGCATTGCCCACCGTAATGCCCAGCCGGTTCATCTGGTTTTTGAGCAGCTGCAAGTTGTTGGCGGTCGTCGCCGAGCGCGCCTCGTACTCTTTCTGCATCGAGCCTGCGTAGGCGGTTTGATCGGCCACCAGGCCCACCGCCTTCTCGTAGGTCTCCATCGAGCCCACCAGCTTGGCGATGTCGTCGGCGTACTCCATGCCGAAGAGATCCGACAGGGTGCCCATCAGATCGGGCGCGTTCTTCACCTGGCGCAGGAAGGTGGTCAGGGCGCCTTGGGCGTCGCGCTGGATCATCTTCTTCATCACCTCAGCCGACAGCCCAATGTCTTGCAGCCCCTGCTGGAATTTCTCGTTTTGCTTGTCGGCGGTGGCCAACTTCATCAGCAGCGCATTGATGCCGGTGGCCGCCACCTCCGGGGGCGTCTTCAACGCCAGGAAGGTCGCGCCCAAAGCATTCAACTGCGCGCCGGACAGGCCGAAGAGCTTCGCCGTCGATCCCGCCCGGTTGGCGATGTTGAGCAGGTCGGATGCCTTGGCATCCATGTTGTTGGACAGGTGATTGATGGCGTCCCCAAGCTTCACCACCTCGTCCTGGGTGAGGCCGAAGATCGAGCGTAGGCCCGTCATCGCCGCGCCTGCCTGCTGGCCCGAGAGATCGAAGGCCACGCCCATCTTGGCGGCGTCCTCGGCAAAGCGCAGCAACTCCTCGCGGGCAATACCGGCTTGGCCGGCCGCCGCAACAATGGCCCCGATGCCGTCAGCGGCCATCGGAATGCGGGTGGACATCAAGAGCACATCTTTACTCATTTGCCCGAACTGATCCGGCGTGTCGAAGTTCACCACCTTCTTGACATCGGCCATCACCGACTCGAACTGGACAGCCGGTTGCACCAGGCCATAGAGCGCACCGCCCAGGGCCACCGCATCCATCAACTGGGCGCGGTAGGCGCTGCGGTTTTCCAGATTCCTGGCCTGGGCCTGTTGAGCGCGACTGAGCGCCTCTGTGCGGGTGCGCAGAGTCTCCAGCTGGCTACCGAGGCGTGCAGACTCACTGCCCATGGCGCGGGTGTTCACCCCGGCCCGGGTCAGCGAGGTGCTCAGTTCATCCACCGCTGCCCGCTGGTGGCGGTAGGCTTCTTCAGCCCGAGCCGCTGCCGCACGCGCCCGTTCCAGTTCGCGGGCCTGCTTGGCCGAAGGCTCACCACCTTGGCCAGCGATATTCGCCTCCAGGCCAGAGACTTTCTGTTGGGCAGCACGCATCGCCAGTGCGGCATCCTTGGCCTGGGCGCGCAGGGTCTCCAGCTGTTTGATGCCGGACTGCTTGTTGCCCAGTTCGGCCATCGTGGTGCCCAGCTGGTTCAACTGAGCCTGGGCACTGCGCACGGCAGACCCGAGGGATGCCGCCAACGTGGCACCGATGCTGATCTGAACGGGATGCGCTGTGGCCATGGCGTACCTCAGGAAGACGGCGAGGCCGACAAGCGCCGCGCCAATGACAAGGCCTCGACCA